>SFQP01000005.1 GCA_004562975.1 bacterium
TCGCCCCACAGACCTCCCCGATTAAGAACATAATCTTTCAGTCTTATACTCCCTTGATTTACTCGCGTCAGTCCGGATAGCTATCGGGCTTTGGTTTGTTTAGCAACCTTACCCCTGATTTTGAGCCTTGTATCAAGTTTCTGTGCGTGGAGCCAGACTTTTGTCCTTAGCTTCCTTCCGATTCTCCTCGCGGTAGACACCGTTGCCTCGGACTATGCGCTTCCCGCTATCGGGGCGCGCTCGGGACTTTCACCCATTAGATTATGCCCATGTCGGGCGAACTAGCAAAAGGAAGAGAGCCAAGTCCAAGGCTCCCTTCCTTTTTTCAGTCCCGGTTTGCGCCGTCCGTGCGGAGCCAACAGGCGTTGCACCTTCAAGCCATCAGCTCCTTCAGCTTCTCCTCGAGCGAGTCATCCTTGGTAAGATTGAGTTTCTGCCGCAAGCGGTAACGGTAAATGGTGATGGTCCGCGTGGCCACCTGCATCATGGTCGCTATCTGCATGGGGGTCAGGCCGAGCATGATAAGCATGGCCAGCCGCTTCTCCTTGAAGGTGACGCCCATCCCTTCGCTGTCCAACCGCTCGAAGAAATGCGGATGAAGTGCCGAGAAGCGTTCCTGCAACGGGTTCATATTGTCGGCCGAGAACCAGTCCTCGCTATCTGGCAAAGCCATCAACGGCCGCTCCGTCTCCTGCGGTTGTGATGGCGTTGCCGTGGCTGAAGCCTGCAACTTCTCCAACTCCTGCTGCAGCGACGACCGTGTGGCTTCAGACTTTTCCAGGCGGTCCATCATGGCATTGAGCCTACCCTCCAGCAGCAAACGTTGCAGGCGGTTCATCTTGTTGCGCTGGCGGCTGAAGTACCACCAGACGCTCATGAGCAGGAAGAACAGCAAGATGATGATGGACCACACCGTTTGGCGCAACTGCAATTTGCTATGTTCCAGCTCCAGGTCCTGCGCCTTCTGATGGGTGCGCATTTTCACGATGTTGTCTGCCAACCTGCTCTGCACGTTGTCCTTTTGCGTTTTGGCAATCTTCCGCGCTAAGGCATTGGCGTATTGTGCCACCTTCCTTTGGTCGTTGAGTTCCAGGTAATGGGAAAGGGCGAAACCGTTGGCGTAGGGTATGTTGATGGTAGAGTCAATCCGGCTGCTGATGGCATACATGCTGTCCAGCATCGTGCTGCATTCGCGATTTCTGCCCTGTCGTTTCTCATAGCGCGCCAATGCGTAGAACGCGCGTGCCCTGATTTGCGGCGTAGCATGGACCGCCACCTTCTGCAAACGGCGGAACCCCATCTCGGCCGAGTCGGGCGCGGCGCAGTCAATAAGCATATTCCCCAACTGGTAATCGCAGTCGGAGCTTCCACTGTTGTAAGGCAACTTCTCGGCTATGTGCTGCGCCTTTTCGATATAATAAAAAGCCGATTCCCTGCATTGGCGGGCTTGGTAAATGCGCCCTTTGAGCAGCAGCGTATTGACCGCCACCAAGGGACTGTAATCTTTCTTGCGGAGCAGACTGAGCGCGTCATCCACCGTTTCCTCAGCCTCATCTTCCAAATTCCAGTCAAGGTAAACCTCGGCCAAGTCCGTCATGGCACAAATTGTGCCCAGCGTATCGTTCTGTGCCTCCGCGCGACCAATGCAGTCTTCGTAGAGTCCGATGGCCTCGTTCACCTTGCCGGTGCGCACATAGAGATTTCCCAGCATGGACTGCACCCACTGCACGCCCGAGGTGTGCTTGCACAACGATGCCTCCTCCAGACACCTGCGGCACAGCTCGATCACCTGTTCCTGACGGGTGGGGTCAGGGTAGAAAATGGCTGCGGCATAGGCATAGTCGCGGAACAGCTGTTCGTGGGTCAGCTGCCTGTCGCTCATGTGCAGCACCTGCTCCATCTGCCTTTCAGCCTGCCCCATACGTTCGGTGCGCGACAGGGCATAGGCTTCGATGGACAGAAGGTCGCGCCAGCAGAAGCGGCGCAGCAAGTGCGTGGGTTGACGGTGCAGTTTGCCGAAGGCCGTCACGCATTCTTCGGGCATGGCCGCTGCCTGATAGCAGTTCATCATTTGGAGCATGGCCTCGACCACGGTGGGTTGCAGATGGCGGCCAACGACGGTGTCGGGGGTATCTGTGGCGAGACACCGGGCATAAAGTTCCACGGCCTGCTGATACTGCCTTTGGGACTGTGCCTGCCGGGCCTGATGGAACAGCTTTTCGCACTGTTCAACGGTTTTCTTCTGCTGTCCGTTGAGTGCCTCATGCGAATGGGACGTTCCGGATGAACAAGCCTGAAGGAGTAGGACAAAGAGGGTGGAAAGGAAGAACTGAAAGATGGCTTTCATGTAAAAAAAAGGGGATAAGATGGGCGTGCTGCACTGCGCCAACGTCTTCATAATCATAGAAAAACCGAGCATAGACGTACCAGCACCCGGCAAAGATAGTGCAAGGCGAGCGCAGAACAAAAAGAAAAACCTGGTTTCTTGGCGCAATCGACAAACCCTGTGGGGAGAGTGTACGGGGGTTAACCCAAAAACATGTTGCTAAACGGTACATGATTGCAGAAAAGTTATTATCCTTGCATCATGAATCGTATCAGCAATATAAATATGTATGAAGGCCTTGCCTCATATTTCCTTCCTACAGGTGTTTTGGAGTACTTTGAAGTGACTGATTTCGCTGAGGTTCCGACACTGGACACCGAAGTATTGTACACAACCGAGCTTCACATCTATCTTGATGAACGTGACAATCGCACCGCTGACATGAGCGGTTCAGTAAGTGACGGTTTCGGCGAAGAGTCATGCCTTCTGGATTTTCCCACACGTGACAAGAAAACAGTCCTCCATGTCCGCAGGCGTCGGTGGACAATGCCAGACGGTACAACCAAGGCGGTGGCTCTCGACAAGAAGATACAGTTGAAGCATTCTGGCACGCGATACTCTAAAGACTTCGCGCTTTTTTTAAAGAAAGCGGATGGACAATGAGACGATAACCGCCCGTCAGATAGGCTATACATACATGATCAACAGTGCCACGTTCGCGAAGAGATACAAAGACACACTGAGTGACTTCGGGACGTGGGGACAGAAGGGGCATGCCTCCGAATGGATTCTGCTTCCGCAAAACATAGGCAAGGAGCATGGCATAGACGAAACATCCCTCCAAGGCGAGTTGTACACCATTCTCCACAACAAGGAAGCCCGTGGTCGCAAGGGAGCAATCATTGCGATTGTCAAGGGAACAAACCCTGCAGATGTGCTGAGAGTGCTCATGCAGCTTCCTGAGGATAAGCGGGAAATGGTTGAGAACATCACGATGGACCTCTCCGACTGCATGCGTGCCATAGCAAGAGAAGCATTTCCTAAAGCCACAGTTATCCGTGATTGCTTCCATGTCGTCAGGCGAGGCGGCGAAGGATGCGAGGAGATACGCCTGCGCCTGAAACGAGAAGCAATAAAGGAACTGAACAAGAAGAAGGCTGAGTTTCGCAAATATCTCGAAGGGCTGGCTGCGCAGAGAAAATCATATCGAAACAGGATGAAGGCAAAGCATGGAAAGAATTGGAAGAAAACCAAGCGTGGCAGGAAGCCAAAGAGACTGAACACGCGTTTTGAACCACCTAAGCTTAACAATGGAGAGACGCTCGTAGAGGCATTCACCCGGTGTCGCAAGCAATTGGCCATGAGTCGGGAGAAATGGAGTGCAACGCAAGAGAAGCGAGCGAAGATTCTCTTTGAACTATATCCAAAGCTTGAAGAGGCATATAACCTGGTCAATTCCCTCAGAACCATATTCCGCAACAAGAAACTCACTAAGGAAACCGCAAAGGAGAAGTTTGAAGAATGGTATGAGAAAGTTTCTGCATGCACCCTACGTGAAATCAAGTCCGTACGCGATACTATCAGGTTCTATGAGGATGAGATATTGAACTACTTTAATGGGCGAAAGACAAACGCATCAGCTGAGTCGCTCAACTCAAAGGTCAAATGCTTCCGGGCACAGGTAAAAGGAGTTAGAGACATCCCTTTCTTCATGTACCGTTTAGCAACAGTTTTGGGTTAGCCTCCGTACACTCTCCCCACAGGGTTTGTCGATTGCGCCGTTTTCTTTTGTTATGCCGAGCTGCAGCCTGTTTTACGTAAAAATAGTGCAAGGCGAGCGCAGGACAAGAGGAAAGCCTTGGTTTTCTTTTTATAGTGTCCCTGTTGTTGTCCAAAACACAAGACTGCCCTAAGGGATTTGCGATAAGATGACGTTTATCGCCTACCGAAACAAGCCCCATAAAGCAGAAATCAGTACTTTTGTCCGCCCTTTCGGCTTAATACAGTACATTATGGTCACAACAGAACAGCTCTACAGCCTTTTCAAGCAACATAGCGTGTGTACCACCGACACGCGCGACTGCCCTCCCGGCTCCATCTTCTTCGCCTTGCGCGGCACGACGTTCAACGGCAACGACTTTGCCCTGAAAGCACTCGAGGCAGGATGCGCCTACGCCGTGGTCGACGACCCTTCCCTGCCAACTGACGAACGGCTGCTACAGGTGCCCGACGTGCTGCTGGCTCTCCAGCAACTGGCGGCTTACCACCGCAAAATGTGGGGCGGGCCGGTGGTGCAGATTACGGGGACTAACGGCAAGACGACCACAAAGGAACTGACCGCCGCCGTGCTGCAACGCAAGTTCAACGTACTCTTCACCCAAGGGAATTTCAACAACCATATCGGCGTGCCCAAGACGCTGCTGCGACTGACGCGGGAGCATCAGATTGCCGTCATCGAAACGGGGGCGAACCACCCCGGCGAGATTGCCACGCTGAGCCACATCGTCCAGCCCGACTGCGGACTGATTACCAACGTGGGGTCCGCTCATCTCGAAGGGTTCGGCTCGTTTGAAGGGGTGCTCCACACGAAAGGAGAACTCTACGAGCAACTGCGCAGCCAAGCCAAGGGCTTTGTCTTTCTCCATGCAGACAACGAGCACCTGACTTCCATCGTTGGCACGCTGCCCACAGTGACTTATGGCGCACCGGGCCAGGGCTACGATGTCGAGGGAGAAGTACTGCAAGCCGCTCCTTTCCTGACGTTCCGCTTCCGCGTGCGGGGCGGTGCGTGGCAAACAGTGCGTACGCAGCTCATCGGCGACTACAACCTGCCGAACGCTTTGGCGGCCGTGGCAGTGGGCACACACTGGGGTGTTTCGCCCGAAGATGCCGCACAGGCTCTGGCGGACTACCGACCCACCAACAACCGCAGCCAATGGCTCCGCACAGAAAGGAACGAGCTGATTGTTGATGCCTACAACGCCAACCCTACAAGTATGCGCGCGGCTCTGCAAAACTTTGCCGCCATTGACCATCCCCACAAGCTGCTCATCCTCGGCGAGATGCGGGAACTGGGCGATGCGTCACAGGAGGAACACAAACTGATTGCCGAACTGGCGCGAAAAACACAGCCTGAAGAAGTTTGGTTCGTGGGGCGTGAATTCAAACCTTTTGCCGATGGTTCGCGCTGGTTTCCCGATGTCGAAGCGGTGAAGGAAGCCTTGCAAGAAAAGCCCCTCAAAGACCGGCTGGTACTGGTCAAGGGCTCCAACGGCACACGCCTGTACCAGTTGCCTGAGTTCCTTTAAGCGGCAGAAATGAGGAAATCCGAGGCTTTCCTCTTGTTCTGCACTCGCCTTGCACTAACTTTGCATACAAAATCAAACGCCTATATATAATATGTCCAAAGAAACTGTCATTCTCACCGGCGACCGCCCCACCGGCCGCCTGCACATAGGTCACTACGTCGGTTCGCTCAAACGAAGGGTGGAACTACAAAACGAAGGTGATTTCAAGAAAATGTTCGTCTTCATTGCCGACGCACAAGCGTTGACGGACAATATAGACAACCCGGAAAAGGTGCGCCAAAACGTCATCGAAGTGGCTCTTGACTACCTTGCCGCCGGACTCGACCCGGAGAAGGTTACCATCTTCATCCAAAGCCAAATCCCCGAACTCTGCGAACTCTCGTTCTACTTCATGGACTTGGTCACGGTGAGCCGGCTGCAACGTAACCCGACCGTAAAAACGGAAATCGGGATGCGCGGCTTCGAATCGAGCATTCCCGTGGGCTTCTTCACCTACCCCATCAGCCAAGCAGCCGACATCGCGGCCTTCCGCGCCACGACGGTGCCTGCAGGTGAGGACCAGAAACCGATGATTGAACAGGCCACCGAAATCGTACGCCGCTTCAATTATATCTACGGCGACACGCTGGTAGAACCCAACATCCTGCTGCCGCAAAACGCCGTGTGCTGCCGCCTCCCGGGTACTGACGGTAAAGCCAAGATGTCGAAGAGTCTGGGAAACTGCATCTACCTGGCCGAAACGGCAGCCGAGGTGAAAAAGAAAGTAATGTCGATGTACACTGACCCGGAGCACATCCACGTGGAAGACCCCGGACACCTGGAGGGCAACACGGTATTCACGTATCTCGATGCCTTCTGCCGCCCCGAACACTTCGCGGCCTATTGGCCCGACTACCAGAACCTGGACGAAGTGAAGGAGCACTACCAGCGCGGCGGACTGGGCGACATGAAGGTGAAGAAGTTCCTCAACAATATCCTCCAGGAAGAACTGGAACCCATCCGCCAACGCCGCGCGGAATTTGAGAAGGACATTCCCGGCGTGTACGATATGCTGCGCAAAGGTTGCGAAGAAGCCCGGGCGGTAGCGGCTGAGACATTGGCCGACGTGCGCCGCGCCATGAAAATTAACTATTTCGACGACAGGGAACTCATCGCAGAACAGGCCAAACGCTTTGCCAAATAAAAAAACATAGGGTAACTAAGGTAACGCAAAGTAATATTTTCTTCAAAACCTTTTCACAAATGAAAAGTTTACCTAACTTTGCACCCCGAAAATGTGGAGGCTTTCGTCTGGATTACAGATAACTGACCATGCAATGCCCACCCCACCCTTGACCGGGACGGGCAACAGGAAGTAAGCCTTCTGCACCACCCGAACAGAAATAAAAACAAAAACAGCATAAACAAAAATGAAAAGAACATTCCAACCCCACAACCGCAAAAGAAACAACAAACATGGATTCCGTCAGCGTATGCAGACGGCCAATGGACGTCGTGTACTGGCAGCCCGCCGCGCTAAAGGACGCAAGAAGCTGACCGTTTCTGACGAAGTACACGGCAAGAAATAATTCAGAGCCTGCGTAATCCACATATACCTCAAAGGCTTACGAGCGATGCTTATCCCGGCGGATTGCATCGCTCGTATTGTATATATACAAGACCGGACAACCTGAACACAACTAAGGCATACCCCCCATTTGCTTAAAAAATGCCTTAATAATTATACGGCTCGTCATTTACTTTGTACTTTTGTCGCGCATTACTATCATCCATTCCACACTACAAACAACATGTCCATCAGCGAACTTTTCAAGAAGATATTCAGCCGTATGTTGGTCGGGAACTGTCTGGGAATTATCGTCACTACCCTGTTGCTGGGAACAGCCGCCTACATTTTCATTGACTACTATACCCATCATGGAGAGGAAATCACTGTGCCCAATGTTTGCGGATTGGACGAGAACGTGGCGATGAACAAACTGAAAGCACTGGGGTTGCACATGGAAGTGACGGACACCGGTTTTATTTATAACGCCGCTCCCTTTTCCGTTCTGGAGCAATCCATCAAAGAAGGCGTGAAGGTGAAACCCGGAAGAACCATCTACCTTACCATCAACGCCAACGGACCACGGCTCATAGCCCTGCCCGACGTGGCGGACAATTGCTCGCGCCGCGAAGCGGAAGACAAATTGCGCATATTGGGTTTCAAACTCGGAGCTACGGAATATGTTATGGGCGACCCGGAATGGGTTTACGGTATCAAAGTAAACGGGAAAAACGTGCCCGCCGGAACCAGAATTTCCATCACTCAACCCATTACGCTGGTTGTAGGAGTGGGAGGCAACGAAGACGAATACAACGGCAACGACAGCCTGGACTTCATTCTCAACAACCCGGATGAGGAAGAAATTATCGAGGGTGAGGAAGCACCTGCCAAGCAGAAGGAAGAACCCGCCGAAGACCCGTTTGCATAAAAGCTATCTGAAAGGAATAGTAACCTCATCTTCTAAAAGAACAAACCATTGGAAGAAAACAACACACTGCCCCAGACAGAAGACGAAAGTCTGGAGCATACGGACAAACCGGACTGTCCCGACAACGATAACCACCCCTGCATTCCCGACCCCCTCGCGACGTTCGATGACACCGATGCCTCAGAAGACGAGGAGGAGGGCGAAGAGTCTGCCGAGCTGTACGAGCACCACCGCATAGTAGCCGACAAAGGCCAGCAGTTGCTGCGCATCGACAAATTCCTGCTCGACCACCTCAGAGATACCTCGCGCAACCGCATCCAGCTGGCCGCCAAGGCCGGATTTGTACACGTGAACGGCAAACCGGTGAAGAGTAACTACCGGGTGAAACCACACGATGTGGTCACACTGCTGCTGGACCGTCCGCGCTACGAAAACATCATCGAACCGGAAGACATCCCTCTGGACATCGTTTACGAGGACAACGACCTAATTGTACTCAACAAGCCGGCCGGACTGGTAGTACATCCCGGATGCGGCAACTACACGGGAACGCTGGTCAATGCCCTGGCGTGGCACCTGAGGTCCAACCCCGACTATGACCCCAACGACCCTGCCGTCGGCCTTGTACACCGCATAGACAAAGACACTTCCGGACTCCTCGTCGTGGCCAAGACTCCCGAAGCCAAGACCAGCCTGGGGGTGCAGTTCTTCAACAAAACCACACGCCGCCGATACAACGCCCTCGTGTGGGGAAACTTCACCGAAGAGGAAGGACGCGTAGAGGGGAACATCGCACGCAACCCACGCGACAGGATGCAAATGGCCGTATTCGACCCACAATCGGGCATCGGCAAGCACGCCGTCACTCACTACCGGGTGCTCCAGCGTTTCGGCTACGTCACCCTGGTGGAATGCGTGCTGGAGACCGGACGGACGCACCAAATCCGCGTCCATATGCAACACTTGGGCCATCCGCTATTCAACGACGAGCGTTACGGCGGCGACCAAGTGCTGCGCGGCACCCAAAGCAGCACTTATAACAGTTTTATCCGCAACTGCTTCGCCCTATGCCCACGACAGGCACTCCACGCCCGCACCCTGGGGTTCAAACACCCCCGCACGGGCAAGGAGATGGACTTCACCACTGAACTGCCGGACGATATGCAGGCTTTGGTAAACAAATGGGACACTTATATTCAAGGCATCAGATAAGAAACAGAATAACCGCTTTTCTCTTATGAAACGTACAATAGCCATTGTTGCCGGAGGCGACTCCTCCGAGCACGATGTCTCCCTGCGGTCGGCAGAGGGCATCCTTTCGTTCATGGATTCGGAAAAATATGACTGCCACGTGGTGGAAATCAAAGGCAACTCCTGGAAAGTGGCCTACAAGGGTGAACTTCACCCCATTGACCGCAACGACTTTTCCTTCATCACCTCTGACGGTCGTCGCCACGAATTCGATTTTGCCTACATCACTATACACGGCACACCGGGCGAGAACGGCATCCTTCAGGGATACTTCGACCTCATTGGTATCCCCTACTCCACCAGCGATGTCCTTGTTGAAGCCCTTACCTTCAACAAATTTGCTCTCAACAATTTCCTCCGTGCCTATCCGGAGCTCCATCTCTCCGACTCCGTGCTTGTACGCAAAGGACAGCCTATCCCGGCTGACGACGAGTTGGTGGCCCGGCTGGGGCTTCCCTGCTTCGTCAAGCCCAACGCCGGCGGCTCCAGCTTCGGTGTCACCAAGGTGAAGAAGGCCGATGCCCTGCGTGCAGCTATCGAAAAAGCCATGATTGAGAGCGACGAGGTGATGGTGGAACGCATGATGAGCGGAACAGAAATCACCTGCGGATGCTACCAGCGCCCTGACGGCGAAATCATCACCTTCCCCATCACGGAAGTGGTCACCACACAGGAATTCTTCGACTACGACGCCAAATACAATGGTAAGGTGGACGAAATCACCCCTGCCCGCATCGCCTCCGAAACGGCCCGGCGCGTCAGCGAAACCACACGCCATATCTACAACATCCTGGGGTGCTACGGCATCATCCGCATTGACTACATCCTGACCGGCGAGAAGGACAACGAGCAAATCAACGTGCTGGAAATCAACACCACGCCGGGCATGACAGCCACCAGCTTCATCCCGCAGCAGGTTCGCGCCGCAGGTCTGGACATCAAGGATGTGCTCAGTGACATCATTGAAGGAAAAATGTAGTCTCCCCACCACGGGAAAAGCCTTCATCCAATAAACTCTTTTCGGGACACCACCATCCTCACCCGTGCCGGTTTCACAAGCGGCACACCCCCGTAAAAATCCTTCACCATGAACATCCACGATTTCGACGAGATACGTCCTTTCCTGCCCGAAGAGCTCCCCGCAGCCTTCGACAGCCTACTGGCCGACGAGCAGTTCTGCGCCATCATGCAATCGTTCTACAAAGGTATTCCTCTTGAAGTGCTGAAGCAGAAAATATATGCCTGCCACACCTCGCTGGAAGTACAGAAGGCCCTGTTCTATCCGCTGGTGTTCCAGCTGATGGACAAATGCTCCGCCGGCTTCAGTCTTGACACGGAAGCTATTCCCCAGAACGAACGCGACGGCAGTTTCACTTTCCTGTCGAACCACCGCGACATCGTGCTCGACGCTGCCCTGCTTGATGTGCTGCTCATCCAGAACGGCTATCGCACAACGGTCGAAATTGCCATTGGCGACAACCTCCTTATCCACCCCTGGATCAAGACACTGGTGCGCATCAACAAATCGTTCATCGTGCAGCGTTCGCTCAACATTCGCGAACTGATGGCCTCAAGCAAGCGTATGAGCCGCTATATGCACTTTGCCGTCAACGAGAAGCACGAGAATATTTGGATTGCCCAACGCGAAGGACGGGCCAAGGACTCTGACGACCGCACGCAAGAGTCGGTGCTCAAAATGATGGCTCTGGGAGGTGAAGGCACGCCGGTCGAAAACCTCAAGGCTCTCAACATCGTGCCGCTCACCATTTCCTACGAATACGACCCCTGCGACTATCTCAAGGCGAAAGAATTCCAGCAAAAACGCGACAACCCGGCGTTCAAGAAGAGCCGTCAGGACGATCTGACGAATATGCAGACAGGCATTTTCGGCTACAAAGGGCAAGTATCATACCGTCTGGCCCAACCTGTCAACGTATGGATAGACAGCCTGGCGCACTTGCCCAAAGCAGCATTCTTCACTTCTGTGGCTGAACGGCTCGACCAAGCCATCCATGCCGGTTATACGCTTTATCCGGGCAACTACGCCGCACTTGACCTGCTACAGGGCACCGACAGCTTTGCCTCCCATTACACGCCGGAGGAGAAAGCGAAGTTCGAAGCCTATCTGGCCTCGCGTCTGGCTCTCATCGAACTGCCGGGCAAGGACGAGCCTTTCTTGCGCCGCTGCATACTCACCATGTACGCCAACCCCGTTATCAACCACCTGAAAGCCGTGCAATGAAATTCCTCCTCCCGTTTTGCCTCCTCCTGCTGCTGATATCAGGCTGTTCGGACGATGAGCAGCCGCTGCCCAACTACCAAGAAGAACTGGCAGACCTGCCCACCGACGGGGCAGGCCGCGCCGCCATGTTGGTAATGGACAACGGCGAAACGCTTCCTCTGGACTCGCCTATCAACGGACTGAAGGCGGACACGACTTACCGCATTCTCTCGCTTCTGGTACGCAATAAAATGTCGGTCCATCTCGCCGACTTCGCGTCCATCCTCTCGCTGCCCGTCAAACGCTACAAGCAGGAAAATCCGCCGACTGATGCCGTCTGTCTGGTGTCCTGCTGGCAAACCGGGAGATACATCAACCTGCACCTGCAAATCATGGGCACGACCACAGGAGTGCATTACTTTGGTGTGCAACACAAGGGAGTGAGCGAAGGTGCCGACGGCTCACGCATACTTCAGGCACGCCTCATCCACCAACGCAACAAAGACCCGCAACACTACTCGCGCGAAACCTATCTCTCCGTGCCCCTCACTCCCCTGCGGCAGGAACTCACAGCAGGCCGCGACTCGTTCTGGCTCGCCATTCCGTGTGACGACGGCGACAAGGTGTGCAAATTCCTGCTCTGACGGCTACTGCCCTGCCTTTTGTACCATTGACAACCAACATGATCCCTTTGTTCCCCTCGGACCATGGCCATTCCCTTCCATCCACTCTCCCTTACCGACGGGCCGCTGATACAAGAAAAAGTCAGGCTCACCGAAAGCCGCAACTGCGACCTCAATTTCATGAACCTTTTCAGTTGGCGTTTCCTTTACGAAACAGAAGTAGCCTTTTACAAAAACTGGCTACTGTTCCGCTTCAAGGCAAACGGCCACAGGGCCTATATGGCTCCCGTGGGAGGCGGAAACTGGCAGGGCATACTGGCCGAACTGCTTGATGACGCTGAGGCAGGCGGCCACCCTTTCCTGATGCTCGGTGTGTGTGAAAACACGCTCACGCTGCTTGAACAGGCCATGCCGGACTACTTCTACGCCACTGCCGACCGTAACTTTACGGACTATCTCTACCAACGCGATGCCTTGGCCACCTTTGCGGGGAAAAAACTGCAATCAAAGCGCAACTTCGCCAATCGTTTTGCCCGCCTCTACCCTGACTTCACATACAGTGCGCTCACACCGGCCGACTTTGACGAATGCCTGGAGCTGGACACCCTATGGGAAAGGCAAAAGACTGAAGCCGCAGAAACGGGACTATATACGTACCGAGCGGAGCAACGCTCGCTCCAACACGTGTTCGCCCACTGGCAAGCACTTGGCGGCCAAGGCGGCGTACTGCGCGTGGAAGGCCGCATCGTGGCCTTCACCTACGGCGGTTCCGTGAACTACGACACCTTCGATGTATGTGCCGAAAAGGCCGACACGCATTTTGAAGGAGCCTACCCTGCCATCTGCCGCGAATTTGTCCGCAGGCTGCCGACACAGTTCACCCTCATCAACCGCGAGGAAGACTTGGGCATCGAGGGGCTGCGCAAGGCTAAACTCTCTTATAATCCGCATATATTGCTGCACAAGTTTACGGTGATGACGCGCCACCCCATGCTCCGGGCATGACCCCTTCACCGCCGACAAACCCAACCATACCACTCCCTTCACTGACAATCTTATCATCACTATGCTACTCTCTCCCGACGAAATCAAGGAACAGACGCGCCAACTGTGGCGCACGTGCTTCGACGACACGGAAGATTTCATGGATATCTATTTCTCGGAAAAATACACCGACGACTCGAACCTTACCATACGTCACAACGGCCAGGTGGTAGCGGCCATGCAGCTGCTGCCCTACCGCGTCACCTTCTACGGTGCAGTACAACACGCCGGCTACGTGTCGGGGCTGGCCACCTTGCCTGCCTACCGTGGCAAAGGCTATGCCTCGAACCTGCTGCACGAAGCGCACCGCCGCCTGTTCCGCCAAGGTGCCACGCTGAGTTTTCTCATCCCAGCTGACGAGGCGATGAGGAAGTTCTACGAAAAGCCGGAACATGGTGCCTACTGGACGGCAGTCTACCGGCAGGAGTTGCCGCTCGACGTGACGAAGGACGGCACATTCGACAAGATTGAGGTAACGCGCCCCGACGAATGGCCGCAGGAACTTTTCGTTTTCTATCGCCGATTAACGGCAGAACTGCCCTTCATGGTCCATCCCTCTGAAAACGATTTCTTTGCGGGACTCGAAGCAGCCGATTTGGCTGATGGCTATGTGCTGGTGGCCCGTCGCAAGCACCGTATGGTGGGGCTTTGCGTGGCGGTGAAAGAAGCCTCGGGAAAGGTGTACATCCGCACACTGGCCATCACCGAAACGGCAGTCCGGGCAGCCTTTGTTGACTATCTCTGCCGCGCCTGTCAGGTGGAGCAGGTGTACCGTCGCTTCAGTCTGCCGGGCTCGCTCAAGGAGACGAAACCTTACGCCATGGCCCGCGTCATCAATGTTCCGCGCTTTCTGGCGAACATAGCCCACCGCAATCCGGGTTTCCAACTCCACATCGGGGTGGACGGCGACCTGGACATTCCCGAAAACAATGGCTGGTACATGGTGGAGAATGGCCGAGTTAGACTCACCGATGTAAAACCGGACAGCATCATCACGCCGGGCGGACTGGCAGCCATGTTCATGGCGGCACAGCCTATGGTGATGGATCTGCTGCTCGACGAATAGTTTGAGTCATCTCCCCGCATCCAAATCAAGCAGTACTCTTCCACGCCTCACTGATCTCTCCTCCGAATTCGCTCATCAAACTTTTACTTTTCAGCGCATGAAAAAGATTTTTGCCCTCATCGCCCTTCTCTCCTGCGGCCTGCACCTGACTGCCCAAAGTGCCATGGAACTGAAACAGCAATCGTTGGCCCAATGGAATATAGGCAGTGCCCAATACAGCGGCATTACGCATCTGGGCGACAACCGTTACGCCATCGTGAGCGACAAGGAACCCACCGACGGTTTCTTCATCTTCTGCATTGACCAGAGTGCCTCCACGGGCAAAGTGACAAACGTCTACTTAGAGGAATTCAAGGGCAATGCCCACCCACGGGTGAACGCCCAAGGGGTATGTCTGCGCGACTGCGAAGGCATCGCGTGGTTCCCTCCATCGGGCACGCTCTTCATCAGCGGTGAGGGCGACCAGGAAATTCTGGAGTATTCCCTCGACGGGCAGCCCACAGGGCGCAGGCTTAACATCCCATCTATCTTTGCCCTGAACCGCATCGTGCCCAACTACGGCTTCGAGGCACTGACCTACTGTTCCTCTACCCACCGTTTCTGGACCACCACGGAAAGTATGTTGCCGGCTGACGGCAATGCTGCCGGCCCCCTGCATCCGGGCAAACAGAACTTGCTGCGACTGCAAGCGTTCAACGATGAGCTGCAACCTGTGGTGCAATACGCCTACCGGATGGACGTGGGACGCAAAGACGATTTCGGGAAAATCTACGTCTATGGTGTGCCCGCCCTGACGGCCTTGCCCGATGGCCGTCTGCTGGTGCTCGAACGCGAGGCCAACATCACAGCCGGCGGAATGAGCAGCGAGGTGGTTTGCAAGCTCTATTTGGTAAACCCGGCCGAGGGCTACCCCATCGACAGCAGTGTTTCACTGCAACAAACCGACCCCAATCATTTTCTGGTGAAGAAGTTGCTGGCGCACTGGAAAACTGCCGCGCAACCCTTCAAACTTAACTTTGCAAATTACGAAGCCATGTGTTTGGGCCGCACGCTCAACGATGGCCGCCGCACCCTGCTTCTGCTCAACGACTCGCAGAACAGGTACAGCAAAGGACCTTTCCATCTGAAAGACTACATCAAAGTCATTGTGCTGGGAGAATGACAGGTGGCCGCTTCATGACCTCCAAAGCTACCATACAAAATACTCCGGGAAGAAGCCTTACGTAACAGGCTTCTTCCCGGAGTCTTATATTGTCAGTAAAAACTGTCGTTCTGGTTCTGCGGCTTACATACTCTGGTGGAACGAGCGGGAGATAACCTCCAGCTGGTGTTCGCGCGAGAGTTTCACGAAGTTGACGGCATAGCCGCTCACACGGATGGTCAGCTGCGGGTACTTTTCAGGATGTACCATGGCATCCTCCAGCATTTCGCGGTTCAGCACGTTCACGTTCAGGTGGTGTGCGCCTTTGGTGAAGTAGCCGTCCATCATCGTCACGAGGTTCTCCACACGCTCTTCGGGCGTGGGGCCGAGGCTCTTCGGCACGATGCTGAAGGTGTTGGAGATTCCATCCTGCGAGTCGCGGTAGCGGAGCTTGGCCACCGAGGCCAGCGAAGCCACGGCACCGCTCTTGTCGCGTCCGTGCATCGGGTTGGCACCCGGAGCGAAAGCCACACCGGCAGCGCGTCCGTCGGGAGTGGCACCCGTCTTCTTGCCGTACATCACGTTGGAAGTGATGGTGAGCAGCGAGAGCGTGGGACGGGCATTCTTGTAAACGGGCAACTTCTTCAGTTCTTCCATGAAGAAGTAAACGAGGTCTACGCCGAGGTGGTCCACACGGTCGTCGTTGTTGCCGAAGCAGGGGAACTCGCCTTGGATGTCGAAGCTCTCGGTCAGGCCGATATCGTTGCGCTTGGCCGTCACCGTGGCATACTTGATGGCCGACAGCGAGTCAATGGCGATGGAGAGTCCGGCGGCACCGTAAGCCAGATTGATGCGCGGGTTGGTATCTACGAAAGCCATCTGAGCCTTCTCGTAGTAATATTTGTCGTGCATGTAGTGGATGATGTTCATGGCATCGTTGTACACGCGGGCAATCTGCGTCAGCACCAGCTTGTAGTTGTGCATCACTTCCTCAAAATTCAGCTTGTCGGAAGTCAGCACGGGAATACCTTCTACCATCACCGTACCCGTCTTCTCGCAGCGTCCGCCGTTGATGGCCAGCAGCAATGCCTTGGCCAGGTTGCAGCGTGCGCCGAAGAACTGGATTTGGCGGCCAATGTCCTGATAGGAAACGCAGCAGGCGATACCGTAGTCATCGGAGCCACGCACCTCGCGCATCAGCGTGTCGTTTTCGTACTGGATGGAGGAAGTGTCCACACTCACCTTTGCGCAGAAGTTCTTGAAGCCCTCCGGCAGCTCGGGGCTCCACAGCACCGTGAGGTTGGGTTCGGGCGAGGGGCCGAGGTTGTAGAGCGTCTGCAAGAAGCGGAAGGAAGTCTTCGTAACCTTGGTGCGTCCGTCGTTGAAGCGTCCGCCGATGGACTCCGTAACCCATGTGGGGTCACCGGCAAAGATTTCGTTGTAAGCCTCCATGCGCAGGTGGCGCACCATGCGCAGCTTCATGACAAACTGGTCGATGAGTTCCTGGGCGAAAGTCTCGTCGATGAGGTTGTGCTTCAGGTCATGCTCGATGTAGATGTCGAGGAACGAAGAAACATTACCCAGCGACATGGCTGCACCGTCCTGTTCCTTCACGGCTGCGAGATAAGCCATGTAAACCCACTGCACGGCCTCTTGTGCGTTCTGTGCGGGACGGCTGAGGTCCAAGCCGTAGTATTCGCCCAGCACCTTGATTTCGGCCAAAGCCTTGATTTGCTCTGCCACTTCTTCGCGCAGGCGGATTTGAGCGTCCGTCATCGGGCCTTTGAGCGAGGCCAGGTCAGCCTTCTTGGCTTCGATGATGCGGTCAATGCCGTAAAGAGCCAGACGGCGGTAGTCGCCGATGATGCGGCCACGGGCATAATTGTCGGGAAGACCCGTGAGGAAGCCGAGTGAACGGAAACGGCGGATTTCTTCCGTATAAACGTCAAACACACCATCATTGTGCGTCTTGCGATAGTGCGTGAAGATATCCTTTACCTTCGGACTTACCTCCGTACCCTGCTGGGCGCAGGCCTTTTCCACCACCTTGATGCCTCCGAAAGGCTTGATGGCGCGGCGGAGCAGCTCGTCAGTCTGCAATCCGACAATCAGCTCATTGTCCTTGTCGATATAGCCTGCCTTGTGTGAGGAAATGGTAGATACGGTGTTGGGGTCGAGGGAACGGACACCTCCGTTGGCGCGCTCTTCTTCGAGTGCCTGCAGACAGATGTTCCACAGCTTGGTGGTACGTTCTGTAGGGCCAACCAGGAAGGAGGCATCGCCTTCATAGGAAGTAAGGTTGCGGTGAACAAAATCCGTTACGTTAATCTGTTCGTTCCAGGGTCCTTCAATAAAGTTCATTGGTTCAAGGATTAGAGATGTGAGTAATATGGTTTTCAGCTTGCTTTCGGGTTTTCCGGGAAAAACGCTTCACTCTGTAGGCGACACTTCGTGCGGAGTAAAACCCGATAAACCTTAGTTTTGAAAGAAAATGCTATACAAAACAGCTGGCAAGCCGAGCCTGTTTCTTGTGTTGTGCATGGCAAAGGTAGGGCATAACTCTCATACTCACAACTTTTTCATATATATTCTTTTAACTAATTTGTAATTAGTACAAAGTTTGTTTGGTGCATATAACAGAAAAGGCTCCTTGCACGCATTTTTGATATGTGTGCAAAAAGTAGAGAGAGGTTTGAAGGTTGCGATTGAACCGATAAATGACGAATGATTGGGGTTATTTGTGAGGTCCGAAACGGTGAAGACAGGTAGCAAGGGACAGTTTCCGCCATCAGGGGAACTGTTGGACAGCTGTGGGACAGGATGTCATTCGCCGAAAAGTACCTTCCAACGGTCTATCTTCTCCATGACACTGTCGCGGGCCTTTATCAACCCCGTCGATTTCTTTCGTTTCATCATTTCGCCGAAGCGTTTTTCCAAATCCTCCATTTGCCGGGCGTTGTGCCGGCATTGCCAATAGGCCAGTTTGGCACAGAGCACCCTGACGGAAGGCACCTCATCTTCCTTCTCCATATGTCCGATACAATAATCCAAAAAGGCCGGATATTCCTCACCCGGCATGAAATGGTATTCGTTATAGATGGTCGCCAACATCACGCAACGACGGTGTGCCCTGTATTCCTTCATGGTCCGGGCAAGAAACTCATCGCGACTATTCAACTTATTGTCAGACAAGGGGCTATGTGCTTTATTGGGTCAAACATCTGTCGTTATACTATGAAGTGGGACGAGCCTACGGAACTATATGTCCTCACTTCTGACGATACCGTGGGTTACGGCATAGATAGTCAATGCAGCCACGCTGCGTGTGCCGAGCTTATCCGTCAGGTTCTTGCGGTGCGTGATGACGGTGGCCATGCTCACGCCCATATCTATAGCGATTTCCTTGTTGATTTTGCCACACACCACGCCCTTGAGCACCTCGCTTTCACGGGGTGTGAGGCGTGGGGACGCAGCATCATTTGCCTGCTCGGGCTGGCGGGCACGGCGCACCACTTCGGGCACCATGCCCTTGGCCTCGTGCGAGCGGTGTGCCAATGTCAGGATACTGCGCACCAGCTCATTTTCACCCAGGCAGACGTTCAGGGCATGAAACCCCTGCGGAAGCTGGCCGGTATCATCGCCATGCACCAGCACGATGGTCTTGTGCTGCCGCTGCAAAAAGTAGGAAGCACCGGCCAGCAGCTCGGACGGGGAAACGAAATAATGGAAAAAGTCATCGGCATCCTCATGTTCTGCCAAAAGGCCGAAGCGATGGAAAAGGGTAATTTCGGCTCCGGGCATCATGCGGTGGATGATATCGGACAATCCGATGGCAGCCAAGGTGTTGGGAGTGATGACGGCGATGGCGGGTTTGGTCATGGCAAAGGGGATCCGGCTAATTCACGACTAATTGGGGGAAATATGCCCGGAGCACTTGTTCGGCGCGTGCCAGTTGTTCGGGGGTGTTCTCTTTCACGCCCTTGAGCTGGTATTCCCATCCCAAGGCTTCATACTTGTGAACGCCCAAGGTGTGATAAGGGAGGAGCTCCACCCTTTCTATCTGCTTGTAATCCTTGAAATGCTCACCGAGCATCCGGAGATCTTCCTCAAAATCGCTCAGGCCGGGCACCAGCACATAGCGGAGCCAGAACGGGTGGTTGTGTTCCTCGAGCCATTGTGCCGTTTTCAGGGTCTGGTCATTGCTGCGGCCGGTAATGTGGGTATGGCGTTCGGGGTTGAACTCCTTGACATCCAGCAGTATGAGGTCGGCCAGGGTGAAGAGTTCCTCGACGTGCCGGTTCCAGATGCCTCCGTTGGAATCCAAGCAGATGTGCAGCCCGGCCTCCTTCAGCTGTTTGAAGAGAGGCACCAACGCCTCGGCCTGCACGGTGGGTTCGCCTCCGGAAAAGGTGACGCCTCCGCGCTTGCCGAAGAATGGTTTCATGGAAACCGCCTGCTCCACGATGTATTCGGCCGACGTGAGTTTGCTTTCGCCAACGGGATCGATGGTGTCGGGGTTGGCGCAATAGAGGCAACGGAAGGGGCAGCCTTGCAGAAAGACCACATAACGCAGTCCCGGTCCGTCGAACGTACCCATTGACTCGTAACTGTGAACGCGTATTTGCATAAAGGAAGAGAATATGATGAAGGAGATTTGGAGTTGAAAGTTGAAAGCGGAAAGAGAAAAGCAGAGAGGAAAGTGGTGGGGGGCAAGGCACGGCAATGGTGTGTGAAGCCGGGCATTGCCAACAGCACATGGCAGCATTCCCGCCCAAATCCTTGCAAATGTAAACAAATTCCGCGATTTCAGTCTCTTCAGCCGTAGTATTTGTCCGGTGTCCATCTGAAAGACAGCCCATCCGGTGCTTGCAAAAACCAAATGGGCTGTCCGTTATTGTATGTCAGAGAGGGCTATACCTCTTCAAAATCCACGTATTCGCCTTCATTCTTCTCGAAAATCTTGCCGCTCCGCCTTTGTCGGGAATTGGCACGGTTCCTTTCGTGATGGGCGTTTCCAGAAGTATAAGTTTGGCGGCTGTTCTGAGCAGTGCGGTCGCCGTAGGGGTCTGAGCCGGTGCCGCTCCTGTCCGTTCTGTTCAAACCGCCCCCGAAGAGAAGCTGGAAAAACATTCGGCCCAAGCCGATGAAGATAAATATAACACCAAAAATAAGGATGAAGAAACATCCGAGCAGTCCATTCATGTTTTGTGTAGGGTTTTGTTAGAAACTTATTCTGTCTCTACAATTTTCGTGCCAATGATGTTGTTCATCACAGAAGTGAGTACATACAGTACAATAATGGCGCAAAAGCCTGCTGCCCACCCAAGGCTGCCAAGCAGGACCAGACTGCAAAGGATAAAGCTGTAGCGCAGGATGTTTCCCTGAAGTCCGTAGGTCTTGAACTTGAGGGCGAACATGGGGATTTCACAAACCAAAATCCAGCACGAGAAGAAGATGAGGGGAACAATCAGCCAGACCAACCAGGGTTCGCCCGCCAGCCAACCGTTCTGGTGAAGGTTCGTGGCCAGACTGCCCCAAAACAGGGCGTTGGCCGGAGTGGGAAGACCGATGAAGGATGTGGCCTGACGCTCGTCAAGATTGAATTTGGCCAGCCGGAGGGCGGAAAACGGAGCTACAAGGAAGGCGAGGAAGGGAAGATATTCCACAGCCGGGACATCGGCCAAGGGACATCCCTGCGGCATATTGGCCACGTTGCACACCGATTGCAGGAGTGAAAAGACGATGGCGGCAGGGGCAAAACCGAAAGTGATATTGTCGGCCAAAGAATCAAGTTCCTTGCCTATGGCTGACGACACATGGAGCAACCGGGCCGCAAATCCGTCAAAGAAGTCGAAAACGGCACCGATGATGATAAACAAGAATGCTACTTGGAATTGGCCTTGGAAAGCCAGCCATGTGGCCACACAACCTGACAACAGATTGCAGCAGGTAATGGCATTGGGGATATGTTTTTTCATGCGGAAGCAAATAACAAATTAAAGAACCGGACAATCAGGCCGGAGAAAATGAAGAGGCATATACCGTCATCATTCTGCAAGGGAAGAGCATACAATGGCGGCAAAGCATCACCATGTGTTACCCGTTAATAGCCGGCAATTTGGCCACCACGGTTTGGTTGCCCACAGTGGCTTGCCCCATTTTCACCAATGCTTCAGAGCCCAGCGGCAGGTACACGTCAACGCGCGAACCGAACTTGATGAAACCCATGTGTTCGTCGATGCAACATTCCTCGTTTTCAACGGCATAGGTCACGATACGCCGCGCCACGGCACCGGCTACTTGCCTTACCAGCACCTCGTGCCCCTCAGGGGTCTCGATGACCACAGTAGAGCGTTCATTCTCGATGCTGGCCTTGGGCAGCCAAGCCTTGTGGAAGTTGCCGTTGTGGTGTACCACCTTCTTGACAACGCCTTCCACGGGGAACCAGTTGGCATGGACGTTGGTAATCGACATGAAAATGGAAATCATCAGGCGGCGGTCGTGGAAATACTCGTTTTCTTCCACCTCTTCAATCACCACCACCTTGCCATCAGCGGCTGCCACCACTATCCCCTCCACGTCGCCGGGGAACTGGCGGAGCGGGCAGCGGAAGAAATTGACTGCAATGCCGTAAAGCACAATGCAGGCTGCCGCAAACACATAGAATGGAAGCAGACAAATGTCTTTCAGGGCAAAGTAGAGTACTAAATTGGCCACAATGACGCCAATCAGTCCGTTGCGCAGAATTACGTTGCCTTCGCTGTGAAGCCTGATATTTTTTATTTTGCGTTTTCTTACCATGCCGAAAGTACGGTTTGCCCCGGTGATAGGGGAAGACGGCTGACAATCATTGGTTTGAAGTGAATTACCGGATGGATGCCAGCCATCGCCGAGGCGATACGCTACATACACCCTACTTCTTACCAAAAAGCCCGAGTGAGTATGAAAATTTGGTTTGAATTTCTTTATTGCCTGCAAAGATAGTGCAAGATGAGTGCAGGACAAAAGAAAAAAAAGCTGTTTTTTACTTTTTCATGCCGAGCCGCAGCCAATCTTATATAAAGAAAGTGCAAGGTGAGTGCAAAGGGAAAAGAAAAGCCACAAGATTTTCTTTTTCTTTGCCGAGCCACAGCCAATCTTATATAAAGATAAGCATTTGTCTGAAAATTCACGGGTCCAAGCCTTCCAAATCGACACAAAGTACCTTTTGCCATTCCCCATTCCCGGTAAAGATCCAGTAAATGGATGCGCGGTCAGATTTTCGACAATACCCCTTCCAGTTCCTCAGCCGTGAGGCGCAGCTTGAAGTTGCCGTTTTCAGCAATGGATATGCCGCCGGTCTCCTCAGAAACGACGATGGAAAGGCAGTCACTCTTCTGCGAGATGCCCAACGCCGCGCGATGGCGAAGGCCGAGCGATTTGGGAATGTCGGTATCGTGGGATATGGGCAGGATGCAGCCGGCCGCCTTGATGTGCTTTTGGGAGATGATCATGGCTCCGTCGTGTAAGGGACTGTTCTTGAAGAAGATATTCTCGATAAGCCGCTGTGTGATATTGGCGTTGATAATGTCGCCAGAATTGACGTACTCGCTCAGGCCCACTTGCCGCTCAATGATAATCAGCGCACCGACCTTCTGCTTGCTCATGCTCATACAGGCCATGACGATGGGCATGATGTCCTCACGATGTACCCTATCACCTTCTTTTTTGCCCTTGAAAATGCGCACGAACAGGTTCACGCCGGGACGGGTGCCGATGGAGGAAAAGAAGTGGCGTATCTCCTCTTGGAACAACACGATAAGTGCCAGCGAACCCACATTGACCAGTTTGTCCAGAATGCCACCCAACAGGCGCATCTCGAATATCTGGGAAACGAAAATCCACACTACCACAAAGACGATGATGCCGGTGAAGATGTTGGCCGAACTGCTCTCTTTCATGAGACGGTAGATGTAGTAGAGCAGCAGGGCCACCAGCAGGATGTCTAAAGCGTCTTTCAGTCCGAAGGAAATCATCAGGCAAATTTTCTAAGCTGTAAGTAAATCTTTTTGGTTTCAACTGCGGCGGCCACATCGTGAACGCGGAGGATATGCGCCCCTTTGTTCAGGGCGTACAGGTGGAGGGCAGTGGTGCCGCCCAGCGCGGTCTGCGGGGTGCCGCCCACCAGTTTGTAAATCATCGACTTGCGCGAGATGCCCACCAGTAGCGGGCAGTCAAGTTCATGGAAATCCTCCAGGTGTGCCATCAGTTCGTAGTTGTGCTCCAGTGTCTTCCCGAAACCGAACCCGGGATCGGCAATGATGTCCTTCACGCCCAAGTCGTGGAGCCGTTCCACCTTTTCGGCCATATATATCATCACCTCGCGGCGCACGTTGTCGTAGTGGGGTGCCTGCTGCATACTTTGCGGCGTTCCCTGCATGTGCATCAGGATGTAGGGCACTCTGAGCGAGGCAACAGTGCGGAACATCCGCTTGTCCATTTCGCCGCCCGATATGTCGTTGACGATATCGGCTCCTTCTTCTTCCACCGCCATGCGTGCCACATTGGCGCGGAAGGTATCCACCGAAACGGGCACTTGGGGGAAGTCGCGCTTCACGATGCGCAGTCCCCGGCGCAGGCGTTCCATCTCCTCCTCCTCGCTCACGTCGGCTGCTCCCGGACGGGAGGAATAGGCTCCCACGTCAATCATGTCGGCTCCCTCTTGCATCATCTGGTGAAGGCGGCAGGTGATGTCGGCTTCCGTTTCCGTACGGCTGCCAGAAAAGAATGAGTCGGGCGTGATATTGAGAATGCCCATGATTTGCGGCTCGCGCAGCTCAAGGAGACTGCCCCCGAGGTTCAATGTATGGTTTGAGAACATGATGAAACGTATTGTATGCTTGCAAAAAAAGAAATGATGCCGACCGGCAGTCAATTTGCGGACTTGGATGGAGATGAGGGCAACGTAGGAGCGATCTGATACATATTATCGGCGCATCAGCGTGTCCCACATGAACCATCCCCTCACGCGAATAGCTTGTCGACGGTCTTTTCTGTGCAAAACTAACGCTATTCTTTTTAAAAGTTGGTATTCGGTATCGGTTTATGGGGTGATTTTTAAAATATCGGTTCTGTTTTTCTCAATCAACCATCAATCAACCATAAGAAGCTGGCCACGAAAAACCGGCCTTTTGACAGACGTATCCATTCCATGCAAGTTGGTATGCAGCACTGGACAAGGAGATTAGTCGCCCACGAGCACCTCGGCGGGTTCTGCCAAGAGGGGAACGAATACTACTGAAGGCTTGTCCGATGGTTCATCTTCCTCTCCTCCATTGTCTTCCTCCTCATCCATCCACAGAAAATCTTCGCACTGTTTCAGTCCGGGCGCGCCATAGTAGTCCTGGACCGTTCCAAATAAACAAACGCATCGATGGAGGTTATCGGGACAGGAAGCCAGATTGAGTGCTTCACGTAAGAAAGAGCCTTTCACCAACTGGACCGCAGCGCAGCATTTGGGATCGGACTCATCGGGAGAATCGGCTATAACGATATTGGTTTCTACCGCATCCTCAGCAGTAAATTTTGTGTTGCTTATCTTCCCCGACGGAACATAGCCCACTATGTAACCGACTACCGCCACAAAGGTGCCGGTCCCGGTGAGTTGCAACTGGGACACGGTGAGAAAATCTCCGTCATCAGGCTGCTCCTGGCCGCCTGTGCCGGGCTTCTCCTGCGAATCGTCGTCGTTCGTGGGCAATTCTATCTTGCCACAAGCGAAGAGTGTGGCCACAATCGTTAAGTATATGAACAGACGGAATGCTTTTTCCATAAATACCAACAAGTAGGACTAAATCTGTTTGTGCTGCCAATTTCCCCAACGCATATAGCTGTAGCAGAAGAGCAAGGCTAATATGTGATAGACATGTTCGCTCACCCAACACCAGAACAGGCTGACACCGTAGCCGTAGATGGCTACACCTACGTAAATACAGTACACGGAAAGAGAAAGGAACTCAAACAAAAGGCCGGTGCGGGTGTTGCCGGTGCCACTGACGGCATGCAACAAAATCTGGGCGGGAATGGTGAACACGTAGGAGGTGAGGAGGACATAAAGGGCTGGAAGGGCTTCCGCGATGAGTGTATCGTCGTTGGTGAAGATGTGCATCACTGCGGTGGGGAATAACCCGATGAGCACCAAGACGGGCGACAATATGAGGAAACCCAACGAGATGGTTTTCTTCAACATAGGCCACACAGCTCCGGATTCACGCTGCCCCATCAGGTTGCTGACCAAGGTGCTGGCCGTGGAAGAAAGGGCTATGACGGTCATGAAGGTAAACGATGAAATGTTGCGGATGATGTTGGTGGCGGCCAAGGAACGCTCACCAAGATGTTCCACGCCCAAAAAGAAAAGGAACCAGGTGCTGAGGGAAAGGAAATTCTGCAACATGACCCAACAGCCGACATCCAACACGTTGCCGAACAATTTCATGCGCAAACGGGGCAGACGATGAAAACCGTAATGAACGCCGGAGATGTGGCTTCGGGTATAGAAAACGAAGAATATCAGTGATACGCACTCAGCTAATGCGCTGCCGATGGCTGCCCCGGATATGCCCATGGCGGGCAGGCCGAAATGGCCGAAAATCAGCGTGTAATTGAACAGGATGTTGCTGAAGACCATCACCACGCTGTTGATGGTGAGGGTACGGGTTTGCGTGATAGCCACATAGAATGCACGGAAAAGTGCATTGACAAAGGCAAAGGCCAAACCGCAGATACGCCATTGCAGATAGCTGTCGGTGGCCTCGAAGACCTGGTGGGAACGGATGATGCTCTCCAGCAGGGAGGGGGCGAACCAACGGGTCACGGCAAACAACAACAGGGACAGTAACAGAAGGAAGGCGATGCTGTGGTAAAAGATGATGCCTATCTGCTCGTAACGCCCTTCGCCGTTGCGACGACCCATGAGTATTTGCGCGCCTATGCTGAAGCCCAATCCTATCATGAAGATGGTTACATAGAAAATGCCTCCCAACGCCGAAGCTCCCAACTCGACTTCGCCCACACGGCCCAAAAAGGCCGCATCGGTCATACCGATCAACTGCTCCATGAGCGTGCTGAGCAGGATGGGGTAAGCTATGGTCCATATTTGGGAATAACGGAAGGTGCGCATGGCCGGACAAATGGACTATTTAGGAAAGGGAGCGTGTACGGGGTGAAAGACTTAGCTGCACGGTATAGGGAGAAGGGCAATGAAAGCACAAAACTTTGTGTGAACCGAGAGAGAGTCCCCAGGACGAACGGCAGCCAAAACCACAGCGCATCGGGCAAGCAGGAAGGGCTGTGGCATACATGGGAAAGCGGCGAAATGGCCAATGAGAATATCAGCTATTTCGCCGCTTTGGTAAATTATCGCCTTATATTATTTTTTGGGGCAGCAGGATTTGCAAACCTGAGCCTTAGCCTTGGCAGCAGCTTTGTCGAAAGCCTTCTGTGCCTTGATTTTGCTCTTGGAATCCTTAGCCTTCTTTACGTTGTCGTAAAGAGCCCAAAGATTGTTGGCAGCAACAGCTTCTTTCTGAGCAGCGGTGTAGGCTTTGGCAGCAGCTTCAACGGCAGCTTCGTCTTTAGCAGGGGCATAAGCGTGCTTGTAACCCTTCACTTTCTTCCAGCTACCACGGGTAAAGTCGGGGAACTCTACGCTGGCGCAGTTGTTGTCCATGGAGAGGCTACCGAGCTCTGCCAAGCAGCACCATTCGGCCAAGTCGTAAACGTCCATGTCAAGGGGAAGACCGTTCTGGAGGCAGTAAACCATACGGGCATCCATCATATAGTCCATACCGCCGTGACCCATTTCACGTCCAATTTCACCATACTTGGTGATGATGGGGCTTTGGTACTTCTTCATCAAAGCATCGTATTCAGCCTGGGGCAGGAAGCCGTGGCTGGTGGCATAGCCTTTCGTACCGGTAAGCTTGAACAAACGGTTGTAGGGCTGGGGGTTCATCACGTTGTGTTGGATTTCAACCACCTTGCCTTCAGCCGTACGCATCAAGGTTGTGGTGTGATCGCCATTGCGGAAGTTATTGCAGGGTTTGCCGGTCTTCTTCTCCACATAAGCCTTACCATGAGCGGACTTGGTGTCCATAGCCACGAGGGTAGTGAAGCGGTCACCACGGTGAATGTTCAGGCACTGGGCAACGGGGCCAAGGCCGTGGGTAGCGTAAACGTCGCCACGGTTCTCCATGTTGTACTTCATACGCCAGCCGAGCTTCTGAGGATCATTGGAGGGGTTTTTCCAATAGTAATCCCAGAAATCATCCAGGTTGTGGATGTAGGCACCTTCAGCACGGAGCACCTCGCCAAACACGCCGGCCTGGGTCATCTGGAGTGCGTTGAGTTCGTAGTAGTCATAGCAGCAGTTTTCCAGAATCATACAGTGCTTGCGGGTTTTCTCAGAGAGGTTGATGAGGTCCCAGCATTGTTCAAGGTTCATGGCAGAAGGCACTTCGATAGCGGTATGCTTGCCGTTTTCAAGAGCGCACTTGGCTACGGGGAAGTGATGGTCCCAGTCGGTGGCTACGTAAACGAGGTCAACGTCCGGACGCTTGCAGACTTCTTCATAACCTTTCTCGCCGGAATAGATGGCAGCGGGTGCCAAACCGGCTTTCTTCAAATATCCCTGACAGGCTTCTGCACGGGCTTCTTCATAGTCGCAAAGGGCTACAATCTGTACGCCGGGGATATGGCAGAAACGGTTGACGGCACCAGGGCCACGCATGCCCAGACCAACGAAAGCTACGCGAACGGTCTGGATTTTGGGAGCGGTCAGATTGATTACATCCAACTGTCCGGCAGGACGTTTGGGAGTTTCAACTACAATGGTTCCCTTGTTCCAACTCCATTTGGTAGAAGGAGAGAGCGATTGTGCATTCATTACGTTAGCACCTAAAGTGAGGGCTACGGCACAAGCTGCAACAAAATACTTTGTTAACTTCATAGTTTTTTAGATTATTAGAAATGATTGGATTGGTGTGGCAAAGATAGGACTTATTTTGTTAAAATGGCAAGCCAACCCTACAAATCATTACATTTCTTTAGCTTTGGAAACAAAAAATGCAGGACACCCGGTTCGAATGATAAGGAATGAAGGTTGCATTTTCCCTGCATCAGGGGCTTTTTCAAGAGATTTTCCCTTGATTTTGAGGGAAAATCAGTATTTATAGCAAATGATGGAATTGTCCTTCCTTTACCCCATTACCATTGCAAGAACAGCAAAGAAGAAGCAGGGACAATTCCATCATCCTAAAGAATTTGATTTGTATGAAACGCTATTACATCGTGGCGATGTGTTCGAATGCAGCCTTTACGAAATTGTCTTCCGGATTGATACCCTTGGCGATTTCGGCATATTTGGTAGCCTCTTCCTTGTTGGGGGTGTCAATGGCCACATAGTAGAAGAAGAGATAACGGCAAGCCTCAAACCGGGCGTTCTTGGCTTTGGCTTCCACTTCTGGAGCGTTACTTTCTTCAATCACCTTCTGGTAATAATCACGCACAATGTCAAGCGGCTTTTGAGTGTCCGTGTTGTTCAAACGGGCGCGTTGCTGGTAAGCCAACACAATAGGCAGACGGTTTTCAGCACCGGATTCAATCACAGCCTTGAAAGCATCGTCGGCCTTTGCAAAATATTCAGCCTTCTTCTCAGGCGTGTTGTCCTGCTGCTGGTAAGCAGCCAAATATTTGGTACCGAGCATATAACGGTCAGAGATATCGGCCTTGTCGCCCAGCAGCTCCAAATATTTCTGGAAGACTTCGATACCCTGCTCAGCCTGCTTGTTGCGTACATACAGGTTGGAAAGTTCGTAATAATAAGAGCCGCGCTTATTCACGTTTTCTTCCTTCTTCTTGTCCTCGGTCAACTCAGGATATTTGGCTTCCAAATCCTTTACAGCCAAGAGAAAGTAACTGATGGCTTCGTCCAGGTTGCGCTGTTCCTTGGCCAGCTGCCCGGCAAAGTCATAGTCCATATAGAAGTAAACGGAGTCGGCGAATTGCTTGTTCTTGATGTAGGAAGCTGCTTCTTCAGCGGCTGCCACAGCCCCATCATAGTCCATGGACAACTCTATCTTCTTGAACTTGGCGAAGAAGTCCATACGGGGAATGAGGATATCGTTGGGAGCAAAGGGTTTCAGCACGGCTGCCACCTCAATCATCTTGTCCAGGTTGGTGTCGTCGGCGGCAGACATGGAGAAGAGAGCCTGAAGGTAGTTTTCGCAAGAACCTACATCCAACTTACCTTCCTCCTTGGGAACTGCTGCGTAATAAGCTCCATAGCTCTTGATGGCATCACCATACTTGTCAAGCTTGTAGTAAATGTCACCCAAATTGCGGTCAGCCTCTACATAGCTCGGGTCGATCTCCTTGATTTTGTTGAGTGCATCGATTGCCACATGGGGATTCACGTTTTTGTAAACGAAAGCATTGCGCTTCAAGGCGGCTACGTTGACCGGGTCAATGGAGAGGACTTCGTCGAACTTCTGTCCGGCATCACCCCAGCGCTGGGCCTTCATGAACACTTCGCCGGAAAACATCAGACCGGGAATGTAAGTGGGGTCTAAATCATAAACAGCCTTGGCACACTGGCTGGCTGCGGGATAGTTGTCGTTTTCCAAAAAGTAAGTACCAACGGCTACAAGGTCTTCCTTGTTCTTCTTGATTTTCTTTGTCAAGTTCATGAACACCTTGTTGGCCTTCTCGGGGTCGTCCATATTCAACTGGACTACCTGCTCGGCCATCGTCTTCAACTCCTCGTTCAAAGGAGGGCAATCGTAACTTCTCTGGGCTTGTGCACCATTGATGCCCATGGCAAGAAGGGCGGAAAATGCGAGTACGCGAAAAATATTCTTCTTCATATTACTATTGTTGTGATTTCCTGAAAAGTCTGTTCATCAGCCGAAGCGTTATCCCGCTGCACCTATATATGATTTGAAATGGCTCAGTTGAACCCAAGGGGAGCTGTCGGCCAATGGCATAGATAGAGTTGCACAATTAAAACCTTGCAAATATAGGAATAAATCAATTAGATACTACGTGGAAAATATGTTTTATTTACATTACAATTCTTAAAACCCTTTATCTGCCGCATTTCCCTACCGCTTCAGAAGAGTAAATAGTTGTCATTCAACACTTACATTCTTGATTTGTACAGGAGTGATGGGCAGCAACTGGGAATTGTTGCAGATAATGGTCTGCCCCTTCTGTCCTTTAGCAAAGAAGTAGAAACTCCGTACATAGGATTTGCTGCGCGGATCGGTGTGGATGATGTAGACACTGCGCAAAAGGGGATAATCTGCTGTGGCAATGTAATATTGATAGGGTCTTACATATTTGGCAAATTCGTCGTCCGTACGGCTCACACGCATTACCCCTACCTGCAACCCGGAAAAATCGGCCAACGGTGAAGCGGAATCTCCTTTCAGCCAATTGGTACCAATCACACCAATAAGATTGGGATTTGCCTTCACCATCTCTATCACAGACTGGTTGGTACCACCTTCAGAAGCGTAGACATTACCCTTCAGGTCCTGGCCGTTGCACAGAGAGTCTTTCATGTATCGCACGGTACTGGATCCTGAATGGTCAAACACCAGTTTCAACTCGCCCTGCCGGCTATGGTGTTTCAGTTGCTCCCATCGGGTAATCTTACCAGACACAATGCCCTTCACCTCGTCCAAAGTAATGAGCGAGTCCTTGCTTTCCTTGTTGACAATGAGGGCTATGGCATCCGTAGCTATCAATGCCTGACTGACACCGAGATGATGTCCCTCCACGATGATTTTTTCTTTGTCGCTCAAGGCCCTTGTAGCGATGCAACAGCGCAAACTGTCATTGACCAGCAGGCGAAGTGCGGAATCCTCACTGACAAACAGGGGTTTCATGTTGGCCTCGGGATTGGCCATGCCATAGGTATCAGCCAAATCCTGCATAATGGGACGGAAAGTCTCATCGATGGCGATTTTCACATCATCATCTTGGAGCCAATTATTTCCGCTTGACTGCTTATTGCCACACGCCAGGAACAAGGGGGTCAGACAGCAAAGCCAATACAACTTGTGATGAATTTTACGAATGTACATGTCTTGGAGATATTTAAACATTGATTACCGAAACAGCGGAAAATGCCGATAGAATCCTAATTAGGCAGCATTTGCGCCGTCAATAATTCATCTACTGAGCACAATCTGTTCCAGGTGCAAATGTAATGATAATCTGTGAGCTGTATGCAGGCTGCTGAAAGAAAGACACATTATATAAGGGTTAAACAATGTCTTTGTCAAGTGAAGAATAATGCGCCAAATCACTTTCAAGCACGACATTTTCAACACGCTTTATTGATACACTACGGCATAGCGGTTGCCCATGCGGCGATGCTGTTTCTCCGCTCCTAACCGCCGGAGCAATTTGCCCATACGCATGGCCGTTACACCCTGCAACGCCCGGGAGGAAGTGCGCTTCAGGTGCTCGAATATCTCCGTGGCCGACAGCCACACGGCCTGACTGCGCTCACCGGCCGTAGGCAGGCGGAACGACTGGGCAAAGGCGGCCTCCAAGGGGCTTTCGCGGTAATACAGCGCATTGTGCCGCTCGATTTCCGCCTCTTCTTCTTTGGTGAACAGCACGGGTTCGCCGGCGGCTATCTCGGCCAGCAGCTGGGCATAGAGTTGGTCGTGCGGTTCCTCAACGGCACCGATGTAGCGCGTCACGACCTGGCAATAGAAACGGCGCGAGCCGGAAGGGTCGGTCAGCAGTTCGTCGAAATTGCTCGTGCCG
>SFQP01000091.1 GCA_004562975.1 bacterium
CTGCCCGTGGTGGGCAAATATTTCAAACGGTAGTTTCATGGCACATCAAACTTATACGCTGGCGAACGGCCTGCGCCTCATTCACGAACCTTCCCATTCTCAGGTGGTGTACTGCGGCTATGTGGTCTGTGCCGGGACGCGCCACGAGGCGGAGGCCGACTCGGGAATGGCCCATTTCATCGAACATCTTACCTTCAAGGGTACCTCGCGCCGCAGAGCCTGCCACATCACGAACGGCCTGGAACGCGTGGGCGGCGACCTGAACGCTTTTACCACCAAACAGGAAACGGTGTACTACGCTACGGTGCTGAAGAACGACTTTGCCCGAGCGGCGGACCTGCTGACGGACATCGTGTTCCACAGCACGTACCCGCAGGCGGAGATTGACAAGGAGGTGGAAGTAATCTGCGATGAAATCGACAGTTATCAGGACTCTCCCTCGGAACTGATCTTCGATGAGTTTGAGTCGATGATGTATCCCTGTACGCCCTTATTATCTCCCCTGCCACACGGCCTTTTATGTGTACGGTGACGTGCCGTTCCGCACCATCGTGCGCACGCTTGAACGGCTTACGTCGGACTTCGGACCGGCGGAGCCTTCCCTCCCGGCTACGCAGCCTCCCTTCGTGGCAGCGGTACCGGCTGAGCCGTTGCGCATCGTGACGAAACAGACACACCAGGCGCACGTGATGGTGGGTGGACCGGCATACGGCGGAGGCAGTCCGCACCGCTTTGCCCTGACGCTACTGAACAACATATTGGGCGGACCGGGCATGAACTCGCGGCTCAACCTGAGCCTGCGCGAAAAGGCGGGGCTGGTGTATAGCGTGGACTCTTATCTGAATTCTTATCCAGACACGGGTTTCTGGAACGTGTACTTCGGATGCGATGCGCACGATGTGGCTCGGTGCCGCCGGCTACTGGAGCGCGAATTGCGCCGTTTCACCGACAATCCGCTGTCGGAAGGACGGCTGAAAGCGGCCAAGAAGCAGCTGTTGGGACAGATAGGTATCTCGACCGACGCGCCGGAAAATTATGCCCTGGCGATGGGCAAGACGTTTGCCCACTACAACCGCTATCGCGACATTGACCGGCTGTGCCGCGACATCAACGAGGTGACCGCCGAGGAGATGCAGGCAGTGGCTGCCGAGGTGTACCGACCGGAGCGGCTCACGACACTGATTTACCAATAGGAAGACCATGCTTACCGCTTCCAAGATAAAACGGCTTGCTGCCGAGACGGGTTTCTCGGCCTGCGGCTTGGCTCCCGCCGGTCCGGTGGCGGAGGAGCGCGCGGCGGAGCTTCGGCGGTGGTTGGCGGAGGGATGCCATGCGGACATGGCATACCTGGAAAACCATGTGGAGAAACGGCTCAACCCGTGCCTGCTGGTGGAAGGGGCACAAACGGTGGTGAGCGTGGCGGTGAACTATTATTCCGACCGCGTGCCGGCACAGCCGTCAACGCAGTGGCGGTTGGCACGCTATGCCTACGGCACAGACTACCACGAGGTGGTGAAGGGGATGCTCCACCGGCTGTTGGAACAGCTGGGTCCGGAAGCAGGCGAAGGGAGCCGGGCGTTCGTGGACACGGCACCAGTGGACGAAAAATACTGGGCGCAACGCTGCGGACTGGGGTGGCAGGGAAGGAACTCCCAGCTGATTATCCCACAGGCTGGCAGTTATTTCTTTCTCGGAGAACTTATCTTGACTGAAAAATGCGATGAATACGATGATTTTATGCCTAACCGCTGCGGCACGTGCCGCCGCTGTGTGGAAGCGTGTCCCACGGGGGCATTGCGCGGCGACGGCCTTCTCGATGCCCGCCGCTGCCTGTCGTACCTGACCATTGAGCACCGTGGCCCGCTACCTACGGAGGAGGCGCGACGGATGTCTCCTTGCTTCTACGGCTGCGACCGCTGCGCCGAGGCGTGTCCGTGGAACGAACGCTTTGCCCACAACACCGAAGTGGAGGAGCTGCAACCCCGCCCCACCCTGCTCCGTATGGACAAGGCCGATTGGCAGCAGCTCTCACGCGAGCAATACACCGAGATATTCCGGAAAAGTGCGGTGAAAAGGGCAAAATTTGAAGGTTTGAGGCGTAATATTGATGCCATGGAGCCGTAAGGTGCAACATCAAATTATCAATTTAAGTTTCGGAGGTTATGAGGGATAAGGTTATGAAGTTATGAGGTTATAAAGTTACTCGATGCGGCTATCTTGACTACCTCAAACAGTATTTTTTATTTTGCAAAACCTTCTAACAGTAACTTTATAACCTTATCCCTCATAACCTCATAACCTTATAACCTCATAACCTTATCCCTCATAACCTTATTCCTTATCCCTCATAACCCTTCCACATAAACTTGAAATACTAATTATCAGGCAAAAGCGCGCATCTAAGTAAAAACATTTAACTTTGCCGCGCCTTCTTGGCTCACAAAGGGAAAACAAACTAATAACAACTACAAACCGCGTATATCTCACATGAAACAGTACAAGCTGGTAAACAACCTTTTAGGATGGGTTACCTTTGCCATTGCGGCCTTCACCTACTGCATGACGGTGGAGCCGACGGCCAGTTTTTGGGATTGCCCTGAGTTCATCACCACGGCCTACAAGCTGGAGGTGGGTCATCCCCCCGGCGCACCGTTCTTTATGCTCACCGGCAATTTCTTCACACAGTTCACCGACGACCCCTCGAAGGTGGCATTCTGCGTCAACATCATGTCGGCTCTGCTCTCGGCCCTCTGTATCCTGTTCCTTTTCTGGACCATCACCCACCTGGCGCGGATGTTGCTCATCGAAGACGGCAAGGTCACCACGTGGGCACAGACGGTGCTCATCATGGGTTGCGGCCTGACGGGTGCGCTGGCCTACACGTGGAGCGACACTTTCTGGTTCTCGGCTGTCGAAGGTGAGGTGTACGCCTATTCCTCCATGTTCACCGCGCTGGTGTTCTGGCTCATCCTGAAATGGGAGGAACACGCCGACGAGCCGCACTCCGACCGCTGGTTGGTGCTCATTTTCTACCTCACGGGCCTCTCCATCGGTGTTCACCTGCTCAACCTCCTCTGTCTGCCCGCCATCGCGCTGGTATATTATTATAAGCGTAAGCCCGACGCGAACCTGAAAGGCTCGTTGGTGGCACTGACCATCTCGATGCTCCTCGTGGCCGCCGTGCTCTACGGCGTGGTGCCCGGCATCGTGAAGGTGGGCGGCTGGTTTGAATGGTTCTTTGTGAACGACCTCGGTATGCCGTTCAACACGGGTGTCATCATCTACATCATCGCACTGATTGCCGTGGTGCTGGCCGCCATTTGGAGCACCACCACGCCGGGCCGCAAACGTACCACGCTGCTCTACGGCCTGAGCGTGGCATTGCTCGGCATTCCCTTCATGGGCCACGGCGCACTCTCCATCGTGCTGGGCCTTGTGGTGCTGGGCGTGCTGGGCTTCGTGCTGCAACTGAAGGACAAGAACGGCAACTACGTGTTGCGTAAGCGTTTCCTCAACACTTCGCTGCTGTGTATGCTGATGCTGATGATCGGCTACTCGTCGTATGCCGTCATCGTAATCCGTTCCACGCAGAACACGCCGATGGACCAGAACTCTCCGGAGGACATCTTCACCCTCGGCTCCTACATGAGCCGCGAACAATACGGCTCGTACCCCCTCTTCAAAGGTGAAGCCTACTGCTCGCAGAGCCAGGCTTACGCCGCCGGTGCCATTGAGTACAAACGCAATATGCGCACGCAACGCCGCGAAAAGGCTAATGCCAACGAACCCGACAGCTACGAGGAAATTGAAGAGACAACGGGCGTGAAGTACCCCGCCGGCCTGACCATGCTCTTTCCTCGAATGTGGAGCGCGGCACATACCGGACAGTATGAACAATGGATGGGCAGCATCGACACGAAGTCCGTCATCTTCAGCACCCCCGACGGCTACGACATGTCATGTGGAACTTCGCCGGACGGCAGAACGACGTGCAAAGCAAGGGCGAACTGGAACACGGCAACTGGATTACGGGCTTCTCCTTCATAGACAATGCCCTGTACGGCGACCAGAGCTTGCTGCCCCAGTCGCTGCGCGAGAACAAGGGGCACAACGTGTTCTACTGTCTGCCGCTGCTGCTCGGCCTCCTCGGCCTCTTCTGGCAGGCTTACCGGGGTGAGAAAGGCATCCGCCAGTTTTGGGTGGTGTTCTTCCTCTTCTTCATGACGGGTTTGGCCATCGTGCTCTACCTGAACCAGACACCGGGACAGCCGCGCGAACGTGACTATGCCTATGCCGGCTCGTTCTATGCCTTTGCCATCTGGATCGGCCTCGGCGTGGCCGCCATCGCCAAGTGGCTGGAAAAATTACTGAAGCAGAAACCGGCCATCGCCGCCGCTGTGGCTTCGGTCATCGGCATCCTCGTGCCGCTGCAGATGGTGAGCCAGACGTGGGACGACCACGACCGCTCCGACCGCTTCGCCTGCCGCGACTTCGGCCTTAACTACCTGAACACACTCCCCGCAAAGGGCAACCCCATCATCTTCACCAACGGCGACAATGATACCTTCCCGCTTTGGTACAACCAGGAGGTGGAGGGTAACCGCACCGATGCCCGCGTGTGCAACCTGTCCTATCTGCAAACGGACTGGTACACCGACCAGATGCGCCGCCCGGCCTACGACTCGCCGGCACTGCCCATCACCTGGAAACGCTTATTCTACGTGGACAACGGCAAGCACACCTACTACCCCATCAAGCCGGAAGGCAGGGAGGAACTGGACCGTATCAAGGAAGAAAACCCGAACGTGGACCCCTACGAGATGTCGTACATCATCGACCACTATGCCAAGAAGGAACGTGGCGGTTACATCCCCACCGACTCGGTGGTCATCAGCGTGAACAAGCAGGCGGTCATCGAAAGCGGCATGTTCCTGCCCCTCGGACCGGAAAACATTCCCGACAAGATGGTCATCTCGCTCCGCAATGCCTACGAAAAGCAAGGCGGGCTCTATCGCTCGGACCTCATGATTTACGAAATGCTGGCTCACGCCGACTGGAAACGCCCGATGTACATGAGCGTGACGCTGGGAGCTGGCAACTATGCCGGACTGGAGAACTACCTGGTGCTCGAAGGACTGGCTTACCGCATCACGCCGTTCGACTTCGGCGGCATGGGCATGATTGACAGCGACACGATGTACCGCAACATGATGACGCGCTTCAAATACGGCGCAGACACCGCCGGATGTTCCTCATGCTGGCCAACAGCCTGCTGCAAAAAGGTAAGAAGGCCGAGGCGCAGAAGGTGCTGCAGAAATGTTTGAAAGAACTGCCTCCCACCACCGTCCCCTACACGGACGACGACTCGCAGCTGGCTTCGCTCTTAGCCGAAGCGGGCAAAGCCAAAGAGGCGGCCCAGGTGGCCAAAGCTGTGCTGGACTACAGTCTGCAATACCTTACGTACATCAACTCCTTAGGCTCGGACCGCGTACAGACTTACGGCCGCACCTGCTACTACATGGTGACGAGCATCATCGAGGCCAGCCACGCGCTGAGGTCGGTGAAGGACGCACAGGCAGCATTGTACGAGAAACGCATAGAGCAGGCCGGACACACCGAAGGTTTCCAGCTGGGCCTTGATTTGTACCAGCAACAAATGCAATAAACCTACAGATTGTCACGGACGTAGCTGGGAAGCGTATGTCACCCTTATCCCGGTGTGATGGCGCCTCCCGGCTACGTCTTTTCTGATGATGGTTACACGCCATGGAGCAGCGGAGAAAGGACCGCTCGCCCCGGCAACGCCCTTGGCTGGCTGCGTTCATCCATCATCTATTCCATTCACGCGTTATCCAAACACATTATCCCGTGATTATCGAACAACCTGCCAAGTTTCTCCGTTGGCTTTACCCCCACGCCTTGTGGCGCATGAACCCGGAGGAACGTGCCGTTTACCTCACCTTCGACGATGGCCCCATCCCCGAAGTGACACCCTGGGTGCTGGAGGTGCTGGCGCACTACGACATCAAGGCCACCTTCTTCATGGTGGGCGACAACATACGCAAGCATCCCAAGGAATTTGAAATGGTCAAGGCGCAAGGACACCGGCTGGGCAACCACACCTATAACCACATCGGCGGACTGCTGCACGGCATCCGGTCGTATGTGCGCAATGTGGACAAGGCCAATGTGTACCTGCACACGGACCTCTTCCGTCCGCCACACGGCTGGATGAAGTGGGACCAGTATATCAAGGTGAAGCAGCGTTACCGTGTGGTGATGTGGGACCTCGTCACCCGCGACTACTCCACGCGCCTCAATGGCCGCGACGTGCTGCTCAATGTGCGCCGTTATGCCCGTCCCGGCAGCATCATCACCTTCCACGACTCGGTCAAAAGCCACGACAAACTGCTCTATGCCCTGCCCCGCGCCATCGAGTGGCTGCGCTCGCAAGGTTACGAGTTCAAGGTGTTTCCATAAGCTGAGTTGCGCAAAACGCAACTCAGCTTATGAGGTTATTAGGTTATGGGCACTTCGCTCCCCAGGTTATAAGGTTATAAAGTTACTGAGTAACTTGGTTATAAGGTTATGGGGTTATAAGGTTATGAAGTTACTACTGTAACGCCTGAACATCACCCGCTCAAATAGTAATATTATAACCTCATAACCTAAAATCTCATAACCTTAGCTATAACCTTATCCCTTAAAATCTGTTGCACTTCCCCTTGTTCATGCGTTATCAAATCACTATCACCCCCAACAAACCTTTTTTCATGAACAAGAAACTGCTTTTCACCATACCGCTGATTACACTCTTGCCCATGCAGCTCCGGGCGCAACAGACCGACAGCCTCAGCACAGACACCATAGTCAGCCAGCTCGGCGAAGCCACAGCCACCACCACTCGCCTCGTCTTCACCAACAAAAAAGACACCGTGGTCTACGACATGAACGCACTGCTTGCCACTCAAGGCGATATGCTCAACGATGTCATCAACAAAATGCCGGGTCTGGAACTGCGCAACGGGGTGCTCTACTTCAAAGGCAAGAAGGTGGAACGCCTGATGGTGAACGGAACGGACTTCATGCGCAACGACACGAAGACAGCACTCGAACAGCTGCCGGCCTACATGGTGAAGACGGTGAAAGCCTACGAGAGCCTCACGGACCAGGCGAAAGTCACGGGCATTGACGACGGCCAGCGCGAACAGGTGGTCAACGTGGAACTGCGCAAAAATTACCTCAACACCTGGACCGGAAACGTGGATCTGGGCTATGCCACCGATGACTACTATCGCCTGCGCGGCTTTGCCAACACCTTCAACGCACTCTCCCGCATCAGCCTCTACTCCGGCCTCACCAACACGGGCGAGTACCAGTCGACCGACAACAGCGGCGGCTGGGAGGACAACGGATCGGGCAGCTCGCCTGGCAAAACCTCCTACAAACGCCCCGGCGCCACCTTCATGTTCAAGAACCGCGAGGAAGAGGAGGGTAAAGGGTTTGTGAAAATTGACGGCCACGCCACCTGGGACTACCGCAAGCACAACGACCGCAGCCGCGAAAACAAACAATACTTCCTGGACGAGGGGAGCCGCTACGAAGCCTCCAACGGGCACGACCGCAACAGCGAGGAAATCACGGCAGCCAGGATTTCCCTGACGTGGAAGCCCACCGTCACGACACATCTGGAGTTTCGTCCCTGGTTCTCACACACCTCCACCCGAGGGCGCAAGACCCAGGCCACGGGACAGTGGAACGCCAACGTGTTCTCCCTCACCAATGACCCCATCGGCCTGCTCCGCCAAAGCGGTGCCGAAGGGTGGCCTGCAGGGGAGGCCGTCACACTCTGGCAGGCGGAAACTGCCTCCACCCTCTCCTCCAACGCTTATTACCACACCTTTTTCCTGACCCAACGGCTCACCGAAAACAACTGGCGCATCTCCATCAACCACCTACTTAACGACCAGCACAACGACACACAGGCCCACGCGCTCAACGGCTACCGCTATTTCCAACCCTCCGCCACGCCGCAGCCCACCCTCCTCAACCGCTACAACGAGAAGGAATCCTCCGTCCGTGAGCAGCAAGTATCCGCCGACCTCAACATCCCCCTGCCCGTGCTGCAGACGCTGCGCCTGAGCTACAGTTTCGCCAACTCGCGCAGACAGTCCGACGCGCAGGGCTTCCTGCTTGACAGGATGGGCGGCGTGTTTGCCGACTACGACAGCTATCTGGCGCACTACGGCACCCTGCCCACGGAGGAGGACTGGCGGATGCTGGCCCGCGAGGCGGAAACCACGGTGAATTCGCTGAAAAAAGCGCATAGGCACAAGGCCGAAGGCTACCTGCAATACAAGTCGAAGCACCTCTACGCCTCTGTGCGCAGCACGTGGAATTTCTGCTATGACTTCATGGATTACCGCAAGGGCAACTACGAACCGCAAATCCTCTCGCGCCACGCCACGGACTACCGCCTCTTTGCCCAGCTGCGCTACGAAACGGACTCCATGGGCAATTTCGACCTGCAATACAGCTATTCCACACAGCCGCAGCAGCTTGACCTGCAAATCAACATTCCCGACCTCTCTGACCCGCTCCACGTGCAGCTCGCCGCCGGCCATCTGCCCCGCCTTGAGCAGCAGAGCGTGGGCATCTTCTACACGGGAAACCTGAAGAACGGCAAAATGTTCTCCATTGACCTCAACTGGAACCAATGGCTGGGCCATACGGTGTCGCGCTCCACCTACGACCCCGTCACCGGCATCACCACCACCCGGCTCACCACCGTCAATGGCCGCTGGAACGGCACGGCCCGCGTGTACTTCGGCATGCCGCTCGACAAGCAGCAGCAGTTCAACTGGTCCGTCAGTGTATCTTACGACTACATGCACGAGCCCAACTTTGCTCAGACCACGGCGGGTGAACCTTTCCGCTACACCAACCATCAGCACCTGCTCTACACCAAAACCACGCTTCAAGCCCGCACCGGCCAGTTCTTCGGCACTTTCAACTACTACAATGTGCTCATCCGGCAACGCAGCCCCTTAGCCTCCGCCACCTCCACCGGCAAAACGTCACACCATTTTCTCACCTCGCTGCAATATACCTTCCCGGGCGATTGGGAAATAAAATCCTCGGTCGAAGCGAACTACCAATATGCCTTAGCCTCGGCCAACTACACCCCCTGGCGCACCATCTGGACAGCCTCGGTGGCCAAGCGGCTGCTGCCAGGCAAACAGCTCACCCTGAAGCTCGAAGCCTCAGACATTCTCAACCAGCGCAGCCGTTCCTACGCCTGGGCCCGTGCCGAATACACCAGCAACAACTGGTATAACTGTGTGCAACGCTTCGTGATGTTCCACGTCATTTACTATTTCAATAGCAAAAAGAAATAACCGCACAAATCCTATACTCTTCTGCAACCGGCACGCCACCCAAGGCGTGCCGGTTGTTGCATATGGGAAACGCACGCTCCGCTTGCAGAAATTGACAGCCAAAGAGGAAAAAGCACTGCTCATTGCTTAATTTTTTCTATTTTCTTCTGGGGGGGGTAAAATAATATTAAATAATTTTGCCGCGAAGTCTTTGCTGTGAAAAACCGTTAGGAGGGGAAAGGCCCATCGTTACCTGAACGCCAAGGCACTCAGGGCACGGCGCGTCCTCTCTGTCGGACTAACACGGCAACACCCCGAATCTCTTACTGAAAAAACAATTTTTTATTTATTATCAAACCATGAACAGATTACTACGCAAATGCTTTGCACTGGCGTGGCTGTTGTCGTCCTTGGGAATCGGCACGCCGCAGACAGCGCAAGCACAGGCTGTGATTTTCCCGCAGGAAACGCAGCCCGGGCAGGCCAATCTGACCGAAGTCACGGGCACCTACACGCTGTCCAACGACCTGTTCTCCGCCTCCTTTGTCAAGGCTGACGGAAAGCTGACCTTCGGCGGCTGCGATGCCATGAATCTCCAAGCTGAGGAGAACCTTTTCAAAATCAAACTGCAAAACAATGACGAGGTGGGCTCTTCGGCCATGACCCTCGGCACTGTGACCGTGGAAAACCTCACGGGCAACGCCTTCGCCGTGCGCGGTGCAGAACGCTTCAACGGCAAGCAGTTGGTGGCCAACTACACCTACGACAACCTGCAGATTGTGTGGCGCGCCGTGCTGCGCGACGGTTCGCACTACCTGCGCACTGAGCTGGAAATCACGGCCAACGGTGCTGACGTGCTGATGGACAACATCACCCCCATGCTCTACACCGTCAACAACGTCACGGGCAACACGCCGCCCGTCGTGGTGGGCAACACCCGGGGCGCAGTGATTGCCAACAACAAGATTTTCGCCGGTCTGGAAACGCCGATGGGCGTGCAGACAAGCGGTGCGGCCAGCGACCTTGACCATTTCACGAAG
>SFQP01000092.1 GCA_004562975.1 bacterium
TCAACCGCTTTGGGAAGTAGTCAACGTTCTCAGGAAACGGTAAACCGAAAGCAGAAAATAACGAAAAAAACGGTCAACCAAAATCAGGAAAAGTCACTTCACAAGCCTTCACCCCGAGTGTGAAGGCTTTAAAATCAAATCCTTCACACTCAAAACACATGAAAATCAGAAGGAAACACGCTCTGTGTGAAAGAGTGAATACTTTTTTGAAGAATAAAAAACAGTATATAATACGCGCGCGAGAAAAGCGCATCGCACCCTGTGGTGACATGATCCCGACACAGCACGCACATGGCACACGAGCCAATAGTTTACTTCTCAAACAAACCAAGGATTTGACGGCGTGGTTTACCCGCCTCATTGACCAAGGCGGGCATGGCGTGAAGTACTGTTCAAAAGTCGCCGACTGTTTCTAACAACTCGGCGAGTAAACGACAACAAGTCCCGGACTATTTTTTCCTACTCGGCGATTAGGAAAAAACAGTCCGGGACTTGTTGTCAAGATATTGCCGACACTGCGAAACAGCCCATAACGGCGTTTCACACATCGGCACAATAGGGTGGGGGAGGACGTTGCGGCCCACAGCCTCAGGCTAACGGATGTACTCACCCCAGTCAACGAGGCGCATATCGCCCTTGCGGCGATAGGTATCGTGCAGGGCAAAGGCGGCGGGCAGGAGATGGTAAGTGTGGCCACCCTGACGGGATGCCAGACGGAGGTACTCGCGCAGGATGGGGCGGTAGTCTGGATGCGCAATGGCGATGAGGGCCTCGGCACGCTCCAAAGCCGACTTGTTGCGCAGGTCGGCCACGCCCTGCTCGGTGACGATGACATCAACATAATGCTCCGTGTGGTCCACATGGGAGCAGAAGGGCACGATGGAACTGATGCGTCCCTCCTTGGCCGTGGAGCAACAGGTGAAGGTGGCGAGCATGGCGTTGCAGGTGAAGTCGCACGAACCGCCCACGCCGTTAAGCATCTGCGTGCCACCCACCTTGGTAGAATTGACGTGGCCGTAGATGTCAACCTCCACAGCGGTGTTGAGCGAACAGATGCCCAAGCGCGCAATGATTTCAGGACAGTTGGATATTTCGGAAGGACGTATCAGCAAACGTCCGCGATAGGCGTTGATGTCGGCATAAAGCCGCTGCAAATGTTCGGGACAGAGGGTCAGGGCTCCCGTGGAAGCTGCCACCACGCGTCCTTCGCTGAGCAGGCGCATGGCTTCTTCTTGGAACACCTCAGTATAGATGTAGAAATCGGGCACTTCCTTACAACTTCCCAAAGCACCCAGCACGGCATTGGCTCCACTGCCTACACCGCTTTGCAGGATGAGTTTCTGGGACCACAAGTGGCCGCGACGCATATTCCACACCAAGAAGTCGGCGGTATGGTGGCCTATCTGCTCGGTGTCGGGGGTTGAGGGCGACATGGCGCGCGCCTCGTCGGGAAGGTTCGTGCGCACGATGCCACGGATGTGCTCGGGCTGCACCTCGATATAAGGAACGCCGATAACCTCGACGGGCTGCGTGATACGGATGGGTGCGCGAAACCAAGGGTCTTCTATCTCGTAAATGTCGTGCATCCCGATGATTTTTCCGGAATGCCACTCGTTCAACTCAATGAACACGCCTTTCTCGGCCAGCCGGCAAATGGTGGGGGCGATACCCACGCCGGCAGTGAGGTAGATGCGTATCTTGCCACACACCTCCTGCACATCGCAAGCTTCGATAATGCCCCACGTGATGCGGCCTGTAAGCCCCTGCCGCAGGTGTGCGGCGTTGTCGGAAAGGTTAAGGTCGGTGTACCGAACGCGTCCGCTGTTGTATGCGCGACGCATTTCGGCGTTGACGCTGAAAGGCAGGCGACGGTCTACGGCATCGGCAGCCGCAAGCTCGCCGTCACAGCTGGCACCGATGGAGGCACCTGTGACAACGTCAACCTTGAACGGCCTGCCCGCCTCATGCTCTTGACGTGCCCGCCGCGCGAGTGCCGGCGTGATGACTTTCGGGGAACCGGCGGGGCCAAAACCTCCCACGGCCAGGAGGTCGCCATGACAAATCAGGGCGGCAGCTTCGGCTGCAGTAATTTCGGGAATGTTCATGGGCATTATACAATATAATATGGGTTGTCCTTTTCTTTACCGCGTGCAAAGATAGTGCAAGGCGAGAGCAGAGCAAAAAAGGAAAGCCCAAGGTTTCCTTTTTTCTGTGCCGAGCTGAAGCCTATCTTTTCATAAAATAGGCGGCGGCTCGGCATGAAAAATGAAAATCCTACGGCTTTTCTTTTTGTCCTGCGCTCGCCTTGCACTATCTTTCCATAAAATAGGCGGCGGCTCGGCATGAAAAATGAAAATCCTGCGGCTTTTCTTTTTGTCCTGCGCTCGCCTTGCACTATCTTTGCACGCACAAACGCCCTCATAGTTCAATGGATAGAACACCGCTCTCCTAAAGCAGTGATCTGAGTTCGATTCTCAGTGGGGGTACTTTCTTTATCGGGTTAAGTGTCAATCGTATCCACGAAGCCAAAGCCGGAAACGGCGCACGCTTGACACTTAACCCTTACTTTTCATCTCTACTATGTCTACTCCCGAACTTACACCCATGATGAAGCAGTTCTACGACCTGAAGGCGAAGAACCCGGACGCACTGCTGCTCTTCAGGTGTGGCGACTTTTACGAAACCTACGCCGCCGATGCCGTCGTGGCTGCGCAGGTGCTGGGCATCACACTCACACGCAGAAACAACAAAGGACAGGCTTCCACCGAAATGGCAGGATTTCCCTACCATGCACTCGATACCTACCTGCCAAGGCTCATACGCGCCGGACACCGCGTGGCCATCTGCGACCAGCTTGAAGACCCTAAACTGACAAAGAAACTCGTGAAGCGAGGCATCACAGAACTGGTCACACCGGGCGTAGCCATGACGGACAATGTACTGGCAGCCAAGGAGAACAACTTCCTGGCCTCTGTCTATTTCGGGGCCAAGGCCGTGGGCATCTCCTTCCTCGACATCTCGACCGGCGAGTTTCTCGTGGCAGAGGGCACTGCCGAATATGCCGACAAACTCCTCGCCGGATTTGCCCCCAAAGAGGTACTCATACAGCACGGACTGCGCGGACGCTTCGAGGGTATGTACGGCACAAAACACTTCATTTTTGAACTGGACGACTGGGCATTTACTGCACAAACGGCACACGAACGCCTCACCCGCCACTTCCAGGTGCGCAACCTGAAAGGATTCGGCGTGGACCACCTCAAGGATGGCCTCATTGCCTCCGGAGCCATACTGTGCTACTTAGAGATGACCCAACACACGCAGACGGGGCACATCACTGCACTGCGACGCATTGAGGAAGACCGCTACGTGCGCCTTGACCGCTTCACCACACGCAACCTCGAACTCACCGCGCCAATGGCCGAGGGGGGCACCTCGCTCCTCCAGGTCATCGACCGCACACTCACTCCCATGGGGGCACGTATGCTCCACCGGTGGGTCATCTTCCCCCTGCGCTCCGTGCAGCAAATCGAAGAGCGGCTCGACGGCGTGGAATGCTTCTTCAAGCACCCCGACTTCCGCGAACTCTGTGAGATGGAGCTGCCCAAAATCGGCGACATGGAACGCATTGTATCCCGTGTGGCCGTCGGCAGGGTCAACCCGCGCGAACTGCAACAACTGCGCGCCGCACTCGAAAGTACCGCGCTGCTCAAATATGCCTGCACCCATGCCGAAAGCCGGGCCATCAAAGGGGTGGGGGAGAAGCTCGACGCTCTCACTGCCCTGCGCGACCGCATCCGCCGCACCCTGCAACCCGATCCGCCACTGCTCGTGGCCAAGGGCGGCATCATTGCCGACGGGGTGGACCCCGAGCTTGACGAACTCCGCCACATCTCCTCTTCGGGCAAGGATTACCTGCTCACCATCCAGCAACGCGAAATCGATGCCACGGGCATCCCCAGCCTGAAAATTGGGTTCAACAACGTGTTCGGCTACTACATCGAAGTGCGCAACACGTACAAGGAAAAAGTGCCGCAGGAATGGGTGCGCAAGCAGACCCTCGCGCAGGCCGAACGCTACATCACACAGGAACTCAAGGAGTACGAGGACAAGATACTCGGCGCGGAGGACCGCATCCTCGACCTCGAAGCGCGCCTCTTCCTTGAACTCGTACAAGAAGTGGCCCGCTTCGTCGCACCCCTCCAGGCTGATGCCTCAGCCCTCAGCCGGCTCGATGCCCTGCAAAGCCTCGCCGCCGTGGCCCGTGAGCGGCATTATGTTCGCCCTGTGGTGGACGAAGGCCTCACCCTCCAAATTCGCGGGGGCCGCCACCCGGTCATCGAAACCCTCATGCCCCCCGGCGAGGACTACACGCCCAACGATGTGGAACTGGACACCAAGAAGCAACAAATCATCATCGTCACCGGACCCAACATGGCGGGTAAAAGTGCCCTGCTCCGACAGACGGCACTCATCACCCTCTTGGCCCAAATCGGCTCCTTCGTGCCCGCCGAAGCCGCCCAAATCGGCGTGGTCGACAAAATCTTCACCCGCGTCGGCGCCAGCGACAACATCTCGGTGGGGGAGAGCACGTTTATGGTGGAGATGACCGAAGCCGCCAACATCATGAACAACCTCACGGAGCGTTCGCTCGTGCTCTTCGACGAGCTGGGACGCGGCACTTCCACCTACGACGGCATATCCATCGCCTGGTCCATCGTGGAGCACATCCACGAAAATCCGCAGGCGCATGCCCGCACACTCTTCGCCACGCACTACCACGAACTCAACGAGATGGAGAAGCACTTTCCGCGCATCAAGAACTGGAACGTGTCCGTGCGTGAGGTGAACGGTAAGGTGGTCTTCCTGCGCAAGCTGCAGCGCGGCGGATCGGAGCACTCCTTCGGCATCCACGTGGCACGCCTCGCCGGTATGCCGCCCACCATCGTGAAACGCGCCGAACAGATTTTGCAGGACCTGGAGTCCGCCGGTGCACAGGCCGGAGCCGCCAAACCACATGCCGGAAGCCACACCCGCACCGACCAAGGTGTGCAACTCAGTTTCTTCCAGCTTGACGATCCTGTGCTGACGCAAATACGCGACGAACTCCTCCACCTCGACGTCAACAACCTCACGCCATTGGAAGCACTGAACAAACTCAACGATATCAAACGCATCCTCAAAGGAGGGGCATAAAACCTTCAACTCCTGCTTCAACCGCAGAATCGGGTAGGTCGGAAAACGTAGTAAGTTTTCTGACCTACTTTCGTTTTCCTTCCTCCCACACCACCGTACGTGCCGTTCGGCATACGGCGGTTTCGT
>SFQP01000093.1 GCA_004562975.1 bacterium
CTTCTCGGCTTGCTTCGGCCAGGCCTTCCTCGAACTGCACCCCACGAAGTATGCTGCCGAATTGGTGAAGAAGATGGAAGCCAACGGTGCCAAGGCTTATCTCGTTAACACGGGTTGGAACGGTACGGGCAAGCGCATCTCCATCCGCGATACGCGCGGTATCATTGATGCTATCCTTGACGGTTCCATCGACAAGGCTCCCACGAAGGTTGTTCCCTTCTTCAACTTCGTAGTGCCCACTGAACTCCCCGGCGTTGACCCCAACATCCTCGATCCCCGCGACACTTACGCAGAAGTTGCCCAGTGGGAAGAGAAGGCCAAGGACCTCGCTGCCCGCTTCATCAAGAACTTCGTGAAGTATCAGGGCAACGAAGCCGGTAAGGCTCTCGTGGCTGCAGGTCCCCAGCTCTAATCGCTAAGGACAACGACCAAATCACTTTTGAACAAGATATAATAAGCAGGAGGGCTGCCCTAAGGCGGTTTCCTCCTGCTTATTTTGTTTGCAAATCACCCATTAGTTAAATATTTATATTATTAAAAGTTAAAATCGGGGGGTAATTTTTAATATGCCATAATTGTCTATATTTGTCGCACGAATGTAAACAACAGATGCTGCCTCACGGAATTTTGGTACGCCAAGAGATGAAAAATATACTTGCCGGAAAATGATTTTCGCTTTTGTTCGTTGTTTCAGGGATTGTCTGCGTTCATGCACCGCCGTCTGCGGTGTCGCTTTTCCACAGCGTGTCAGCAGTATTCCCATGCGCCGCGAAAGGTTCCTGACTTTTCGCGGCGAAAATTGTATTATAAGTGCAGGCCGTATGGGATAAGGGGCAGTAGAAAGCTGGGGCATAGTCCGTATGGGATAGGGTCAGGGGCGCGGTGATAAATATTCGTTACAAAAGTCTTGGAATGTATGAAGTGAGCCACATTTTTTTTACATTTGCAAACGTAGGGTTATTTCCCGCGAGCTCTTTAACAGATAAATCATCCTAAATTTTTTCAGCCATGGATTTCTTTCTTTTTGACGACCCCATTGTCATGGTGAGCATCGCTTTTGCTGCCATCATCCTGTTGTCCATCTTCTTCCATTTCGTTCCCTTTTTCCTTTGGCTTTCCGCCAAGGTGTCGGGCGTACACATTTCGCTGATTCAGCTCTTTTTGATGCGCATCCGCAATGTGCCGCCCAGCGTCATCGTTCCCAGCCTTATTGAGGCTCACAAGGCCGGTTTGCGCAGCATCACGCGCGACAATCTGGAGGCCCACTACATGACGGGTGGCCATGTGCAGCGCGTGGTCCACGCCTTGGTTTCCGCCTCCAAGGCCAACATTGACCTGAGTTTCGAGAAAGCCACCGCCATTGACCTTGCCGGTCGTGACGTGTTCGAGGCCGTACAGACGAGCGTCAATCCCAAGGTCATTGACACCCCTCCTGTGGCCGCAGTGGCAAAGAACGGCATCCAGCTCATAGCCAAAGCCCGCGTAACGGTGCGTGCCAATATCCACCAGTTGGTGGGCGGTGCCGGCGAGGACACCATCCTGGCCCGTGTCGGCGAGGGTATAGTGTCCAGCATCGGTTCGGCCGAGACACACGAGCAGGTGCTTGAAAATCCCGACTCCATTTCCAAGCTGGTACTCTCCAAAGGACTTGATGCGGGCACCGCCTATGAAATCCTCTCCATTGACATTGCCGACATCGACGTTGGCAAGAACATCGGTGCTACCCTGCAGATGGATCAGGCCAATGCCGACAAGAACATTGCCCAGGCCAAGGCTGAGGAACGCCGCGCCATGGCCGTGGCCACCGAACAGGAAATGATAGCTCGTGCCCAGGAAGCCCGTGCCGAAGTCATCCAGGCTGAGGCAGAAGTGCCCAAGGCACTGGCTCAGGCCCTGCGCGAAGGAAACATGGGTTTCATGGACTATTATCGCTTAGAAAACCTCAAGGGCGATACTGCCATGCGCGAAACCATCTCCAAAATCAATCCGGCTGACGTGCTGGGTAAGAAATAGGCATTCCTGTTAGCTGAGTAGCGGTAGCCGGGCACAGGGGCTCCGGAAGATGCCGAGCAGGACATTATAAACGGCATCCGCAACTCCCGGTAAGGGGAGGCTTGCGGATGCCGTTTGTGTGATTGTTGCGTTGATGTCTTTCGGAAGTTCCGGATTTTCTGGATATTCCGGATATTCCGGACATCAGGCTGCAGTTCGGGCGTGCTTTACTTTTCGGGAAAAGCGAACTGTTCCAGCTTGAGCGCGCCGAGCCTTTCGAGCTGCGAAACATACTCCTTGAAGTGCGGAGCCTCCATGTGCTTTTTCAGCGCGTTCTCATCTGTCCATGTTTCGCAAATCATGAAGATGTCGGGGCGCGAGGCACTCTCGAACGTGTCATAGGAGATGCAACCTTCGTCCTGCTGCGATTTCGCCGTCAGGGCGAGGGCGGCTTGGAGAGCCTCGTCGTATTTGCCCTCGTCAGCCTTGAAGAAGCAATTCAGTCTGAGCATATTGAAAGAAATTAAGCGTTGTTTCGGTGCCAGCCGTCGGTTTAGAAATAGTACGTCAGCTGAGCCTGGAAAGTATTCGTTTTGTATTCCAGCTGGTAGTCCTGCGAGTTGCCAGTGGTACCGCCCACGTTCTCGAACAACGTCTTGCCCACGTTTCCGAGCGCAAAGTTGTAACCGATGCCCACTTCGAGGTGTTTCAGCACCCGCACGCCGGCACCGATGTTCCAGGTCGTCGTCATGTTGCTCTTGTCGAAGTTGCCACCCGTGAGCGTGTTTTCCCACTTCATGTTCTGCAGGCCGAAGCCAAACTGCGGACCCGTGGCCACATAGACGCTGGCCAGACTGCTCAGTCCGATGTTGTAGCGCAGGTTGATGGGAATTTCGATGGTGCGGTACTTCTCGTTCTCGCCGCCGATGCTCAGGCTGCGTTCAGAGTATTGCAACGAAGCGTCCAGTCCGATGCCCAGCACCGTATTGAAAGTCACTTTGGGTCCAACGTACCATCCCGCCTTGTTGTCGGTGGAAAGGTTCGAGTTGACACTGGCGGGCACATCGCCCGAGAGTTTCAGTTTCGACAGGTTCATGCCAGCTGTTACACCCCAGCTCAGCGATTGTGCGGCAGCGGGAGCAGCCACAACGAGCATCAGCACCAGGGCCGTGCAAAGAGTTGCGATTTTTTTCATAATGCGGTTTTGTTTATAAAGTAAGAGATGAGTTGTTTAGAGCGGGAAGAAGAGCGGGATGGTGAGGATAGCCACCAGTCCCATGACGATTTGCAGCGGCAGACCCACCTTCACGTAGTCCATGAAGTTATAATGTCCTGCGTTCATCACCATAGCGTTGGGCGGCGTACAGATAGGCGTGGCGAAGCAGGCACTTGCGGCCACGGCAGCCGTCATCATGAACGGCGTGGGCGAAACCCCCAGTCCCTCTGCGGCAGCCCAGGCGATGGGAGCCACGAGGATAGCGGTGGCCGAGTTGCTGATAAACGTGCTGAGGGCTGAAGTAACGAGATAAACGCCAGCCAGTGCGGCGTAGATGCCATATTCGTTGAGGCTCATGATACAGTTGTGGGCAATCCAGTCAGAGATACCCGTTTTGGAAAGCGCGGTAGACATAGGCATCATGGCAGCGATGAGTACGATACTTTCCCAGCCAATCATCTTGTATGCCGCGTCCACGCTGCGCACGCAGCGCGTCAGCACCATGAGCAGACCCGCGATAATCACGGCGGCCACGGGTTTCACCCCAATCTGGTCGGCAAATATCATGCAGACCACCATTGCCGTCATGATGATAGCCGCCAGGGGTGCCTTGTGGTCCAGTGCCACACTCTCGTGGTCCTCCTGCGGCGAACCAATCACAATCCATTCGCGGTTTTTCTTCGCCATGCTCTCTATACCCTTCCATGCCCCGTGAACCAGCAGCATATCACCGTTTTTGATGTTCGAGTCGAGCACGTCTTCAAAGATATACTTGCCTTGTCGTTTGATGGCCAACACACTCACGCCGAAGCGTTCCTTGAAGTTAGCCTTGCGCAGCGGTCGGTTGATCATGGCCGACTCAGGCGAGATAAGCACCTCAGCCAGGCCGATTTCGTAGAAGTCCAGTTTACCCTTGCCCTCGCGTTCCTCGTCCTCGAACACCGCCAGGTTGTAGTCAAAGGCAAAAGTATTCACCTTCTCACGTTCGCCCAGCACATAGAGCGTATCCGTGTTTTGGAAAACGGTATCTGTCGAGACCGACTCTTGGATGTTAGGGCTAAACACCGAGCGGTTGGCACGGCGCACTTCCAGGATCGTCACGCCATACTTGCGGCGTATGTCGAGTTCGCCCACGGTACGTCCTTCCAGCGCCATGCTTCCCTCCTTGGCCTGGATCCGGAACACGAGGTCATTGATATGGTATTCGTGGAGCAGGGAAGCCAGGCTCTGTTCCTCGCCTGTCTCCTCATGTTCCTTACTTTTTTTGCCGAGGAAATATTTGCAGAGCGGGTAGAGCATGACCAGTCCCACGCCGAGGCATATCAAGCCGATGGGCAGGAAGTCGAAGAAGGAGAAGCCCGGTTTGCCGTTGTCGCGCAGGTAGCCGTCGACAATCACGTACCCGTGTTGCTCACGAATGCCGCCACCACCGAGGTAACGAGCATCACGAGGAAGAAAAGCTTGATTTCGCTCGTGCCCGCCAGTTTCAGCAGGCGGCCCGAGATGATTTTGGCCAGGCCCGTCTGGAACACGGCGCCACCCACGATAAAGAGGCCGATCATCATCACCACGGCCGAGTTAGAGAAGCCGGCCAAGGCTTCAGACGGTGTGAGCACGTTGGTCACAAGCAAGAGAGCCATCGAGCTCAGCGCCACAATGTCGGAGCGCACCTTGTCTGCGATAAAGGCCACGATAGTAAGGGCAAAAACAGCTATGACGATAGCTATCTGCCCTGCCGGCGAAGCAAAGTACTCCGCCATCTGAGTAAATATGTCCATGATTGTTAAGAAAATTTCGGAGCAAAAGTAGGTTTAGTTTTTCACATTGACAAACTTTTCCCCTAATAAGGCTGCCGAAGGGCATAAAGCGATGACGAAACGGTGAAGCAAAACGTACGAGGCAGGGGTCAAATGGCTCATACCACCCTTTGAAATCCTAAAAAAACGTAATTAGGGGGGTATTTTGTTATATGGAGGGCAGCTCCTTCCGGCTGTCCAGACAAGAAACGAGGGTGTGTCGTAACTGCTACGACACACCCTCGTTTTGATTAAGGGGGGCAATACAATGCTGTTAGTAGGCAATCTTGCTCACCTTGTTGCCCACCTTGACGATATAAACGCCGTGAACGGGGAGCGTGGTTACGGTTTGCTGAGCGTTGGCGGCGGCGATGCGGCTACCGTCGGCGTTGTAAACCGTCACGTCCTCGTTGTGGGGATTCACCACCGTCAGGCGGTTGCCTGACAGTTTCACTGCGGCACCCTCCATGTCGGCCTGTTCAATGCCGCTAACCCTGACGTTGACGCGTTCCAGGTCGGAGAAGGCACTCTCCTTGTAGCTGCCTTCGACACCGGGAGCGTTCACCATCTTCACGGCACTCACCTTGTGGTAAACCTCCATGCCGGCCAGGCTGTTGGGCAGATCCACGTTGATGGCAGCACCTTCGTGCATGAAGGCGTAGCGGAAGGGGTCAACCAGGTATTCGCCGGCCTTGTAGTTCTGGGTGATTTTCACGTCGTCGATGTAGAGGTTACCGGGATAGCTCACACCGAAGATGCCCACCTTGGAGCGTGCGGCACCCTTCGTGAGCTGTACGGTGAAGTCCTGCCAGCTGTCCGTGATGGTACCGGGGTAAACCAGTTCGGCCTGGTTGAATTCGCCTGTTTCCTCGTCGTAGTTGAAGATGGCTACGGCACACTGCGTGGCACCCTCGTGCTTCTGGCCTTCCGTATCCCAGAAAGCCGACACTTCGCCCATCAGCTTCACGTTGAGGGTGAACTTGCCGCCGTCCTTCGAGAGGTCGAGTTCGGGCGAGATGATGCAGGACTGCTCGTGGTTGTACAGGTAGTGGTAAGCGTCGACGCAGGCCATGCCTTCGGCGTAGGGGATGTAGTTCTGTCCGTTCCAGCCGGCCTGGGTAAGGCCCACGAGGTAAGTGTCGCTGTACACGTTGAAGTCATGTTCCTCCAGCGTGTATTCGGGGTCGCTGCCGTCAGACTTCTTCAGGTTGTTGAAGTCCTCGTTGGTAACGATGAACTCGCCGTCGGCCTCTGCCACGCGCTTGCCGTAAGCCCAGTAGTTGTAATAGTTGGCCGAGGGCACCACGCTCCACGAAGCGTCGTAGGATTCCACCTCATCCTCTCCGCCATTGACGGGGTTGAGCACCGGAGCGACGAGGTTGAACACGGCCTGCATGGAGCTTTCGAGCGACTGGTGGCCTTCCTTCACGGCACGTACGGTGTAGTAGTACGTGGTGCCGGACTCGACTTCTGTGATGTGCAGCGTGTTGGTCTCGGCCTTGAGGTCCTCCTTCACCAGCTCGTATTCGCCGAGCAGTGCATCGTATTCGTAGAGGTTGACCAGATAGTACTCAGCACCCTCCACTGCTTCCCAGTTGGCATCGAAGCTGGTGCCCTGGTAGTTCGTGTGGGGCTTGGTCAGCGGCATGGCGATGTAGGGATCGACCACGTACACCTCGATATCGTCCAGGTAGACGCGGCTCTGGCCGTTGGGCACGAGGTTGAGCAGGGTGTACTCGCCGCAGTCGTGGAAGACGAATTCATACGTCTGCCATTCGTCGGTGATGTCGGGGCAAATGTAGTCGTCGAGGAACCGCCAGGTGGGCGACATGTTGAAAGTTTCCGCGCCCTGAACGATGAAGTCCGAAACCGTTGCGCCCTCGTCTGTGCGAGCCTTGAAGGTCAGCACAGCCACGCGGTCGTAGGCGGCCAGGTTGAGCATGGGCGTGTTGATGTGTCCGTAGTCCTTCTTCGTGTCGATGCAGAGCACACCGCCGGCAGGGAACACATTGTAGCCGCCCCATCCCGGGGTCTGGAAATATTCGTCCTTGAGGTTGATCCAGGGATATTTGTATTCAGTAGCCACCATCTTGACCGTAGCGTCGGGGTTGCCGATTTCGCCCGTTTCGAGCAGGGAGAAGTCCTCGGTCATCACCGTCACTTTCGTACCGTAGTCCAGCGGGTTGATGCTCTTGGGCTTAGCGGCCTTTGCCACCGTCTTGACGGTCGGGCTTTGGGCATTGCGGATGGTGAAGGGGTTTTGTGCGTTGCGTGCCTTCAGTTCAGACGCGGTGCTGAGGCTTGTGGCGGCAGAAAACGTCTGTGCTCCGGCCACGAGGGAGCAGGTGGCCAAGGCAGCGGTAAGTAATAAGTTGCGCATGTTTTTTAGATGTGTTAGGTTGTTGCTATTAAAGTATCGGAGGTTATGAGATATGAGGTTATCAGGTTATGGTTGAAAGTTATAAGGTTATTGGGTTATAAGGTTATAAAGTTACTACTGTAACGTCTGAATGTCATCCATTCAAATAGTATTTTTATAACCTAATAACCTTATCCCTCATAACCTCAACTATAACCTCTTAACCTTATATCTCATAACCTCCGAAACATAAAGTCAGCTGTTATCCGGAGAAATTACTTCACCTGCAGCTTGGAAGTGTAGACTTTGCCGTCTTCGGCCACAGCCTTCACTACGTAAGCGCCGCTGTTCAGGTTCAGCTTGCTGTTGTTGCCCTGAGCCACGGTCTGGCCGGCTACGTTGTAAACCGTAACCTTGGCAGCCTTGAAGCCGTTGAAGTTGATGCTGCCCTTGGCTGCGTCGTAAGCTGCGGTGTTGCCGCCTGCAGTTGCGTTCTTAATGCCGGTGTCACTGGTGAGAGCGAGGTGCAGAACGGGAAGTCCTTGACGGGCATTGCAAGCATTTACGAGCATGTCGGCACTTTCAAAGTCGAACTGCTGGCTGTTGCTGCCGTAGCGCAGTGTGCGGTAGATATCGGAGGAGCCGTCAAATGCGTAAGTCTTGAAGATCATCGGAAACTTGTTCTCCTGAACGCTCTCTTCCTGAACGGTAACTACGAGGTTCTGTGTCACGTCATAGTCGAACGGCGTGGTGAGGTCAAAGATGAGGAGGTTAGAGCCGAGCTGCGAGGAGAAGGTACCTTCATAAACGAGCACTTGGTCAGTCAGAGGAATCCATTGATCGAGAGCTACTACTGAACCCCAGCTGCCGGCTTCATAAGCCTCGATGTCGGTGGCGCCGAGATAAATCTTCACGGGAACGTCGGTAACTACTGCACCGTCGTTGTCTTTGTACTCGAAGGCCAGACGGCTGATGGTAGCTGTGCCGGAGAGCGGTTCCTGGAAGTCAGTAGGATAGTAGATAGACTGTGTCGTGCTGTAATCCTTCCAGAAGTAGAACGGCAGTTCGGTCACATCGGACATGTTCTCGTTCGTGTTGGCTTCAGCGTTGAAAGGCACGGTGCCTTCGGGCGAAACGGTCACGTCGAACGGAGCGGACATGTTGTTGGCTGCCAGTTCGTCGCCTTCCATTTCCACCACGGCGGCATACTGCGTTTCACCTTCCATGTCGGGCAGGGCGGTCACGGTGATGACGGTTTCTTCACCGACAGCGAGCACGTCGGCCACTTTGGTCTGACCCAGTACCACCTGGTTCTCGCCATCAATGCGAACCATCTTCACTACATAGTTGGATGCTTCGAGGCGGCCTTCGTTGGCAACGGTCACCTTGTAGTCAGCGGGCGTTTTGTTGCTCGGGTTGGTAGCACCCTTCACGCTCTTGACGGCCATGTCTTTGTCAACCACTTCCTTGATGCTGGCACCGCAGAGGCTCAGGTTGTCATAAGTGTTGGCGGTCAGCAGGTGGAAGCCGAAGTTGTATTCGCCGTCAGCCTCGGGAGTGAATTGGGCATCGAACTTGTGGCGGCTGTACATCTGGTCGTTGCCGAACTGGCGAACTTCCTTCAATACGGTGGCCTGAGCCTCGGCAGTAGTGCCTTCACCCACGGTGATGTCGAAGTCGTGCTTCGTGGGCTGGTCTTCCGAGTCAACCCAAGCAAAGTAGATGTCGTACTCCACCTTATAGGTGTGGCCTGCCTGCAGCTTCACAGAGGGAGAGATGGCATAGTCATCGCTGTTGCCGTAGTCGTTGGTGTAGATGAACAGACCGGTGCTGTTGGGATCCCAGTTAGAGTAGTAGAACATCGTCCCGTCGGCGTTGTTGTCCACGATGGTCCAGGCATCGGCTTCGGCATAGGTGGCAAACTCTGTGGTGTAAGGCACCTCGTAAGCGGGGCCGGCCATGACGGAATACGATTCGGCGGGTTCACCGGCACCCTTCTGGGTGGCAGGCGTGATGACGTAGGAATAATTCAGCAGTGCGGGCAGATTTCTGTCAACCAATGAAGTCTCCACAATTTTTTCTGCCACCATCACAGAGTCGGGCAAACGCTGTACGCTGTAAGTAAGCGTAGCGGCATCGTAGGCACCCATGTGCTGTCCCTGAGTGGGAGCTTCCCACGAAAGGTTTATTTTGCTGCCGTCGCGGCTGATCTGGATGTTCTGCACTTCAGCAGGCGTATCTTCGCCGACGTAAACATTCCAGCTGTTGGGAATACCTTTCTGCTCATCCACGCAAGCCAGTACGTAGTAAGTGGGTCAGCACAGCTATAGATTCACTGTCGAGGTCGTTGCGGTAGATGTTGATGGCGTCAATCTTGGTCAACTCGTCGCCGCCCCAGCTCAGCGTGGGGTTCGTCCAGGTCAGGATTACCTGTGAGCCGTCCTCAGAGAAAGTGCTCGAGAGATTTTCTACGCGTGCAGGAGCTTCGGGAGCTTCGGCAAAGTAGGACGGAATGGCCAAGCCCCAAGAAGTGTCGTAGCAATAGCCGCCGGCGGTGCGGTCGTCTTTGTCTATGGGGTTCGACAGGTTACCCGTTGCTGTATCGATGTAGTACAGATACTGTTGGGAGTATCCCCATTCGTTGAACTGGCAGAGAAGACCGTAGAGTTCACCCGTGCTGTAGTCGAAAGCGATGGTGTTGTTGTACCAAATCTTGAAGGGTTTTTCAGGGTGATGGCTTTCGGGTCGATTTCAGCAAAGTCATTTTCGGGGTCCAGACGGGTGAGGTAAGAGCCTTCTATAGTGAAGTAGCCTTCCTCTTCCGTGCTGGGCTGCATGTCGCAGCGGATGGCCCAGAACTGTCCCTTGGCATCGATGGCAAAGGCGGGATAGTAGTAACCCAGCTTCGTGTCATCAAGCAATTCGCCGCTTTCGGGGTCAATCGTGCCGATGTGGCTAACCAGGTTTTCAGAATCTCGGCAGATAGCCCACAGCTCTTTGGTGTCAGGGTTCTGGCACATACCCTCCACGAGCAGCCAGTCGCCTTTCAGTTCTTTGATTTCTTCGCTGATGATGGTACGTTCGCCGGTTTCAGGGTTGAACTTCATGAAGTTGTGCGGCCAAGAGCCAACACCCAGGTCATAGGTGATACCCTGGAAGCCGACGTAAGCGGTTTCATTCGTTTCGGGGTCGGTGTAGAGCGTACCGCCGAACATCGTTACGCGGCGGGTGGGGTCAAAGTCGCGGTCGGCCATGATGGCCACCTTCTCGGTCTCATAGGTGTTGCCCGAATAGAAACGGATGAGACCGGGGTCGTTTTGATAGTCTGTCTGCGTCGAGGCATACATCTTTACTCCCAAAGCTTTGTCTGCGTTCACGTCGATCACTCTTGCAGGAGCTTTCTTCTGAGCGCCGGGAGCTGCAACTTTAGCCAGTGGAGCCGGCAGGCGGTTGACACCTTTCTTCTGTGCCACAGCTTCCGTACTTCCCACTGTAGCCAGCATCAACAGCAGGCTGTTCAGCAGTAAAGTTACTTTTCTCATAAGCTGAAAAAATTTATACCGTCCCGTTGCCGGGACGGTGGGGTTAGTAAATAAAATAGGTTATTTCACGATGATTTTCTGTGCGCTCTTGCCTTGGCGTTTCACGTAAACGCCCGGTGTGAGCTGGCTCTTGGCCACTTGGCAACCTTGCAGGTTGTAGTAAACCGGCTCGCCGGCAGCCTGTGCGCTGTCTGCGCTGTGGATGCCCGTGTAGGCACCTTCCGGCAGTTCGAGGTTGAACTTCGATTTGTTGTTGGCCCAGTACCAGGTGGCGAGCACATCGGGGAAGTTGATGAGGAGCATGTCCTTCGGGAAGGTGATGACGTTGCCTTCCAGCGTACCGAAGTAGCCCAGTTCCTTCACCTCCTCCTTCGTCTTGCCTTGCTCCAGCGCACGGTCGGCCTTTGACCAGAGTACCATCTTGCCGTAGCCCATGTCGTAGCCGCAGCCGTCCTCCATCTGCTTGATGGAAACGCAAGCGGGGTCGGTGGCGTCAATCTCCATGTAGTAATGGCGCGAGTTGTCGTAGGTGAGCGAGTTGGAGTAGGGATAGTTGGTGCCGTAGGGGTCCACCAGGCGGAAGTAGCCCGGGCGTTCCGTGCTTTCTTCCACGTCGACGGCGTAGGTGCAGCTCGTGATGCCGGAAATGGGCACTTCGCAGTCAGCGAGGAAAGCCTCTGTATAGAGAGCCTGTCCCAGTGAGTTCCAGCCCACGTTGTAGAACTTCAGTTCCTGCGTAATATGGGCCGGCTGCTGCGGCTCGCCGTTGTAGTAAGGCACGGCGATGATGGTGTAGATGCCGTCGGCGGAGTAGTCGAAGAGCACCTCCTGCGAGGAAGTGATGTCCTGGTAGGCACAGGTGCCGGCGTGCATGGCGGCCAGCGAGTCGTTGCTGGCTTCGCCCTGGAACATGGCCACGCGCACCTTCTCGCAGCCGCTGCCCACGTTGAAGTGGACGGACAGCTGGTCCTTGTCGGTGCCCTTGATGAGGTCGAGCACGGTGATGGACACGTCGAGGTCAGGAGCTCCCGGCAGTTTGAGGCGGAAACCGTTGTTGTAGTTGGCAAAACGCCATTGCTCGTCCGGCGAAGAGGCGTATTTCACTAACAGCGAGCCGACGGGGAAGGTGATGCAGCCGTTGCGCAGCGTGCCGCAGGCACCTTCGTCTATCGCGCCGTCGAGGTTGCCCTCGTGGTCATATTTGTAGCCGGCGATGGAGTAAATCTCGATAACGTAGAGGGATTCGTTATCTGCCTCGGTTTCAAAGTCGAAGCCCGTTTTGTAACGGTGCAGGAACACGTGGTCAGGGTCGGTGGCATCCACCAGCATGTAGGTGTCTTCGTCCAGCGGCTTGGTCGAGGCGTAAGGATAGTTGCGGTAAGGAGTCACCACGCGGTACAGGCCCGGTTTTTCCACGCTCTCTTCCACTTCCACGTCAAATTCCAAACACTCCACCACGTAGAGCGTGGTGAAAAAGTCGTCGCGCATCCGTCCGGTTCCCAGCGAGGTCCATTGTCCCGCTTCGTCCACACGTTGGGCGGCGCGGCTTTGTTGGGCCGTAGCCTGAAAGAACTGGGCGTTAGCTTCAGCCCTGCGTTGAGGCTGTGCCGTTGCCCATTGACACAATGAGCACAGGAACAGCAATGTGAAACTTCTGAATAGCTTCATAAGGTTCTAAAAATGTAAATATAAACTAAATGAGTAATGCGAAAAATAGGGTCTGACAGAAAAGAAATGGTACGCCCCGACAGACTACAGACGGGTCTGGCAGGGCGTTTTTCAGGTTATTATTCGTGCGCAAAAATAGTTACCGCGTGAGAGATTTCCAAGAAAATTGAAGAAAAAGATTAAATAAAAATCAAAAATCTCTTTCGTTTTGACAAGTTAAGGCGATAAAAGAGCGTAAAATTGAAAAATTTGTGTGGTGTCATCGTGAAAATGTCAGCCTGTTGGGAGCGGGACACACCACCGCCGTCTGAATTACTGTCTGCCGTAATTTTTTGCGTTTCGGATGTGAAAAGGTGAAGGGGAGATGACGTGTTTTTTCCACAAGTCCGGGAGTTGTTTTTACAAGTCCAAGAGTTGTTTTTACAAGTCCGGGAGTTGTGCGAACAAGTCCGGGACTTGTGAGGAGGACTTCACGCATTGTCCAGTCGGAAAGGGGAGGATGTTCTGTCACGCTGCATAGGCCGCAACCTGTTTTGACGATGACCTATACGTGCGTGTATATACGTAAATAATTCCCCGAAAAAGCATTCACCTCCTTCACACAGGGCGAGTTCCCTTCTGATTTTCAATGGTTTTTTGTGTGAAGGATTGGATTTCAAAGTATTCACACGGCGGTGAACTGACTTTTCCTGATTTTGGTTGACCGTTTTTTTCGTTATTTTCTGCTTTCGGTTTACCGTTTCCTGAGAACGTTGACTACTTCCCAAAGCGGTTGACC
>SFQP01000094.1 GCA_004562975.1 bacterium
TACGGATAACAACCTGTCGGAAACGCTCCTCATCACCCAAAGCCGCTATGAGGGCATCAAGGATATGAGACAGGACCTGCAAGTAACCGTGACATCGGCTTCAGACAATACGCACCAGGATGCAAACAGCGACGCTTCCAAGTCCATCGATGGTGACCTCAGCACCATTTACCACAGCAAATGGTCGGACAAAATCAACGAGAGCAACCCCGCGATCTTGACTTATAACTTTAAAGACGTTGACGTGATTGACTACGTGAACTACGTGACACGCCAAAGCGGAGGTTCAAACGGTAACTTCGGCAAGGTGGAAGTGTACACCAAGTGCAAGGGCGAATCAGACTACACCCTCTACACCACCGTTGACTGGGAATTTGCCGGCGGCACCCATCGCCTTGACTTTGTCGGCGGCCTCCAGAACCCCACCTCTATCCAGTTCAAAGTGCTGAGCGGCTACACCGACGGCGGTGGCGGCCCGTACGCCTCCTGCGCTGAAATGCAATTCTTCGTTGACAAGACCTCCAGCCTCTTCGGCGTATTCGCCGACGACGCTCTGACCACGCTCCGCGAGGGTATTACAGCCAGCGACATCGACAACATCGAAGATGAATATGTGCAGCACTTTGCCCGCAACATCTTCAACAATACCTACGATACGAACTACCGTGTGGCACAGTATATCTGCCGTACCTCGCCCCAGGCTTTCTCCGACGAGATGAACGCGCCCGGAAAACTGTATGACCAGAACCAGGGCGTAACGGGTATCAACATCAGCAAGGGCAAGCACGCTATCGCCGTGAGTGGACTACCCGATGGCGAAACGGTGCCTCTCCACGTCATTGCGTGGTACGAAGGCAAGGTCAGCGGCAATTTCGATGGCGGTAACCCGCAGGAAATTGACTATACACTCCGCAACGGGCTCAACGTCATTGACTATCCTTTCGCTTACGACGGTCTGGCCTACGTTTGTTACTACTCCGATGTCAATCCCGAACTGAAACCTGCTATCACGGTCCACTTCCTTGACGGACAGGTGAACGGTTACCTGAGTCTGGACAAGACCAACGAGGAGATGCACGAAATGTGTGCCAACGCACCCAACGTCTGCATGGACGTGGTGGGCAACGCCGTCCACTCCATCTGGACATGAAATCCTTGGTTTGAAAAAATATGACCGCAGCCCCGACAACCGCACTTGTGCCTATGTGAATTTTACTTATTATATGTTCCAGGGCGGTCGAGGCGTTTCCTTCCACGTGGATCAGGAACCGCGCGTGCTGAGTTGCCGACAGCTTGTCTACAATGATGAAGACGCCATCTGGGGTCTCTCGCACGAATGGGGACACCAGCACCAGATGTTGCCGTACTTCTGCTGGTCAGGTCTCGGCGAAGTAAGCAACAACATGAACTCCTACTTCAACATCATGCGCATGGGTTACACCAACAACCGCATGACCGGCACATTCGATGGTACTGTAAAGTCCGGTAGCTCCTACGACCTTGCCCGCAAAATATTCCTGAAACACAACTACTCTGGCATCTGCGCCAGCGAAACGACATCTGAGCCCTCGCTCAAAAGCACCGTGCGCCACCTCGCCTATAAGTATGCCAATGAATTGCAAAGTGCCAAGCTCCGCGAGTTCGCACTCACCATGTCTGACTCTGTCATCAAGCAGTACAAGAACGACCCGACCAAGGCTGTCTCCATCCACGAAGTTGGCGTTGGCGAAACGCTCTGTCCCTTCCTCTTCGTTTATGATTATTTCGTACAAAACGGTGTGCCTGACGTGGCCAAAGACTGGTACGAAAGCCTCCGTCAGAACGACTTTGAAAACGGTTCGCAGGTGGAGAAGCAGGGAGGCGTGGACAAGTACGAGCTGATAGCTTCGGCCATGAACGGCAACAAGAACAACAAGTATGACCAGCTGGCCGCTGACTATCCCGACTGCTGCTGGATCAAGAACGGCTACATCGTCAAGGGCAACAGCTGGTACCAAAACTCCGCTCCCTTCATGATGAACTGGGTACGTAAGCTCTCACGCATCACCAAGTACAACCTCCTTCCCTACTTTGAACAATGGGGCTTCTTCCGTCAAGTGGCTGTACGAGGAATTCAAAGCTGACATGGACGCACTGGTGGAAAGCGGCGAAATCGAGGCCATGCCCGAAGGTATGGTTGAGGCTATCTCCAACGTGCCTACCCTCATCCAGAACAAACCAGAATTTGGTAACTGACGCAAATTCCACACATTTTCTGTTGACAACTGAATAAACGACTTCGGCGAGTTGAATTTTTCAGCTCGCCGAAGTGTTTTTTTGACAGTCAGTTTGGTTTTTCAGCAGCCTTGCACTAATTTTGCTTCGGAAACGTAACAAACCAACGTATACTAATTATACATTTTACTTAACATGGAATATTCACACGAAGTACAGAACATGTGTTGTGTAGCCAAAGGCCCCAACCATGGACCCGCTCCCATTCCTGAAGAAGGCAAGTGGGTGCAAGCTAAGGAAATCAAAGACATCTCCGGTCTTACCCATGGTGTGGGTTGGTGCGCTCCCCAGCAGGGTGCCTGCAAACTCACGCTCAATGTGAAGGAAGGCGTTATCGAAGAATGCCTCGTTGAAACCATCGGCTGCTCGGGTATGACGCACTCCGCCGCTATGGCCAGCGAAATCCTGCCCGGCAAAACCATCCTTGAAGCACTCAACACCGACCTCGTTTGCGATGCCATCAACACCGCTATGCGCGAACTCTTCCTCCAAATCGTTTACGGACGTACGCAGAGTGCCTTCTCTGAAGGTGGTCTTGTTATCGGTGCCGGTCTGGAAGACCTCGGGAAGGGACTCATCTCACAGACTGGTACGCTCTACGGCACCAAGGTAAAGGGCAGCCGTTACCTCCAGCTCACCGAAGGCTACATCACCAAGATGTTCCTTGACAAGGATGACCAGGTCTGCGGATATGAATTTGTTCATATGGGCAAGTTCATGGATGCCATCAAGAAGGGTGTTGCAGCCGATGAAGCACTGAAGAGCGTTACCGGCACCTACGGCCGCACCACCGCTGAACAGGGCGCAGTAAAATCAATTGATCCACGTAAAGATTAAGAGGAGGACTACAAAATGATTAGAGAAGTAAAATTCGAAAGCCAAGACCGCCGCATCAAGCAGATCCTCGCTGCGCTTAACAAACACGGCATCAAAGACATTGAAGAAGCAAACCAAATTTGCGAAGAATACGGTCTCGATCCCTATCAGGAATGCGAAAGCACCCAGATGATTTGCTTCGAGAACGCTAAGTGGGCTTACGTTGTAGGTACAGCGATCGCTCTCAAAGAGAAAGCCAAAGACGCTGTTGAAGCTGCCGAATATATCGGTGAAGGCCTTCAGGCATTCTGCATCCCTGGTTCTGTTGCTGATGACCGCAAAGTAGGTATTGGTCATGGCCAACTGGCAGCTCGCCTGCTCTCTCCTGAAACCAAGTGCTTCGCCTTCCTCGCAGGTCACGAAAGCTTCGCTGCCGCTGAAGGTGCTATCAAAATCGCACAAATGGCTAACCAAAGCCGTCCCGCCGACAAACCTCTCCGCTGCATCCTCAACGGTCTGGGTAAGGACGCTGCAATGATTATCAGCCGCATCAACGGCTTCACCTATGTACAGACGAAGTTCGACTACTATACGGGTGAACTCAAAATTGTGAACCGCATTGCTTACAGCGATGGCCCCCGCGCCAAGGTCAACTGCTACGGTGCCGATGATGTTCGCGAAGGTGTGAAGATCATGTGGGAAGAGGACGTTGACGTTTCCATTACGGGTAACTCTACCAACCCCACTCGCTTCCAGCACCCTGTTGCCGGAACATATAAGAAGGAACGCGTACTTGCTGGCAAGCCCTACTTCAGCGTGGCTTCCGGTGGTGGTACGGGTCGTACGCTTCACCCCGACAACATGGCTGCCGGTCCTGCTTCTTACGGCATGACGGACACCCTGGGTCGTATGCACTCTGATGCCCAGTTCGCCGGCTCCAGCTCCGTGCCTGCTCACGTTGAAATGATGGGCTTCCTCGGCATCGGCAACAACCCGATGGTAGGATGTTCCGTAGCATGTGCCGTAAAGGTGGATCTCGCCCTGAACAAGAAGTAATCCATTATTCCGGATTATTGTAACTCCACATAAATCTCCTGTAACCGACCTTGGTTACAGGAGATTTTTTACACAATATACCTTAGGACGCATGGAATAATGCCCTGAGAGACAAAAGCCATCCGCCAATCTTCGTCAATGACAAGAATTGAGTTTACTGGTAATACTTAGACTGACTGATTAGCTATTTTTAAATACAATACAGATGTTCGTATAATGAAAAGAGGTACTTTTGCGCTGATTTACGTAAACATGGCACAACGGCGGAATATCTCTGTGACATATCCGCCTGCATGGTGTGCTATACCACATATAAAACCTATCTGATTATGTCATCACAAACAGACATTCGCAACCTGAACGCCATGATAGAGGCAGAAACAGGCTTTATCGACGATTTGACCGGGGGGATGCACCGTCATATCGTGGGACAAAAACATTTGATTGAATCATTGCTTATCGGACTGCTTGCCGATGGACATATTCTGCTGGAAGGCGTTCCGGGACTAGCAAAAACATTGGCTATAAAGACATTGGCAGGACTGATTGATGCACAGTTCGGACGTATTCAGTTTACACCAGACTTGCTGCCGGCTGATGTGGTGGGAACGCTCATATACAGCCAAAAAGAAGAATCATTCAAAGTCAAGAAAGGCCCCGTTTTTGCCAATTTCGTTCTTGCCGACGAAATTAACCGCGCACCGGCAAAAGTGCAAAGTGCTTTACTTGAAGCTATGCAGGAAAGGCATATCACCATCGGCGACAACACCTATTCCCTGCCGGAGCCCTTTTTGGTAATGGCTACGCAAAACCCCATCGAACAGGAAGGAACCTACACGCTGCCGGAAGCACAGTTGGACCGTTTCATGCTCAAGGTAATGGTAGGCTATCCAACATTGGAAGAGGAAAAAGACATTGTCCGAGCCCATATTAAAGGTACTTTTGACAAGCCATTGCCTACAACCAATACGGCTCGTATTGTGAGGGCTCGTGAACTGGTTCGTCAGGTATATGTCGATGAACGGATTGAACAATACGTAGCCAATCTGGTATTTGCCTCCCGCTATCCCGAGCAATACGGACTGAATGAGATGAAACACTACATTGCGTTTGGCGGTTCGCCCCGTGCCAGCATCAATCTGGCACTTGCCGCACGTGCCAGGGCATTCATGGAGCATCGTGGCTACGTGGTGCCCGAGGATGTTCGGGCCATCGCACCTGATGTGCTCCGCCACCGTATCGGACTGACGTATGAAGCTGAGGCAGACGATGTGAAGGCAGACGACCTTGTACGGGAAATCCTCAACAAGGTGGAAGTGCCCTAAAGCAGATGTGCTTTCTGTCTTTTCCCTAAAACCAAACAAACAACAAAATAGCGACAGAAAGCCCTATTTGTTATGGAAAGCTATAGATATCCATAAAGCCCAATAGAACTCTATCAATGTCTATAGCAGTCTATAGAACCCAGACAATGACTCTCATGGAAACAGCCGAACTGCTCAAACGTGTCAGGCGTTTGGAAATAAAGACCAAGACCCTATCGAACAACATCTTTGCTGGAGAATATCATGCCGCCTTCAAAGGGCGTGGAATGCTATTCGCCGAAGTACGCGAGTACCAGCCGGGCGATGATGTTCGCGACATCGACTGGAACGTCACGGCACGCATGAACCGTCCCTACATCAAAGTGTTTGAAGAGGAACGAGAACTGACGGTGATGCTCTTGGTAGATGTTTCTGCCAGCGGGTGGTTCGGCACGAAAAACCGTACTGTCAGGGAGCTGGCGGCGGAAATCGCCGCAACACTGGCATTCTCGGCCATGCAGAACAACGACAAGGTGGGAGCTATCCTCTTCTCTGACAGAATAGAGAAATTCATCCCACCCGCAAAAGGCAAACGCCACATTCTCCGCATTGTTCGCGAACTCCTTGACTTTGAGCCACAAGGTAAAAGGACCGATGTGGCAAGAGCCATGGAGTACTTTATGCGAGTGATGAGCAAGCGCACCATCGCTTTCATGTTAAGCGATTTCTTCGACACACACAACTTTGACAAACCCCTTTCCGTGGCGGCACGCAAACACGATTTTATCGGACTACGTCTCTACGACGACCGAATGGCCGAAATGCCTAACGTAGGATTAGTCCGCGTGGCCGATGCAGAGACAGGCCACGAACAATATGTGGACACAGCCAACCGCCGCACACGCGAACATCACCGCAGATGGTGGCGTGAAAGCGAAATCCATCTGGAAGAACTCTTCAAACGCTGTGGTGCCGGCTATGCTGCCATCAATACAGAGAGTGATTTTGTTATTCCTTTGATAAACCTTTTTGCACGAAGAAGTTGATGAAGATATTTGGCATCATAGTCTGTTTGGTCCTCACGGCATTCCTGCGCCTCAGCGCACAAACAGTGGTTGAAGTCCGGGCCGATTCAGCCTCCATGCTGATAGGCGAACAGGTACACTTACAAGTGAAATGTACCACACGTGCAGGAGCTAAAGTAACCTTCCCGACCTACCAGCCCCAACAAGAAATCGTACCGGGATTGGAAGTGGTGGAGAATGGAAACATCGACACCCTGCAATCTGCCTCCAAACAGGTCATGACCCTTCAACGCAGCTACACTGTCACAGCTTTCGATTCCGCCCTATATACCATCCCACCCTTTAAAGTGAATGTGGACGGAAAGGAGTATGCCTCGCGGGGCAGCATCGGACTGAAGGTGAGCACGGTGGCGGTTGACACGGTGCACGTGGACAAATTCAACGGGCCACACGATGTGGTGGAACTCCCTTTTGAATGGACGGCACGCCAAACGCTGCTGGCCTTGCTGGCGATGCTGGCGGCCTGGGGGGCGTTCGTACTGGCGGTGCGCCTGTCTGACCCCCGGCTCATCACCCGCCGCATTGTGGTACACCCTCCCACTCCGCCACACGTCACGGCCCTGAAAGACATGGGAACATTGAAGGCAACGGAAGCGGGCAATGCCAAACAGTATTATATGGAACTGACGGCAACACTCCGTCAATACATAGAAGGACGGTTCGGGTTCAATGCACGCGAAATGACCACATCGGAAATCATTGAGCGAGCTGCAGGATATACTCCGTACTGCCGACTTGGTAAAATTTGCCAAACACGAGGCTTCCCTTTCAGAACAAGACCGCAGCATGATGCAAGCCTTGGACTACGTCCAGACCACGAAGTTCGTGCCCTCCGAAGCCCCACAGCCTCATATCGAATATGTCACCCTGTCGGGAAAACAACAAAAGGGATTGCGTCTGGCCATGAAGACAGCGGCCATTGTGCTGGCCACGCTGACCTTGGGGCTTACGGCCTATGTGGCTTACGACCTGTATCTGTGCTTTGCATAGGCGCGTTTCCCCTCACCGCAGCCCTCTTCCTACGATATATATATATTCATCACCAACCGTACGTTACCGTGTATTTTGCCTCACCAACATATCTGCTGCTATTACTGCTCCTCATACCCTATATATTATGGTATTTCCTTTTCAGGAAGAAACATGAGGGCACATTCACACTGGCCACGACAGAAGCATTCCGCACCGTGCCCACCACTTGGCGCACCCGGATGATTCATTTGCCGTTCTTCTTGCGTTTGTCATGTCTGGCACTGGTCATCATCGTGCTGGCACGCCCCCAAACCAGCTATTCCTGGAACAAGGGGGAAACGGAGGGCATCGACATCATGATGGCGATGGACGTATCAACGAGTATGGCCACCCCCGACATCACCCCCAACCGCATCACTGCGGCAAAAGATGTGGCGGTGAATTTCATCTCCAACCGCAAGGACGACAATATCGGCCTCACCTTGTTCGGCGGCGAGGCTTTTGTACAGTGCCCTCTCACCACTGACCACGCCATGTTGCTCCGTACCTTCAAGGGCGTGGGCTGCGAACTGCAGGCGCAGGGCATCATCCAGCCGGGCACGGCCATCGGCATGGGACTGGCCACGGCGGTTTCCCACCTGGAGAAGAGCCCGAGCAAAAGCAAGGTGGTCATCCTGCTGACAGACGGTGCGAACAACACAGGCGACATTTCACCATTGATGGCAGCTGACATAGCCAAAGCCTGTCACATCAGAGTATATACCATCCTTTTGGGAAGCGATGGCAAAGTGAATGTGCCCGTAACCCAGTTGCCCAATGGAGAAGTGTACACCCAACAGATGGATGCCACGCCCGACCCTTCAACCTTAAAACAAATTGCCACTACCACAGGCGGTATCTTCTATCGTGCCACCTCCCGCAGCTCACTCCGCGAAGTGTACAACGACATTGACAAGTTGGAAAAGACAAAACTCAAAGTCAGCCATTACAACCGGCGATATGAAGCCTACCAGCCCTTTGCCATTGCAGCATTGCTGGCACTGTTGCTCGAAATATTCGTACGCATCACCTGGTTGAAGAGGCTGTAACGGCCTCACTCGGTTCAGTTCTTCCAGTACCTCATAACCAGTGAGCGAAGCGAGCATAACCTCATAATCTTCACTAAGAAGTCCCATGTTCCAATTCCTATATCCATCCTATCTGCATCTTCTGTGGCTGCTCCCGTCAGTAGTCCTGCTTTATGTTTGGTCCTGCCTGAACACCCGCAAGCGGTTGCGTAAGCTGGGCCAGCCATCCATGGTACTCGCATTGATGCCCGGCCGTTCCGTATGGCGCAGACACATCAAGTTCGCCCTTGCCCTGTTGGCGGCCGCATTGCTCATTGTAGCGGTGGCACGTCCGCAATACGGACTGAAACAGCAAACAGAAACCACCCAGGGCATCGAGGCTGTAGTCATGGTTGACGTATCAAACTCCATGATGGCCAACGACGTGGAGCCCAGCAGACTGGACCGTGCCAAACTGCTTGTTGCCAATCTGGCCGACCGCATGGCGGGCGACAAGATCGCACTCGGCGTATTTGCCGGCGAAGCATACCCCCAACTACCCATCACGTCGGACCATGCAGCAGCCAAACTCTTCATTGACGCCATCTCCACCGGCATGGTATCACTGCAAGGAACCAATTTGGCAGCCGCCATAGAACTGGCGCAAAAGAGTTTCACCGACAACAAGGAAGTGGGAAAGGCCATCATCCTCATCACCGACGGTGAGAACCACGAAGGCGGGGCGGAAGAAGCAGCCGCAGCAGCAGCCAAAGAAGGCATCAACATCTACGTGATCGGCGTGGGGACTTCTGCTGGCGGCATAATTCCTACTGCCGGAGGAGCCATGACCGATTACCAAGGCAACCCAATACACACAGCCCTCAATGAGGATATGTGCCGCAAGGTGGCCAAGGCAGGCAAAGGCATATACCTGCACCTGGACCAAACCAACTCGGCACAAGAAGAACTCCAGTCGCAACTCGCCCGGCTGAAACAATCAGGCAGCACCACCTCCTACACCGCACGCGACGAACAATTCCAAGCCGTTGCCCTGCTGGCACTGCTACTGCTTGTATTGGAAATCTGCATCTACGAAACGCAGAACCCTTTCTTCAAACGATTTAAGCTATTTACCCGCCGAAAAATGCTATCTACAGGTTCTGAAGAGCCAGCCGCACAACAGCCGCGCCCATTTCAACCTGGCCGACACTTACCTGGCAAAGGGAAACCCGGGGGCGGCGGACAGCTTGTACAACATGGTCACGCAAAGCGAAAAGAACAAACAGGTGCGCTCCATGGCGTGGCACAACCGGGGGTATATCTGCCAAACGGCGGCACTCCACGATGCGCAAAAACAGCAACAGCTGCTGCGACAGGCCATAGAACATTACAAGCAGGCACTCAGACTGAACCCTAACGACAACGACACGAGGTACAACCTGGCTCTCTGCCAACGGCAGCTCAAGGGCGGCAACGGCCAATCCCAACAACAGCAGAAACAACAGCAGAAGCAACCACAAAAGCAGGAAAACCAACCTGAGAATGAAAAACAAAATCAACAGCAATCTTCGGCGGAAAAGAACAAACCCCAGCAGGACGATGACCGCCAACAGACGGAGCAATACCTGAACCTGGCCCGGCAAGCTGAAAGGCGGGCACTGGAAAAGCTCAAATCCATGCAGCCCCGTCAAAAGAGTCTGGACAAAAACTGGTAATACCCAAGAACTTCCCACCCATGAAGTACCATTATATCCTATTGCTGTTCTGCCTGATATTCCCCCGCTGGGCATCGGCCCAGCAGTTCACGGCCAAGATTGACGACGTAGGCGGCTATTATCGGCTGGCATTTACGGTAACTGCCTCAGGAGCATCTGACTTCACCCCACCCTCCTTGACAGCCTTTGAAGTACTGAGCGGGCCGAACACCTCAACCTTCAGTAATTATCAAATGATCAACGGTCGGACATCCCACAGTGCCACGACCACATACACCTACATCCTCTCTGCGCGCAAAAGCGGCAACATCACCATTGGTTCCGCTTCGGTACGGGTGGGTGGACGCACGCTGCATTCCAAGCCCATCAGTCTGCAAGCGCAGAGCGGGAACCATGGCCGGCAACAGAACAAAACATCCAACCAGTCCCGCCGTCCGTCCGCCACGCCACAAGAGGAACGGCTTCAGCAAGCCGGAAGCAGCATCACGGCTCGTGACCTCTTCATCGACGTCACACCCAGCAGGACAAAGGTAATGGAGCAAGAAGCCGTGCTGCTCACCTACCGCATCCACGCACGGGTGGGTGTCGGGCTGGCCAACACCCAACTCACCACCAAGCCCGATTTCAAAGGCATCATCTCCCACGAAATACCATTGCCCGGCAACCAGATACAGACTTCCATAGAACAACTGAACGGCACAACGTACAAAACGGGTACGATACTGCAATACCTCATTTTCCCCCAACAAACCGGAAAAATCACCATACCCGGCATCACTTTTGACTGCACTGTGATACAGCAAGACCACCACATGGACTTTGCCGATGCCTTCTTCAACGGCGGCGGTCACATCGGCGTGCAGGTAAGGCGGACGGTGCCCGAGATGGAATTGCAAGTCGATGCGTTGCCACAGCCCAAGCCGGCATCTTTCTCGGGTGCTGTGGGCCAGTTCAGCATCAAGGGCGAGGTGCTCAACCGCTCGGTCAAGACGAACGATGTGGCAACATACCGGATTACCATCAACGGTTCGGGCAACATGAAGCTCATCACGCCGCCCACCGTGACTTTCCCCAAAGACTTTGACAGTTATGACGCTAAAACGGTGGACAACACGAAAGTCACGACCTCGGGACTTTCGGGACAGCTGTGTTTTGACTATACTTTCGTTCCGCGCAACGTGGGGAGCTACGATATCCCGGCCATCAGCTTCACGTACTACGACACGCAAACGCAGTCTTACAAGACGTTGACAACCAGCCCCATACACCTTGATGTGCAGCAGGGCCGCCAGTCGAACGCGGATGTGGACAAACAGCTGGCGATGCTACGCAGCGACATTCGCGACATTCACGTGCAGGACGAAGGCAACCGGTTGCCCGGCTTCCTCACATGGGGAACTACGGGGTACCGTCTGACGGAACTGCTCTTGCTCATGCTTTTCGGACTGGGCATCGTTTATCTCAGGCGAGCACAGCGAGGCGGGCAGCCTGGCGGAAAACGGTATCGCGACCGTACCGTCCGGAAGGCCATGAACCAGCTGGCCGAAGCCGAAAAACTCTTCACCACACAATCCGGTCAGGCATACAACCTGCTTTCCGCAGCATTGAACGAATTCCTGTGTGAAATGCTCCCTATCGGACAAGCTGAACTGACCCGCGAACGGCTCCAACAGATCTTGCACGAAAAGCGGGTGGACGATACAACCTGCAGCGAACTGCTGAAGCTGCTTGACGACTGCCAATACGCCCAGTATGCACCCGCCACCGACTATCAGGGTGCCGAATGCCTCATGCGTGCCAAAGCCATCATCAGGCAAATGGCCAATCATTTCTCTTCAATGAAAACAATATGATTTCCAACAGCTATGGCATTTGATTATAAAGTAACACTTCAAAAATCAATGAAAGCATTTTCCCTGTTCCTGCTACTCA
>SFQP01000095.1 GCA_004562975.1 bacterium
CAAGGACATCACCATCATGGCGTGGGTAGGAGCCGACGGCGCGGCCCGCGATGCAGCACAGCGCGGACTGAACACCATCCTCTCGCCGCAGATACCTTACTACATCAACCGCCGGCAAAGCAACCTCCCCACCGAGCCGCGTTCGCAGGGCAACGGTTCCGAAACGGTGGAGGCCGTCTACAACTACGTGCCCATGAACGGCGTGCCCGCCGAGCTGCAATCCCGTTACATGGGTGTGCAGGCCAACTTCTGGACGGAATGGGTGGAAGATGCCGCCACCGTGCAGTATCTCATGTTCCCCCGTCTCGCCGCCGTGGCCGAGGCCGGTTGGACACCCCAGGAGCGCCGCGCCTATCCCGACTTCCTGAAGCGGCTGCAGGCCGAGGACGAATACTATATGCTACGCGGCGTGAAATACGGCAAGCACGTGTTCAAGTAAGCGGAGGCCGGAATAAGGATTTGGTTTTCCGTGTAACCTGATTTCGCTCCATTGGCGATGCCGGTGTACATTGAACGTATGCAGTCAGAATGCTGAAGGACATTGCCATGCTGAAGAACAAGAAAAGGGTCGGCCCCGTCGGAAGGGGCCGGCCCTTTGTCTGTGGATAGCGCCGCTCTATTTCTTTGGACTGAAAGCATTTCTATGGAGTTAATGGCAGCGGCTTGGTTGGCATCTTACTTCGTCATTACCTTGCGCGAAGTGCCGTCGGAGCAGCGGATGATGTTCACGCCGCGCTGGGAAGACTGGCATTTTCCCCGTTGCCCATTCTTCTCCGGCTCCAAGCGGCGGAACGGCCTAATCGTCGATTTTCAGCAGCTGCCCCTGTGAGTTGAATGTCAGGTCAAGGCCGTTGGAAAGTTCCGCCTCGAAGGTGGTTCGCTTGCGTTCGATTTTCACCACGCGGATGCCGGCATGATTTTTCCGGACATAATTCTGGATGAACGCAGGCACCAATGCTGAGGGCACTTCGCCCTGTTTGCATTCCACCTCTTTCCACGCACCGTCAGCGTTGAACTCAATTTTGTTTCCGTTGGTGAAGATGACCTCGTACCCCTTGTCGAACCATCCCGTTTCCTTCTTGGCCAGCGCCACTTGGGCTTTTGGGAAACATTGTTTGAGCGTGGTGCGTGCGGAGGCCGGGAGTTGTCCGGTGGTGATGGGGCGGTCCTTGTCGGCCCTGGCGTTGAGTGAAAACGAAAGTGCGATGCACAGCAGGCAAAGGAGGTGCTTGAATTTGTTTGTCATGAGTGTAACTGTTTTTGAGGTTTGTAAGGAAGGATATCACTTGCCACAGGCGTTATGCCGTTTGCCGGGAATGCGGGGACAACTCGTACGGTTCGCCGGCAGCCTGCCTGATGAAGTACAGTGCAAAGATGCGTGGCAAATCTGAAAGCAATCTGAAAAGATAGCGGACGCAGATTTTTTTCAGAAAAAAACGAATAAACAAGTCTTACGGCCTGTCGTCCGCCGCCTTCCGTTGCAAGGTGAAGGTGTGCATACCCTCATGAAACGTATAGCCAATGTGCAAGTCCAAACGCTTGCATACAGCTTCCGCGAGTGCCAGGCCCAGTCCGGTACCTCCGCCGGAGCCGGAAGTGTGGTAGAAGCGGCGGAAAATCTGTCCGGCCGGCAGTGCCGTCTTCACTCCCGTGTTGGCCAATACCAAGGCGTTGCCGTTGCCTCTCACCACGATGCGTCCCTCCTGCACGTTGTGGACAAAGGCGTTTTTGAGCAGATTGGCCAACAATGTGGTGGCCAGCCCCTCGTCCGCCCTGACCCGGAACTGCCCTTCCAGGCACACGTCGGCAGTGATGTGCCGACCGGCAAACACCTCTTGAAGGTCGGACAAGAGCTGGGGCAGCAGGGCGTACAGGTCGGTTTGCCGGTCCGAGTCGAGCTGGCCGTTTTCGATGCGGCACAACAGCAGGAGCGAACGGTTGAGTCGTGCCATCCGTTCCAGCGTGTGGCTCACGTTGACCAGCTGCAAGGCTTGTTCTTCCGTCAGCGTTTCCTCTTCGAGCAGCATCTCTACGCGTGCCCGGCAGGCCGCGATGGGGGTTTGCAGCTCGTGCGATGCGTGGGCCACGAACATCTTCTGCTCTTCGTAGATACGTTCGCCGCGCTGCATGGTGCGTTCCACACACTCGCCCAACCGTCTGAACTCATCAATCTTTGTTGTGTGGGGCAGCGGGGGAGTGTCGGCCCCCAGTCGGTAATGCTCCAACCATTCCAGCAGGCGTTTCAGCGGACGCATGGTGCGGCGCACGCCCCAAAGGTTGACACCCACAATGCTCAGCATGAGCAGCAGGTAAAGGCACATCATCCAGCCCGCAATGGCATCGCGCAGGTCGGCTCGGTCAATGTGGGGCGTGGCCACCGTGAGTTCGACAAACTCCCCCTTGGCATTCCTATATATATAGGTGAGTACACGGGCCGGTTCCTTCTCCCCTTTGGCGGGCAGGTACATTTTGCGGTCGGCATAGCGGATGTGGGGTGTCCGTGCGGCATAGTCGGCCGACACTTTGCGCTGGAAAAACTCGTTGTTGCTGCCGGCCCATGCCGTGGGCAGCGGCTCGCCGCGCAGCGAGCGGAGGATGATGTTTTCGGCGTAGTCTTCGAGCGCATCGTCCACTTCGTCCGTCACTTCGTCCATGAGGGCGAAATAGAACAAGGCAGACCAAAAGGTGAGAACCGCAGCCGCCAAAAGCGACAGGCGCAGGGTGGTAACATGAAGCAGACGCATATTCCGTGGAATGAGAGGATGGAAAATCAGGGTGGGGGATGGGAATGGGAAACCGTGGGAACGTGAGGTGAGGGCGTGCCGAGGGGCGTGCAGGAGTGCTCTGCGCACCATGACACTCTGTCTCTCCAGCAATTTGCGGCAGTGCCATGCCGGATGTCACCGGTCGGCCTCCGTCAGCTTGTATCCAAATCCGTAAACCGTTTTCAGCTCGATGTCAGCTCCGTGCGCTTTCAGTTTCTTGCGGAGGTTTTTCAGCTGGGCATAGACAAAATCAAAATTGTCGGCCTGGTCAATGGCATCTCCCCATACCGCTTCGGCCAACGTCTGCTTGTCGACCAGTCGGCCTGGACGGTTCATGAAATAGGTGAGGATGTCATATTCCTTGCGCCCCAACGGCAAGGGCTTTCCGTCCACCTCCACCAGGAATGTGTCGGGGTGGGCCGTAACATTTCCCGCCTGCAGCAGCAAGCCGCCCTCGCGGTGTCTGCGCCGCATAACGCTTTTGATGCGCGCATGCAGTTCGGCCAAGTGGAAGGGCTTGGGCAGGTAATCGTCCGCTCCCAGGTTGAGGCCCTCCACCTTGTCGTCAATGCTGTCCTTGGCCGAGAGAATGATCACTCCCGGAACGGCACGTCCGGCCTGTCTCAGACTTCGCAGCAAATCCAGTCCGCAGCCGTCGGGCAGCATGATGTCCAACAAAATGCAGTCGTATTCGTAAATCAGGGCTTTTTGCCGGGCCAAACGCAGCGTCGGTGCAGTCTCCACGATATAACGCTCTTTGCGCAACGCCATTTCCGTGACTTCGCGCAGGTCGTTGTCGTCTTCAACCAATAGTATTTTCATGTAAGTGAATTTGTAAAATCAAGGCGCAACCCTCATTATTTCATTGCACATTATTCATCATTCATTATCCAAAAGTAGGGATAAAATCTGAAGCAAACCTGAAATATGCAGGTTTTGTTGTACATTTGCTGCCCTGATGACGGGCTTTATCGGCCCGCGAGTGCTTGATAAACCTCGTAAAAAACAAGACGAACAATGAAAACCCCTTCTGCGCCCTGTCAGCCGCCGCGTCCGGTGGTGAGTGTCCCATTCCTGTGGCTGTCAGTGCTTTTTTGTGTCTGCCTCATTGCCGCCAATGTGCTTGAAACCAAGCAGGTGGCCATCGGGCCGCTGCAACTCACCGCCGGACTCATCGTTTTCCCCGTTTCCTATATCATCAACGACTGCCTGGTCGAAGTGTGGGGCTACCGCCGTGCCCGTCTGGTCATTTGGCTCGGCTTTTTCATGAATTTCCTTTTCGTGTTGTTCGGCTTTCTGGCCGACTTGCTTCCCGGGGCGCCCTATTGGCAGGGCGATGCCGGCTTCCACGCCGTGTTCGGCCTGGCACCACGCATAGCCGGCGCGTCGTTCGTGGCCTTCCTCGTGGGGTCGTTTCTCAACGCCTACGTGATGAGCCGCATGAGGCCGGCTTCGGGCAGTCTCGACCGCTTTTCGCTGCGCGCCATCGCCTCAACGGTGGTGGGCGAAGGAGCCGACTCGTTGCTTTTCTTCCCCCTGGCCTTGGGCGGCGTGGTGCCCTGGAGCGTGATGCCCCTGCTCATGCTCAATCAGGTGGTGTTGAAAACCCTCTATGAGGTGGTGGCACTACCCGTCACGCTGCGCGTGGTGCGGCGGCTCCGCCAAACGGAGGGTAACGCCGTCTGCGACCGGGGCATCTCGTATAATCCTTGGAAAATCGGCGACTTGTAATCTGCACTGTTTATAGATTCTTTTACCTCAATCGTTCTCTGCAATGAAACTTGACAACTCCCGCGCCTTGGTCGTGCTGAGCGGCGGCCAGGACTCCACCACCTGCCTGTTTTGGGCAAAAAAACATTTCAAGGAAGTATATGCGCTCAGCTTCCTCTACGGTCAGAAACACGCCCACGAGGTCAGTCTGGCCGAGGCCATAGCCCGCGAGGCCGGCGTGAAGTTTGACAAGATGGATGTGGGCTTCATCGGCCGGCTGGACCACAACGCGCTGACCGACCCCTCCATGCCGATGGACAGCGAGAAGCCTGCCGGCGGACCGCCCAACACCTTCGTGCCGGGCCGCAACCTGTTCTTTCTGGGCATCGCCGCCGTCTACGCTCGTGAGCGGGGCATCCGCCATTTGGTGACCGGTGTGTCGCAAACCGACTACTCCGGCTATCCCGACTGCCGTGACTCTTTCATCCGCTCGTTCAACGTGAGCCTGAACCTGGCCATGGACGAGCAGTTCGTGATACACACGCCCCTCATGTGGCTTGACAAATGCCAGACATGGGCATTGGCTGACGAGCTGGGCGTGCTTGACCTGGTGCGCAACCGCACGCTGACGTGCTACAACGGCGTGCCCGGCGACGGCTGCGGACACTGTCCGGCCTGCAAGCTCAGAAGGCAGGGGCTGGAGCAGTATCTGGAGGAGAAGGAGCTGCGCAATCAGCAGGAAAACCCTTTGTGAATATTCAAATCATAGTGACAAAACCCTTATGCGAGAAGA
>SFQP01000096.1 GCA_004562975.1 bacterium
GCGAAAGCTTTGCTGCCCTTACCAGAAAAAGCTGGGCTTGTCCCAGTTAAGCCCTTCCCTGGAAGGGGAGGGTGGGGAGAGGAAGGACCCCTCCTTGGCTAAGGAGGGGACGGGGTGGATCGAAAAACCGACGGGGAAATCAAAAAAAAGCGTTAGTGGATGTGTTTAGGTTTAAACACAAAGACACAAAGGGCACAAAGGATTTTTTGTTGTATGGTCATGCCAAGCGAAGCAGCTGAATATATCCACTTTGCGCAAACCGATTTCTCACTTCGTCCGAAATGACAGGGAAAAAGGAAAGCAGAAAAAGATTCCCGGACAGCCTGGAAGTGAATCGAAAAAAAGCGATGAACCGAAAGCAAGCCCCACTACTCGGTAGCAGGAACCCCCACCTCGGAAGACAACGGACAAGAGAACCGGAAGACCGTACGGCTGCGGAACACCTGGCCCGGACGGAGCACCGTAGAAGGAAACTGCGGACAGTTGGGACTGTTCTGGAAATGGCAAGTCTCGAAGCAGACAGCAGAGCGTCGAGGATAAGCCACACCCTGCTTACCCGTCAAAGCCCCCTTCAGACCATTGGCCGTGTAGATGTGCAGCCCCGGTTCCGTGGAAAACACCTCCATCCGCCGGCCGCTCGCAGCATCGTAGACCCAGGCAGCCGGTTCGTCCAGACGAGGCGTGAAACCGATGGTCCAGCAATGGTCATAGCCACCGGTGACCTTCAGCTGCGGGTCATCGTCATCGATCCCTTCCCCGATGCGGCGGGGACGGCGGAAGTCGAAGGCCGTCCCTGTAACAGACCGGTAACTCCCCGTCACGCATTTCCGGTCGTCATAGGCCGTAATAGAGTCGGCCCTCACCAGCATCCACTGCGGTTCGACGGAACTGTCAGGACAGCCCGAAAGATTGAAGAACGAATGGTTCGTCAGGTTGAGCACCGTAGGACGGTCGGTCACCGCTTCATAGCTGACCGCCAGTTCGTCGGCATCGGTGAGGGTGTAGGTCAGCCGCACTTCCAGACGGCCAGGAAAGCCGTTCTCACCGTCGGGCGACACGTAGACCAGCGTCACCGAGCGGCTGTCGGACCAGAGCGTCCGCCACATCCGTGCCCCGAAGTTAGGCGTACCGCCGTGGGCACAGTGGCCGTTGGCCGCCGCCTGAAGGACAAACTCCTCGCCGTCGAGGGTGAAACGGGCACCGAGGATGCGACCAATGTAGCGCCCCACGGTGGCCCCGAAGTTCTGGCTGTGCCGCGTGTAGCCGTCAAGGGTAGGAAATCCGCACACCACATCCTCCAGCCGTCCCTCGCGGTCGGGCACCATGAGCGAAACGAGACGCGCCCCGTAGTTGGTGACGCAGGCCTCCAGCCCATGCGCATTGGTGAGCACATACAGGTGGTTGTCCACCCCGTCAATACATGCCGAGAAATCGGCGGCGGAAAGTCCGGAGCGGGTCCGTTCGTCCTGCTGGCGGTCGGCGGCCAGGAGCCACATGGGGAATACAGCCGCCAGAAAGACGGCCACTATCTGTTTCATAAGCTGCTGATTTGGGTTTGTCCGGTGTAAAGGTAGAAAAAAATCGGGAAAATGTTTCGCAGTCCGACACATTTTTGTTTACTTTGTGAATTAATTTTGGCTCGGCCAAACAATCATCTTACCATTAAAAACATTAAGAATATGAAGATTTCTCACATCGAACACCTGGGCATTGCCGTGAAAAGCATCGAAGAAGCCCTTCCTTACTACGAGAACGTACTCGGACTGAAGTGTTACAATATCGAAACCGTAGAAGACCAGAAAGTGAAGACAGCCTTCCTGCAGTGCGGCGAGACGAAGATCGAGCTGCTGGAAGCCACCTGCCCGGAAAGCACCATCGCCAAGTTCATCGAGAACCGGGGAGCAGGCGTACACCACGTGGCCTTTGCCGTGGAAGACGGAGTGGCCAACGCACTGGCCGAAGCGGAAGAGAAGGGCATCCGCCTCATCGACAAGGCACCCCGCAAGGGAGCCGAAGCCCTGAACATTGCCTTCCTGCACCCGAAGTCGACCCTCGGCGTACTGACCGAACTGTGCGAGAAATAAAGGAGAACCCATGAACGACTAAAATCCGAAAGACACTATGAGCAAACAACTGGAGAAAATAAAGGAACTCATCGAGCTCCGCACCAAGGCCCGGCTGGGCGGCGGCGAGAAAGCCATCGAGAAACAACACGCCAAGGGCAAATACACGGCCCGCGAACGCATTGCCATGCTGCTGGACGAAGGCAGCTTCGAGGAAATGGACATGTTCGTAGAGCACCGTTGCACCAACTTCGGCATGGACAAGAAGCACTATCCCGGCGACGGCGTGGTGACCGGCTGCGGCACCATCGACGGACGGCTGGTCTATGTCTTCGCACAGGACTTCACCGTTTCGGCCGGCTCGCTGTCCGAAACCATGTCGCTGAAAATCTGTAAGGTCATGGATATGGCCATGAAGATGGGTGCCCCCTGCATCGGCATCAACGACTCGGGCGGCGCGCGCATCCAGGAAGGCATCAACGCCCTGGCAGGCTATGCGGAAATCTTCCAGCGCAACATCCTGGCTTCGGGCGTCATTCCGCAGATTTCCGGCATCTTCGGTCCCTGCGCCGGCGGAGCTGTCTACTCACCTGCCCTCACCGACTTCACGCTGATGACGGAAGGGACTTCCTACATGTTCCTCACCGGTCCGAAGGTGGTGAAGACCGTGACGGGCGAGGATGTGACCCAGGAAGACCTGGGCGGTGCCAGCGTACACTCCACCCGCTCGGGCGTGACTCACTTCACCGCTGCCACCGAAGAGGAAGGACTCACCCTGATCCGCCAGCTCTTGAGCTATATTCCGCAGAACAACATGGAGGAAGCGCCGAGAGTGGAATGCACCGACCCCGTGGATCGGCTGGAGGACTCGCTGAACGACATCATCCCCGACAGCCCGAACAAGGCCTACGACATGTATGAGGTCATCGGCGCCATCGTCGACAACGGGGAGTTCCTCGAAATCCAGCGCGACTTCGCGAAGAACATCATCATCGGCTTCGCCCGTATGAACGGACGCTCGGTGGGCATCGTAGCCAACCAGCCCAAGTTCCTGGCCGGCGTGCTCGACTGCAACGCTTCGCGCAAGGGGGCACGCTTCGTGCGCTTCTGCGACGCTTTCAACATCCCCATCGTGTCGCTCGTCGACGTACCGGGCTTCCTGCCGGGTACGGGACAGGAATACAATGCCGTCATCCTGCACGGCGCGAAACTGCTCTACGCCTATGGCGAGGCCACGGTGCCCAAGGTGACCGTCACCCTGCGCAAGTCGTACGGAGGTTCGCACATCGTGATGAGCTGCAAGCAGCTGCGGGGCGACATGAACTATGCATGGCCCAGTGCCGAAATCGCCGTGATGGGCGGTGCCGGAGCCGTGGAAGTGCTCTATGCCCGCGAGGCCAAGGAAGCCGCCGACCCGAAGGCGTTCATGGCCGAGAAGGAGGCAGAGTACACCAAGCTCTTCGCCAATCCCTACAACGCCGCCAAGTACGGCTACATCGACGATGTCATCGAACCGCGCAACACCCGCTTCCGCGTCATCCGCGCCCTGGAACAGCTCCAGACCAAGCGGCTGCTCAACCCGGCGAAGAAACACGGGAATATCCCCTTGTAAACACTCATTAAACCATTGCATCATGAAAACCTACTCATTGGGAATAGTTCTCTGCTTCACCCTGCTGGCAGGCGTATGTTCGTCGTGCGGAGAGCGGAAGGCCAACAGCAAGCTGCTCATCAACGAAGTGCTCGCCGAAAACGAAAGCAACTTCCAGGACGACTACGGGCTGCACAGCGGATGGATCGAGATCTTCAACAAATCCTATACCTCGGCCGACCTGGCCGGCTGGCTGCTGAAGGCCAGCTCTACGCCCGGCGACACGGTGACCTACTTCATCCCGAAAGGGGATGTGCAGACCAACATCAAGCCGCGCCAGCATGCGCTGTTCTGGACCGACGGTGCCCCGCGCCGGGGCACGTTCCACACCAACTTCACGCTCTGTCCCGACAAGGACACGTGGATAGGGCTGTACGACTCGGGCAACAGCCTGATGGACGAGATGACCCTCCCTGCCGGCGTGCTGAAAGCCGACCAGTCGTATGCCCGCGTGAGCGATGCCGCCCCGGAATGGGAGGTGAAAGGCGCCACGCCCGACAGCTACGTCACCCCGAGCACGAACAACAAGACCATCGACAGCAACCCCAAGAAGGACAAGTTCAGCAGCCACGACCCTGTGGGCATCGGCATGGCCATCTCGGCCATGAGCGTCGTCTTCCTCGGCCTGCTCCTGCTTTTCGTCTGCTTCTACCTCATCGGCCGTGCCTCCATCCGTACGCGCGGAAAGAACAAGGTGAAGCTCAAGAAAGAGCATGCCGCACAGGTGGCTGCCGCTGCCTTCGTGCCCGATGAAGTGGCCGCCGTCATCGCCCTGGCCCTCCACGAGGAACTGGGCACCGGACACGACGCCGACCCGCGCATACTGACCATCCGCCACCATCCCGGCTCGGCCTGGAGCGGCAAGGAACAGAACCTGCGCCAAGTACCCCAACGTAAATAACCTCTAAGACACCCAGAAAACAATTGCCATGAAAGAATATAAGTATAAGATCAACGGCACCGACTATGCAGTGACCGTAGGAGACTTCGAAGAGAACAACGTGCAGGTGACGGTGAACGGCACCGTCTATAACGTAGAGATGGAAGAGAGCGCACGCCCGAAAATCAAGCCTGTGGTGCGTCCTGCATCGGCCGGTGCTGCTCCCGCCGCCCCCATCATGTCGCGTCCGGCTGCCGGCGCGAAGGGAGGTGTCAAGTCGCCCCTGCCGGGCGTGATTCTTGACATCAAGGTGCGCGAAGGCGACTCCGTGAAGCGCGGACAGACGCTCCTCATCCTGGAAGCCATGAAGATGGAGAACGACATCAAGGCCGACCGCGACGGCACGGTGACCGCCATCAAGGTAAGCAAGGGAGAATCCATACTCGAAGGTACTGACCTCATAATCATCGAATAGCCATGGGAGAATTCATCAGTTTCCTGCAGAACAACCTGGTCGACTTCTGGACCTACACCGGCATGTACAACGCCACCGTAGGCCACCTCGTGATGATACTGGTGGGCATCGTGTTCATCTATCTCGCGGTCGCCAAGGAATTTGAGCCGATGCTGCTCATCCCCATCGGCTTCGGTATGCTTATCGGCAACAT
>SFQP01000097.1 GCA_004562975.1 bacterium
GGTGACTCTCGGCCGATGCGCCTATACGTACATGGCCCAGACCGAAGGGGAAAAGGAAACGATTGAGTTTCCCCAAGGCATCCGCACCATCGCTCCCGGCTTCCTTGCGAACGGTACGCTTCCTGCCAAGTGCGTAGCACTGCCCCTCAACATACCCGAAGGCGTAACCATTATCGGCAAAAATGCCTTCGAAAAATCCACTGCCACCATCACGTCTGAAGCCTCTCTTCTGCTCCCCTCTTCCCTGCAAGAAATTCAGGAACGGGCCTTGGCCGGATTCAACCTGCGCATCAAAACGCTGCATCTGCCCGCAGCATTGAAGCGGTTGGATAACAACGCACTGAACTGGAACTGGGGGAAAACCGCCACCGACAGCCTCCATTGTTACCTGCCTGCCGCCAATGTGCCCGAAGTAACCCAAACCTCGTTCGGCAGCCTCCTGTCCAGACAGACCGCCCTCATGAAGCTCCACGTGCCCTTAGGCACCCGCGAAGCTTACGAGGCCTCTGTATGGGCAGAAATATTCAAAGGCGGAATAGAACCATCTACGATGCCTCCGGTGCCCTCCTCATCCAAGCCCCGAAGGGCGGACACATCGCCCTGCCCCACGGCATCTACCTCGTCCGCCAAGCAGGCCGCACAGTGAAAGTGGTTCGCTGAACCTGATGTTCACAACAATCCCCTTGCCTCCGTGTAACCTGGGTTAAAAGGTTATGAGGTTATCCTCGCTGGTTATAAGGGATTAGGATATTAGGTTATAAGTTAACACGCGGAAATGCGCTGAATATATCTGGGTATGCACGGAATTTCGTGAAAGGATTTGGGGACGAACCGTGAAATATTCGCAGGAGGACGGCGTAAAATCGCGTAAAATCAGCGAAAATACAGCACTTTTCCCTGCGCTTCCTTTGCAGGTAAATGGAAAAGGCATACTTTTGCACCGCTTTTCCCCCCAGCCGCTTTCAGGATGCAGAGTTCCCTGTTATGCTGGGGCGGGACGGACAACAATCATTTAATTACCCACAATCTACAAATGGCAGATTTAATTAAAATTGCTGAGGAAGCTTTTGCCACCGGTAAGCAGCACCCCAAGTTCAAGGCGGGCGACACCATCACCGTGGCATACAAAATCGTCGAAGGCAACAAAGAGCGTATCCAGTTGTATCGCGGTGTTGTCATCAAAATCAATGGTCATCAAGAGAAGAAGCGTTTTACCGTACGCAAAATGTCCGGCTCCGTCGGCGTTGAGCGTATCTTCCCCCTCGAATCGCCCAACATCGAGAGCATCGAGGTGAACAAGATAGGTAAAGTGCGCCGCGCCAAACTGTACTACCTCCGTGCCCTCACCGGCAAGAAGGCACGTATCAAGGAAAAGCGCACTACTATCAAGAACGACTGATTTACGGGTTTTCGACCAAATCCGCAATAAAAAGAGGCAACCACTCCAGTGTGGTGGTCTCTTTTTTGGTTTAACGACAATTCATTCCCCAACCATGCCAAACGGTTATCCTGAAAACAAGGGGCACAAGGGCATCGTCTTCCCCTCGCCCATCTTCGGCCCCATCCATAGCCGCCGCCTCGGCATTTCCCTCGGCATCAACCTGATGCCTGCTGACGGCAAAATCTGCACCTTCGACTGCATCTACTGCGAGTGCGGCTTCAACGCCGACCATCGTCCTCACTTGCCCCGCCCCACGCGCCGGGAGGTGGCCGAATCCCTGGAAGAGCAGCTGTGCCGGATGCAGAACGAAGGCACGCGGCCCGACGTGCTCACCTTTGCAGGCAACGGTGAACCCACGGCGCACCCGGACTTTGCAGCCATCATTGACGACACGATCAGCCTGCGAGACCAGTTCTGCCCCGAGGCCAAGGTCAGCGTGCTGAGCAACGCAACGATGGCTCTGCGCCCCGAGGTTCACCGGGCTCTGAGCCGCGTGGACAACAATATCCTCAAACTTGATACTGTTTCGCCCGACTATATCCGCCTCGTGGACCGCCCCACGGGACACTACGACGTGCAGGCCGTCATTGAGGCTCTCTGCGCCTTCAAGGGACAAGTCATTGTGCAAACCATGTTCATGAAGGGGCAACACAATGGGCAAAGCGTGGACAACACGACCGATGCCTACGTACTGCCCTGGCTTGAAACCTTACGACGCATTGCCCCCGAACGCGTCATGGTCTACACCATCGACCGCGCCACTCCGGCTACGGGGCTGCTCAAAGCCTCGCCCGGCGAACTCGATGCCATTGCGGAAAAAGTGCGGCAGGCAGGAATAGAAGTGGAAGTGGCGTACTGAGGTAATTTACAATTTATAATGGGGCTACGCCGATGGTGGCGGCGGTGCCCGCATCGTACTGTATGTCGGTCGTAGACCTAATGTTAGTGCAAGGCGAGTGCAATAAGCTTGCTTAAATTGCCGAGCCGCAGCCGAACACATGTAATTATAAATTGTTCCATGGCCGTAGGCTTCATTATAAATAATAAATTAAAAAAACTCCCATGCTCATAGCCCTTAGTGGCGGAGCCGACTCCGTGGCACTGCTCCTGCTAATGCTCGAGAAAGGCCGGGCGGAGGCGGCAGCCCATTGCAACTTCCAGCTACGCGGCGACGAGAGCGACCGCGACGAAGCCTTCGTGCGCCGGCTCTGCCAGGAGCACGGCGTACCCCTCCACGTGAAACATTTCGACACGCGCACAGAAGCAGCCCGCACCGGCGAGAGCATTGAGATGGCCGCACGACGACTGCGCTACGCATGGTTCGCCGAACTTTGCCGCACCCACCATTACGAAGGTATTGCCGTGGCCCACCACCGCGATGATCAGGCCGAAACCCTCCTGCTCAACCTTGTGCGCGGCAGCGGGCTCCACGGCCTTACCGGAATGCAGCGACAAACAGCCACCGGCGTGGTGCGTCCCCTGCTGCAGTGGTCGAAAACGGATATTCTGGAATACCTCCGCGAGAAGAACCAGACCTACGTCACCGACAGCACCAACGCCGACACCCGTTACAAGCGCAACCTCATCCGCCACCAAGTCATCCCCTTGCTTCGGCAGCTCAATCCGCGCGTGGTGGAAACGCTGTGCGAAACCACCGACCGGCTTGCCGAAGCCGAAACCATCTACCGCTTAGGAATGGAAACACTGCGCGACCGCCTGGTGATTTCCCGATGCGAAGAAGAAGGCTTCAGCATTCCGCTGGACGGCCTGATTCAAGCTCCCGCACCGCGTACCCTGCTCCACGAATGGCTGAGCCCCTACGGTTTCACGGCAGCCCAGCTTGACGAGGCGTTGCAAATGCGCACCGGCGCACTGCTCCAAGCAGAAGGCTGGCTACTGACGCGCACTGCCAAGGCGCTGCAACTCACCCCTGTGCCCCAGGCAACCACCGCTTCCCTGCGGCTGCCCGAAAACGGCGGAACCGTCCTGATAGACGGAGGCCGCCGCCTGCACCTGCAACGCCTGCCGCGCCACGCGCTGGACGCTATCCCCCGCGACAGCCACATAGCCTGCCTTGATGCCGACAGCTTCAGCCTCCCCTTGGAATGGCGCGCCCCACTGCCCGGCGAACGGTTCCGTCCCTTCGGGATGCAAGGCAGCCAAACGGTCAACCAATACCTCACCAACCGCCACCGTTCCCGAACGGAGAAAATGGAAGCCCGAGTGGTGGCAGACACCAAAGGCATCCTGTGGCTTGTGGGTGAACGCATCGCCCACCGCGCAGCCGTCACCCCCACCACGCAACACATACTCCTCATAACACTCGAAAACCAATGAAGAAACTCCTCCCCATCCTCCTGATCGCCACCCTCGTTTCCATCCTCACCGCCTCATGTGGCGAGGACCGCAGCGGCGAGCAACCCTTTCCCCCTACGGTGCAAACGCTGAGTGCCGTGGCCGAAGGACCACGCGCCACGCTCACCGGCCTGGTTACTGCCTCGCCCAACAGTTCGCTCAAAGCCCGTGGTTTCAAGTATGGCAATGACACGCTGCGCGCCGAGATCCGTGCTGCCGAACCCCTACCCTCCTTCACCGCCGAAACCGACTCGTTGGGAGCTGGCCGCTATTTCGCCGTGGCCTACGCCCAAAATGGCATGGGCACGTCTTATGGCGACACGCTGTATTTCACGGTGGACGACGTGGCTAATGAATAATTTTTCTTATCTCCTTCAATCCGGAATGAGAAAGTGGAATATTTCTTTGACAGGTTTTTCTGGATGTCTTCCCACAATGGATCCTGCGAGACCGTTTGAATAATCTCCTCTCTACTATTGTTATAAAATGCCCTTACTGCCAATATCTCATTACTATCAGGAAAAGCTTCTGCAATATTTTCAATTTGTGCTTTAAATGTATCGAAGGAAAGTTGCTCCTTGCCGCCCGCTTTGTCTGAGTAACCCAAAACATAGGCACTATTGTCGTAAAGGTAATTGGTTACAGCGGCACTTGAACGTCCAACATGTTTTTTAACAAGATATGTGCGTGCATGGTCTTTCCCTATCCTGCAATCCTCAAAACGCAAGAAAAATATAACGACAATAGATATGCAAGACTTGGATAATTGCCTTCCACTCGGCAATCCCCGGGCAAGCTCGGATTGCTCTCGCTTAAACGGCAATTTCGCAGCGATAGATTTTGAGACTGCCAACAACAAGCGCTCTTCGGTTTGCTCGGTTGGCGTGGTGATAATGCGCGGTGGGGAGATAGTGGATAAGTTCTATTCCCTCATCAAGCCCGAACCGGAGTACTATAACTACTGGTGTAGTCAGGTACACGGCCTTTGTGCCGCTGATACGGAGAACGCTCCGGTTTTCCCCGAAGTGTGGAAGCGGATTGAGCCTCTCATCAAAGGCTTGCCCTTGGTGGCACACAACAAGTCGTTCGACGAGAGCTGCCTGAAAGCCGCATTCCGGGTGTATCAGATGGACTACCCCAACTACGAGTTCCATTGTACCTGCATCGCATCACGCAGGCGTTGGCCGGGAATGCCTAACAATCTTGACGTAGCAGCCGCCCGCTGCGGATATTACTTGAAGAACCATCACCATGCCTTGGCGGATGCTGAGGCGTGCGCGGCTATTGCGCTTCAACTCCTTTAAGGGCCTTTCGGTAACAGCTGCGGCACAGGGGTTCGTACTCGTCTTGTTCGCCGAGCAGCACCCTTTGGCCGGATTTGACGATGCGGTGGGAGACATGGGCCAGGTTGCCGCAGCGCACACAGATGGCGTGAACCTTGGTAACATCTTCGGCAATGGCCATCAACGAGGGCATGGGACCGAAGGGTACGCCCTGAAAGTCCATGTCAAGCCCCGCCACAATGACGCGCTTGCCGCTCTCGGCCAACTTCTGGCATACTTCGGGCAGTGCATCGTCAAAAAACTGCGCCTCGTCAATCCCCACGACCTGTGCCTCGGAGGCAAGGAGCAACAGGCTGCTTGCTGAGTCAATGGGGGTGGAGGCGATGGCGTTGGCATCGTGAGAAACCACGTCCTCGTCTGAATAGCGCGTGTCGATGGCGGGTTTGAATATCTCCACTCTTTGCTTGGCGAAACGGGCGCGTTTCAACCGCCGGATGAGTTCTTCTGTCTTGCCCGAGAACATGGAG
>SFQP01000006.1 GCA_004562975.1 bacterium
CGCGCCATAGAAACCCTGCTGGCCAGCCGCAATAACCACCACAAGCAAATCAATGTCATCGAGGGCAACTACTCGCCCATCTATACCATCGACGGCTACATGGCCTTCACCATCAACTCAGGCTCACTCAATGCCGCAGCCACATTGCCCTTGGCCAAGGACAGACCGGGCGGTGAGGTCGATGGCAACCTGGGCGTGAAGTCGCTCACCATACTCGGCGGCTGGAGCAAGGATGTGGAAAACCTGTACAATGCGGAAACCTATCCCACCACGTGGGAAATGGCCGGACGTTCAGGTGTTGCAATGGATAAAATGTCCACGTTGCTTCGCATAGTCGACGCACACAACTGGTACAATGTGGGCTCTAATGCTTCGCGCATCTCAGCTACACAGGAGAATGCTGCCGACAACACACAGCGGGTCATCCCTATCACGATTGACGGCATTACGTTCCAAAACGTATATGGCAACAAGACCAATGAGGGTGCTGCCATCTATTACAGCGACCAGTATCAGTTCTCCGACCCCACCGAACGTGATGAAACCCTGCATTCTGGTGTGTTGGCAGCCGCTTCCGCAGACGGCGCGGGTGGTGGCAGCTCCTTGGTGTACAATACGCTCTTCCACAGTAATATGGGACAGTCGCTCCGGGCTTTCAATACCCATGTGGTGAATTGTACTTTCGCCCTCAACGGCGACAACGTGGGGTTGCAGAACGATGCTGCCGTCAGCACCACGCCCTCTTGGCATTCCTCTATCCTCAACTCCCTGCTCTGGCGCAACGGTGCTGAAGATGCCAAGGAATACGACCTGCCCTCAGAAACCACAGATTACTTGAGCGGCAACGCCATCTTCGGCGAGAAATCGGTTTACACCGCCGGAACGGTGGTGAACCACGATACAGGCGTGCTCTCCATTGCTCTTTCCGGTGGAGGAACGAACGATGCCAACCAGCCCTTGGTGGCCGACAACGCTGATGTGCTCTGCGGCCCCAACTTCATGCTTCCTCTGACCGAGGCAGTGGCCGAGAGCGACAAGGAGTTGCGCGACTTCCACCTCCGTCCCTCGGCACGCACCATCAACAAGGGCGACAACATCTTGTATCTGAACACTGTGGGTGTTGCAGCCGATACCCTTTCGCGCGAAAAGGACTTGGCTTTCATGCCCCGTTTTGCCGGTTCCACCACCGCTCCCGTCATTGACCGTGGAGCCTACGAGTACCAAGGCGACCTGCAGCGCGTCATCTACGTCGACCCCACCCGTATGGTGACGGGCGATGGCACTTCTTGGGGAAATCCCTACGGCCACGGCGAACTCCAGTCGGCCATTGACCTCGCTGCCGTGTTCAGCAGTATCAACACGGGACGACGTGCCTACGTGTTCTGCAAGGGCGGACAGCTGACGGGTGAACGGCTCACCCCGCGTGCCGGCGTGAGCGTATTTGCCGGCATCGAACCGAACTATACGCAAGAGGCCATAGCCATGAACCAAGTAGCTGAGGATACCGACCCTTATGCCGGCGGCTATTATGACAAGGACCTGACGGACTATGTAACCCGCGTGCTGGGCGACCGCCCGGGTATCGTTTCGCCATCAGCCCAGCGCACCGGCATCACCGGCGTGCAAACCGCCGGCAACTATGCCGCCATGGCCTTGCTCGACGGCTTCGACATCGCGCCGCAGCCTGCGGACGTAACCACTCCTGTGGTGGATTTGGGTGATGATACTACGCCTCTGCCCGTCGTGTTACGCAATGCTGTGATCCACGATGTCCACAACACGGCTGTCGAAACGGCTTCCGGTGCTGCCGCTGCCGTGAGGGCGCGCGGAGGACTGCTCTACAATGTGCTGGTGCGCGACTGCTCAGCACAGGCCGACGGCGTGGCAGCCACTTTCCTCGGCAACAAGGGACGCGCGGTGAACTGTACCTTCCTCGGCACCGGCGCAACAGGCTACGCACTGGAAACGTCGAACGACGATAACGAAACTTACCAGGTAAGCCATTGCATCACGTGGAATGAACAGCTTCCTCAGAATGAACGATTGGGACGCAAGGGCTCGTCTGCGGGTTACCAAAACTGCAATACCCTGAACGAGGGTTATCCCTTTGCACGTTACCTCCAGGCCACTGCCGACAACCATCCGGCCAAGCCCGCTGCCTTCACCGACAAGCAGGATCTGTGGTATCAGTTGGAAGAGAAGTCAAAACACCTTGACTTTGCTGGTACGGACTTCACCGATGCTTTGTACACTTCTTTACAGAGCGCGTTGGGACTGTCTGCCGATGAGCGTGCCATGGTCATACAATATGCCACCGACCGAGACCTGCTGGGCAATCCGCGTCTGCCGCAGTATAACCCGCTGATTGACCGGGGCTGTTACGAAACGTGGAATGTGCCCGAAGGAAAGGCGGCCAAAGCCACCTATGCCTATACGGGTGAATCCTCGCGTGGCCACTTGGCCGGAGGTCGCCGTCATCCACAGGAAGGCTCGGTGGTCTATGTGCAAAAGAACGCTTCGCTCGTGATGAGTTCCGATAATTTTAACCCGGCTTCCACTACGGCGGCGGGTCGCAACGAGGTGCTCCGCCCGGGCTATCTGCTCCTGTGCGAAGGAGCCTCACTCTTCAGCGAAGGCACGGCGGTCAGTCTGGGCCATGTCGGTGTGGAACGCACGGTTAATGCCGATGCCGGTGCTTTGGTAGCATTGCCTTATGCGTTCGATTTCTCCCAAGCACGTTACATCACGTATGATGCCTCGGGCCAGGTTCAGGAAACTGTGCCCGAATCCGCTACCGAAGTACTTTACTACGATGGCGAAGCCCGTGCCACCTACAACTATATTGCACAAACTGAACCGAACTCGCCTTGCTGGAAACCGTGTGCTGCCGGCGAACGTGCCGCCTGCATGGGTGTTTGGTATCATCCCACCGCTTCAGGCACTTACCGCTTTACCGCAGCCGATGTGTCTACCACCGACGGCAGTCAGCCCGTTTATCGCGAGGGCTATTTCGACGGTGCGTCCGAAGCGGCCAAGATGGTCACGCTGACACAATATGACAATCGCGATGTGGTGGGCGAGAAGCCGTATTATACCGTGGAGGAGAACATGGGGTGGAACCTCGTAGGCTCTCCCTACTTGGTCAGCGATTATCCCTGCTGGCTACCGCAGGGCACAAGCGTTTCTTTCGCTCCAGACGACTATCCCATGTCTCTGCCCCGCTTCTTCTATACGGCAGACGCTCTGGGTAATTTCTCCGCACATCCTTCGTGGAATGCCACCGAAGGCAAGGGACTTTCGCCAGCCACGGCTTTCTTTACCCAAACGGCCACTCTCCAGTCTGCCGAAACGCTCCGTTTCCTTCTGCCTCATTATGCCGGCGACACGCCGGTGGCTGCCGCTCCTGGCAAGGTGTTATCGTTGACCGATGGCCTGGGTCGGAAGGACGAAGTAACGCTTCAGCCCGATGTTGACAACGAGGGCTCGGTGGCTTTCCACCTCGGCACGGACGGCTTGCACTGGTCACCGCTTCAGCCGGGACTGCCGCAAATCTATGCCGCGACGGCGCAGGGGACACCGTTGGCGTGGGCTGCTTCCGTTCCTGTGGGCACAGCCATCCCCCTCGGACTGAATAGCGGTGCTGGCGGTCTCTGTAAGCTGGGCTTGCCCGAACCCGAAGCTTTTGCCGACTTCACGCACGTTTGGCTGACGGACAAAGTGACGGGGCTGGTTACGGACTTGAAACACGATGATTATACGGTGCCGCTCGAAGCAGGTGAAGCTACGGACATCCGCTTTACGGTACAGTTTGGCGGTGTCGCCCCGAACCCCGGTGCCAGTGGTGAACAAGCCCTCTACCAAATCACTGCCCGTAAGGGCTACATACACATTGAAGGACTATTAGGCGGCGAGAACATTGCCGTCTACGATGCTTCGGGTCGCCTCCTGCTCAGTGAGCACGCCCGCACCAACCATTATGCCGCGCCCCTTTTGCCGGGCAACTACGTGGTCAAAGTGGAAGGTTACAGTCGCAAGGTACAGGTTGCACCGTAGCAGAAGATCCGTAAAGGCCAGAACCGCAGCACACTCCGGATGATCCGGAATTTCTGTAATTTCTGTAATTTCCGGAATCTCTGGATTATCCGGACTTTCCGGACTATCCAATCCCCCCCTAAAACCCGAAAAATCACCTCCCTCCCCTAAAAAAACGCAGCGGAATGCGCTTGCTTCCTGAGTAATCCATATATTCGCGAATTATTAAACATTAACGCGCCCCATGGAACACCGGAACAAGAACATTCCGCTGCAACACTATCCCGACGGCACGCCGAGTGTGATGCGCAAGCCGACAGTCTACCAAGAACTTCACTTCTACCGCAAGAGTGATGTACTGGTACAGCTGACAAAAGCCTTCTGTGAACGCTTCCTGCCACCCTATGGCGACCGAACCGTAGACCAGATGGTACAGGCGGCACGCTCCGTTAAGCAAAACATTGTGGAAGGCTTCACTGACGGACAAACGTCTTTTGAAGTAGAGATGAAACTGCTGGGGATTGCTAAAGGCAGCAACAAAGAACTGTTAGAGGATTACCAAGATTATATCAAACAGCACGGCATACCCGAATGGGCCAAGGATAACCTCACGAGGTATAACAAAATGAGAGATTTCTGCCGGGCGCACAGTGATGAACGCGACTACCACCGCTTCTTTGCTATATGGAGCGATGAGGAAATGGCCAACATAGCCCTCTGCCTTTGTCACATGGTAGACAAGGCCTTGACCACATTCTTGGCAAAGCGCGACCGCGAGTTTGTGGAAGAAGGCGGCATCAGGGAGCGCATGACAGCCGCGCGGCTGGATATGCGCGGCACACAAAAACAGATTATTTCCCAGCAAGAGCAGGAAATATCCCAACTCAAAGCGAAGATTGCTTCACAACAACGAGAAATCGAGGCTTTAAAGGCAAAGTTAGCGATAATGTCCAGATGATCAGTCTTTCCGGTTAATCCGGAATATCCGGAACCTCTGAAATCTCTAGAACCTCCGGACATTCCGGACATTCCGGAATATCTGGAATATCCGGAATCCCTAAAACCTCCTGTCATTCCCCTACAGTTTTACTCCTTCAATCCCCCGATTGCATTAACATTTTTAACCTTGTACAAATCAATTTGTGCCAAATCTGTTCACAGCTCTGGGCTTCGAATTCTCAACTCGGCGACTTGTTACGGTCACTCGCCATGTAATTTTTCAACACAGGCTGCGAAATCTTTCACACTGGGCTTAGAAAATTCTGAAGTAGGCTTAGAAAATCCTAAGCCTAGCCTTGTAACACCAAAAGTAGGGGCAGAAAATAAGGAAGGGAGCTTTGATTGAGGCTCTCTTCCTTTTGCTGTAGCAAATATACGCCTAAATGCGCTAAATGCCAAATCTGTATTTTCGGATTTAACATTCTGAAATTCCGTTAAATGATTCGGATTTCGCCAATGGTAATTCTGACTGGGCTATCCCGATACAATGATGTCAACAGGGGCTTTGCCGTTTCGCGAACTTAGGCGGCGGCTCGGAAGAAGCAAATCAAAACTGCCGTTTTGTTTTCTTCTTCTCTCGCCTTGCACTAACTTTGCACAAAAATTAACGAATGGACAGTATCTGACTGTCCCTAGCTACGCTAATAGCGAAGAAACCATGATATATCCTGCTAATTTCGAGAAGAAAATAGGTTTTACTGAAATAAGAACGCAGCTGAAAGGACGCTGCATGTCGGCTTTGGGTACGGAATGGGTGGACAAACAACTGCATTTCATGACCTCTGCCGATGAGGTACGCCAAGCCTTGGCCGAGGCGGAGACTTTTGCACGCTTTTCCGAAGAACACGGTGATGAAGTGGAAAGCGAATTTTTTGATGTCAGAGAGGCGTTGCTGCACATCAGACCGGAAAGGACTTATCTGGAAGAACTGGACTTGTTCAACCTGAAACGGTCGCTCAAAACCGTACAAGGGTATGTGGAACTGTTTAACCTGCAGAGCGACGGCGACACCGAAACTTACCCAATCCCACATAACAATGACGATGAGGAACAGGCTGCTGTCGATGCCGCCGAACCTCGCTATGTATATGCCGCTCTCGCGGGGATGACGCGCGGCGTGGCCACATTCCCGGATATTATCGCGGGCATTGATGCCGTGCTGAACAAATACGGCAAGGTGAAGGACACAGCTTCGCCGGAATTGCTGACGCTGCGCCACCAGATTGAGGTAACCGTTCGTAGCATTTCCCACAGTCTGCGCACCATCATCAGTGATGCTCAGGCATCGGGGTACATTGACAGAGACGTGGCTCCCACGTTGCGAGACGGACGGTTGGTAATTCCAGTTGCGCCGGCGTTGAAACGTAAAATCAAGGGAATCGTGCATGACGAGAGTGCCACGGGTAAGACGGTGTTTATCGAACCCGCTGCCGTGGTGGATGCCAACAATCGCATACGTGAGTTGAAGGCTGCCGAACGGCGCGAGGTGATGCGCATTCTGCAAGCGGTGAGTGCCACCATCCGTCCGCATATACAAGATATTCTCGGCTCCTTGCATTTCCTGGCCCACGTGGACTATCTCCGCGCGCTCATGTTGTTCTCGGAAGCGTTCCACACAATTGTCCCGCAGGTGGAGGCCGACCCGGTTATTGACTGGCGGCAGGCGCGACACCCGCTGCTGGAACAATCACTCCTGCGTCACGACGGGAAAATCGTGCCGCTTGACGTGAGTCTGCCGCAAGGCCGTCGCATTCTGCTCATTTCCGGGCCTAATGCGGGCGGAAAATCGGTCTGTCTGAAAACGGTGGGGCTCTTGCAGTATATGGTGCAATGCGGTATGCCCATTCCGGCGGACGAACGTACCAAGGTGGGAGTGTTCGACAGCATTTTCCTTGACATGGGCGACGAGCAGAGCATAGAGAATGACCTGTCTACTTATTCGTCGCACCTACTGAACATGAAGACGATGATGCGACAGGCCGGGCCGCGCAGCCTCTTGCTGATCGATGAGTTCGGCGGCGGCACGGAACCACAAATCGGTGGTGCGCTGGCTGAGGCTTTCCTGAGCCGTTTCGTGAAGAACCGCTGTTACGGCATCATCACGACGCACTACCAGAACCTGAAGCATTTCGCGGAAAAGGACAAGGCGGTGGTGAACGGCGCGATGCTCTACGACCGGGCGCAGATGCAACCACTGTTTATGCTTCAGGTGGGACATCCGGGAAGTTCGTTTGCCGTGGAGATTGCCCGAAAAATCGGTATTCCGGAGGAAGTGATAGCTTATGCCACGGACATCGTGGGCCGAGACTACGTAATGAGCGACAAGTATTTGCAGGACATCGTGCGCGACAAGATGTACTGGGAAACAAAACGGCGCAATATCCGGCAACGGGAGAAGCAGCTGGAGGACACGCAGGAACGCTATGAAAGGGAAATGACGGAACTGCAACTGGAACGGCGCGGCATTCTGGCACAGGCGAAAGCGGACGCGCAGCAGTTGTTGGAGGAATCGAATGCACAAATCGAAAACACCATACGAAGCATCCGCGAAGCACAGGCCGAAAAGGCGGCAACGCGTCAGGCACGCGCCGAACTGGCGGATTTCCGCGAACGCTTGCAGGAGGATACGGACGAACAGGACCGCATAGCACGCAAGATGGCGAAAATCCAACGCCGTCGACAACGGAAAGAGGAGGGTGGGGAAACGGCCCGGCAACGGAATATGCAGGCGGAGGCTACGGCGGCTGCAGCCCTGCGCGGAAAGGTGGCAGGTAAGGGGAATGTGGCACCAGGTATGGGCAGACCAAAGGACGACGACTTCGGGGTGGGGGATACGGTGCGCATCAAGGGTCAGTCGGTGGTGGGCACCATCAAGGAACTGACGGGCAGCTCGGCGCGCGTGCTCTTTGGCATGATGTACAGCCAAGTGGCACTGAAGAAATTGGAGCACGCCGAAATGCCGCAACAACCGGAGGGCGTTGGTCCGGCGGCGACGTTTGTCAGCAAACAAACGCGCGACATGATGTATGAGAAGAAATTGCATTTCAAACCCGAAATCGACATCCGGGGCATGCACGTGGACGAGGCACTCAACGCGATTGCGTATTTCATAGACGATTCCATACAGTTTGAACAGGCTCGGGTGCGCATCTTGCACGGCACAGGCACAGGTGCGCTGCGGGAACTGGTGCGCCAGTACCTGCACACTGTGCCGGGGGTGAAGCGTTACCACGACGAACACGTGCAGTTCGGCGGTGCGGGCATTACGGTGGTTGAACTGGAATGATGGTGTCTCCACCTTTACGAAAAATAGTCTATCAAAGGCTATTGCAATCTATAGAACCCTATAGAAAATGAAAAATGCCGGCGTGCAAGGGGTAGAATAGTTAAGAGTAACCACAAAATCCTTACTCCAAACATAGCCGGCGGAGATCGTACATTGAACCGTTGTAGATATTCAGATCCACCTTTTCCTTGATGCCGGGCAACCGGCCGCAGTCCGTATGTTGCCAGAACTTCCACGCTCCTTTATAGGTAAGTGAGCGCACGTAATAGTGAGCTATCCAATAGGGGTAGCGGTCGAACTCCGGCGTGTTGAGGTACGTAAGGCGGAATTTATAGTTGGTATAAAGAATAGGTGGTACGCCGTAGGCTTTCTCTACTCTTTTCAGCCATTCCAATGCGCCCTTGCGTAATTTTTCCGGTGAAAGTCCGCCGGTTTCCTCAATGTCCAACACCGGGGGCAGGTCGCCCTCTTCCAAATGGGCTTGCCGGAGAAAATAGTCGGCTTGTTCGCGTGCCGGAACGAGAGGCTTGAAATAGTGATAAGCACCGCGCAGGAAACCGTACTCGCGGGCTTGGTAGAAATTGTCGTTGAAATTTTCGTCCAGAAAACTCTTGCCTTCAGTGGCTTTGACAAACACAAAACAGATGGCTTGTTCGCCGATTTGGGCTTTCGCTAATTGCTGCCAGTCGATAGTGCCTTGGTGGTGACTGATGTCAATGCCACGGATAGAGTAGCCTTCGGGATACACTTCATTGCCGTACAAGGCCTGCCAGCGTGAGGTGTAGGGGGCTACTACATAGATGTACACCAGATAGCAGACCAAAGCTGTTACAGCCATCCATCCCAAACGGATAGAGATGTGGCGCAAGGAGGACGATGCATGATTCAGTTTCCGTTTGCTGCGCGCCCTTCCACCGCCTCCTGACCGCTTCCGACCGTTCGATGCGGTGCTGCGGCGTGGGCTGCGGCGGGAAGGAGTATGTGTGGAGCGATTGGTTTGCATGGGTGAAGTATTTGATAGGGATGCAGGTCGTGAATGAATTATTCGTGCATCATAATGGCTGAATAGATACGTCCTGATTGTATGCCCAAGCGGCGGGCGGAGAAGAAGCTATCGCAATGGGTAAAGGTGCAGAAGGGGGAAACGCGGATTTGGTCAAGGGGCACACCGCCCTCCTCCAGCAGAAAAACATTGGCAGCCTGTAAATCCAGGTGCGGACGAGGCGTAACGGATGAGCCGGCCGATGTCGAAGGATAGGACACGACGGCAGAAGGGAATCCAGCTTCGGGTGCGGCAAAGAGTGAGGCCACTTCTTCACCCACTTCGTAAGCGGCAGAAGATATGCCCGGCCCCAACTGCGCCACCACTTCGGTAGGAGAAGTGCCATAACGCTGTTGCATCAGGCGCAGAGTCTTTGCGACTATATGCTTGATGGTGCCACGCCATCCAGCATGAATGGCAGCAGCTACCCGTTTGTTCACGTCAAAAAGAAGGATGGGGATGCAGTCTGCCGTAGAAACACCGATACATTGCTCCAGTTGGTCCGTGACAAGTGCGTCCACTTCTTCCAAGGCACGGAGTTGTTCATCCTGTGGCAGACTTAGAAATGCCCGGTCTATACAAGCGATATGGTCTGTATGCGTTTGGCGGGGCAACCACAACTGTGAGGGCATAATGTCTAATTGTGCGGCGAGCCATTGGCGGTTGCGCGTCACACGTTCAGGGGCATCTCCGCAGTAGTGCGTAACATTGAATGCGGCATAGCTGCCCATATCGTCCATTTCCTGTTCCGTCAAAGGAAAAGGGGAAATGCGTGTGGTAGAAAAAGCCTGTACTGAGGAATGCAGTTGGTAGTGGAGTAGGGTAGAGAGCCGGGACATAAAATAAAAGTTGTCGGAAACAGGAAGGTAGGGAATGGGAAACAGAGGAGTTAAAGGCGCACGTCGGACGAAGCACCAAGTACCTCAACCCGTCCCTTTGAAGTTTGAAAGGCAGGAGTTAGTTTTCCAAATCCTCAATCTCGTACACCTCGACTTCGTCCCAGTCTTCCACCTCGTCGTCTGCATCTTCCGGATCCAGTCCGGCATCCCAGTCAGCGAAATCTCCGGCGAACATCGTCGTGTCCCTGTCACGGTGAACCAGCGTTCCGCCCTCAGTGACGGACTGCAATTTGTTGCTTTCGCTGTTGAGTTCTTCCCAGAGCATATCCTTGAGCTGCTGGAGGCCAAAGCCTGTAACGGCAGAGATATATACTACTGGCAAGTCCGCCGGAAGGTCTTCGCGGAGCATCTCCATCAGTTCCTCGTCCAGCAGGTCGCATTTCGTAACGGCCAACACGCGATGCTTGTCAAGCATTTGCGGGTTGAACTTTTCCAGCTCCGACAGCAGGATCTGGTATTCCCGCCCGATGTGCTCAGTATCGCCCGGCACCATGAAGAGGAGCAGCGAGTTTCGTTCAATGTGGCGCAAGAAGCGCAGTCCCAGACCACGCCCTTCGGCGGCTCCTTCAATGATACCCGGAATGTCGGCCATGACAAACGATTTGCCGTCACGATACGCCACCACGCCGAGACTCGGCTCCATGGTGGTGAAAGGATAGTTGGCGATTTTGGGTCGCGCGGAAGAGAGCGCGGAAACCAGCGTGGATTTCCCGGCGTTGGGAAAACCCACTAAGCCCACGTCGGCCAGCAGTTTCAGTTCCAGAATCACCATCATTTCCTGCATCGGCTCGCCGGGTTGCGCGTAACGCGGAGCCTGATTGGTGGCAGTGCGGAATTGCCAGTTGCCCAATCCGCCCCGGCCTCCTTTCAGCAGCATCACCACTTGTCCGTCGGCCACAACGTCACAAATGTATTTGCCCGTTTCGGCATCATAGGCCACAGTGCCTGGAGGAACGTCAATGTAGCGATCAGCACCGTCGGCACCATGCGAGCAACATTTGGAACCGTTGCCACCATTGCCGGCAAACACGTGGCGTTCGTAGCGCAGGTGGAGCAACGTCCAGTAGTTATGGTTGCCACGCAGATAGACGTGGCCGCCGCGTCCGCCATCACCGCCATCAGGTCCGCCGTTGGGCTGGTATTTGGCGCGGTGCATGTGCATGGAACCTCTGCCGCCCTTTCCGGAGCGGCAATAAATTTTCACGTAGTCGACAAAGTTCGATTCGGGCATGTAAAATTTGGTTTGTGGTGGGGAAGTGGTTGTTGGGATTTTCAGAGTTGGTCAATCACCGCGCAAAGCGCCGCGTTGATATCCTCCAAAGCACCGTATCCTTTCACGGTATGGCGTTTGCCTTCAGCTTCGTACCATGCAATGAGCGGAGTTGTCTGTGCGTGGTAAACATCCAGGCGTTTCTTGATGGTTTCAGCGTTGTCATCGGCACGGCCTGATGTCTTGCCTCGGTTGATGAGTCTTTCCATCAACATCTCTTCGGGCACGTCCAGTTCGAGCATGGCGGCCACTTCCGTCTGCCGTTCAGCCAGCATAGCTTTGAGAGCTTCAGCCTGCGGCACCGTGCGCGGGAAGCCGTCGAAGATGACGCCTTCGCAGGGGCAGAGTGCGTCGTAGCTGGCAGCCAGAATATTGATCATCAGGTTGTCAGGTATGAGTTGCCCTCTGTCAATAAAAGCCTTTGCTGTCTGACCCAGTGCTGTGCCATGTTTGATTTCAGCGCGCAGCACATCTCCGGTGGAGATATGTTTGAAACCGTATTTTTTTACGAGCAGGTCGCTTTGGGTTCCTTTGCCGGAACCGGGAGCACCGAAGATGACAATATTTTTCATAGGGTGAAATATTTGATTAGAAAACAGGATATATCAGTTATAAGCACGGCCTATTTGCCTGTGCCATCAGATTGGTTACAGCTTTATGCCTATGCCTCTACGACGGTGTAGATATTGCGGAGGTTGCGTCCTTCGCCATCGTAGTCCAGACCGTAACCCACGATAAACTCGTTGGGGATTTCAAAGCAGCAGTAAGAGATGTCAAGGTCCACTTTCAGGTTGCCGGGTTTGACGAGCAGCGAAGCGATGCGGATTTCCTTGGGATTTTTCTCTTGGAGCAGCCGGAGCAACTCCTGCATGGTCAGTCCCGAGTCGATAATATCTTCCACGATAACCACGGTGCGGTTCGTGATATCTTCTTTCAGTCCGATGAGTTGGCTCACCTTACCGGTTGAAGTCGTTCCTTCATAAGAGGAAACCCGGATAAAAGAAATTTCACAGGGGATGTCGATACCTCGCAGCAAATCTGCGGCAAAGACAAAAGAGCCATTGAGAACCGCCAGGAACAAGGGATGTTCATCTTTAAGGTCTGCACTGATACGTGCGGCCACCTCAGCCACGCGCTGCATGATTTTCGCTTCGGGGATAGAAACCGTGAACTCACGGTCGCGAACCTTGATTTTTTCCATAGGTTATTTGTTTTTTTGTGTGCAAAGATAGTGCAAGGCGAGTGCAAAGAAAAATGAAAAGCCGTGCAAAGTGAGAGAAAAGAAAGAAAAAAACCGCAAGGTTTTGTGATTTCTTTTCCGAACTGCAGCCGGCTTTATGTAAAAGCCGTGCAAAGTGAGAGAAAAGAAAGAAAAAACCGCAAGGTTTTGCCATTTCTTTTCCGAACTGCAGCCGGCTTTATGTAAAAGCCAAGGGATTTTCATTTTCTGAGCCGAGCCGCAGCCTAATATCTATATTATATATGTATATAGGCATAAAACTTTTGCATTTGTACTACCTTTGCCGCCATGAGAGCTTTTGAATTGCATTCAGACTACCAACCAACGGGCGACCAGCCCGAAGCCATCCGCCAGCTGACACAGGGCGTGAAGGATGGAGAACCGGCCCAGGTGTTGCTGGGCGTAACCGGTTCCGGAAAGACTTTTACCGTGGCCAACGTCATTGCCCAAGTGGGAAAACCCACCTTGGTGCTGAGCCATAACAAAACCTTGGCCGCACAATTATATACCGAATTCAAGAGTTTCTTTCCCGACAACGCCGTAGAGTATTACGTATCCTATTATGATTATTACCAGCCCGAAGCATATATCGCTTCGACCGACACTTACATAGAGAAAGATCTGGCCATCAATGAGGACATTGACAAGTTGCGTCTGGCCGCCACTTCGGCGTTGCTCTCCGGGCGCAACGACGTGATAGTCGTGTCGTCCGTTTCGTGCATCTACGGTATGGGCAACCCCGCCGCCTTCTACGAGAGCGTCATTGAGTTGCAGGTCGGCAAGATACTCAGCATGAACAGTCTGCTCAACAAACTGACCGACTGCCTTTATGTGCGCAACGACGTCGCTCCCAAAGCCGGCAATTTCAGGGTGAAGGGCGACACCGTGGAGGTTTATCTCGCCTATGCCGACGACATGATGCGCATCAGCTTTTGGGACAACGAAATAGACTCCATCGAAGAAGTCGACCCGCTGACAGGCCACCGCACAGCCTCCTTTGAGGACTATAAAATCTATCCCGCCAACCTGTTCATCACCTCCAAGGAGAGTGTGGAAAGGGCCATCCGCCAGATACAGGACGACCTGATGGCGCAAGTGGCGTTGTTCAAGGAGGCCGGCAAGGAACTGGAAGCGCAAAGGCTGAAGGAGCGGGTGGAATACGACATTGAGATGATACGCGAACTGGGCCACTGCTCCGGCATCGAGAATTATTCGCGTTATTTCGACGGGCGCGAGGCGGGCACGCGGCCTTTCTGTCTGCTGGACTTCTTCCCCGAAGATTTTCTCATGGTGATAGACGAGAGCCACGTGTCCGTGCCACAAATTCGCGCCATGTACGGCGGCGACCGTTCCCGCAAAGAATCGCTTGTCAACTACGGTTTCCGCCTCCCGGCGGCTTTGGACAACCGTCCCTTGAAGTTCGAGGAATTTCATGAGCTGGCGAAGCAGGTAATCTACATCAGTGCCACCCCAGCCGACTATGAGCTGGAAGAAAGCGGTGGGGTAGTGGTGGAACAGGTAGTGCGGCCCACCGGACTGCTCGACCCGCCCATCGAGGTGCGTGACACGGACTATCCGGTCGACGATTTGATGGAGGAGATACGCCAATCGCAACAGGCGGATACACGTGTATTAGTTACTACCCTGACCAAGCGTATGGCCGAAGAACTGACAGATTACCTGCTGAAGAACGGCGTGAGCACGGCCTATATCCACAGCGATGTCGACACACTGGAACGTGTGCAGATCATGAGCGACCTGCGGCGCGGCGTGTACCAGGTGCTGGTGGGTGTGAACCTGCTGCGCGAAGGGCTTGACCTTCCCGAAGTTAGCCTCGTGGCCATTCTGGATGCCGACAAGGAAGGTTTCCTGCGCTCAGCGCGCTCGTTGACACAGACTGCCGGACGCGCCGCCCGAAACGTGAACGGCAAGGTCATCATGTACGCCAAGACCATCACGCAGTCGATGCAGCAAACCATTGACGAAACGGAGCGCAGAAGAGCCAAGCAAATGGCATACAACGAGGCGCACCACCTCGTGCCGCGCCAGATTGTGAAGTCGCTCGACCAGAATGCGCTGGCCTCACTTTCAGCCAAGGGGGCGGAACAGAAATCTCAGCACGCCAGCCTCTCCCTGCAGACGAAAGGCTATGCAGCGTCGCAGAACGACTACCTCCGCGCTGCGGAACCGGCGGCGGCTTACGGCAAACAGCCCCTGGACAAGCAGGAGCGTATCGGGCAACTGAAAAAACGGATGAAGGAGGCGGCGGCACAATTCGACTTTATCCTCGCCGCCCAGCTGCGCGACGAACTTCTGGCCTTGGAAAAGGAATAGGCACACCACGACTGCTGTCAATAAACAATGAGGTTATCAAGCCACACCGGACTTTCGGGCCAACAGCCCTGCGCTCCGGTAACTTGATAACCTCATTTTGTAACGTATCATCCCGGCAGTGGACTATTTGAGCACCACGCGGTCGCCCAGCACGCTGGCAAACATCCTTTCCACCTTGGTCAGTTCCATATATTCCTGCAGCAATTTGTTGTACCGCTCCGGTGCGTGGACCACCTCCGGCTGTTTCATGTCCGCCAGCAACTGTTTCAGACGTTGGCGGATGAGTGCGTATTTGAAGTCGTGCAACAGCCGGGGCACGATTTCCTCCAGCCGATACAGTTCGTCCACGTATGTCGCCTGATGGCGTTCGCTCAGCGTGTAGCGTTCCTGTCCTGTACGTGCCGCCAGCGCGCTCACCTCCGGGTTCTCGTGTTGGCTGAAATAGTTCAGTGCATCCCAGTCAGCTTCTTCGGCGTGAGCCACCGCCTCGCTGAGAATTTGCCGGCAAAGGGGGTGTGCAAAGCTTACTTCGTCGGCTTTCAGGTCCTCGTCAATATATTGTGCCACGCTGACGGTCTGTTCGTCATCGTTCTCCCCGTCAGCAGCCACCTTCATCGGCTTTCCGCCGTAGCGTATCACGATGCCTATGAGCAGTTCCTCCTCAGCCGGCACCCGTGCCAGTGTGCGTGGAAGCGGGGTGGGGGATGGTGTTTCCGGATCGGGCTGTTGCCCCTGTGTACGGCTGTCTTTCTTTTGGCGGTCCTGCGCTTTCTGTCGCAGTTCCTTGTTGATTTCGTTCACAATCAGTTCCTCGCTGACCTCCAGCTTGATGGCACATTCCTGTATGTACGTTTGCCGCACGATGTCATTGGGAATGACGGAGAGGCTCTTCACCACATTGGCAATGAGTTCGGCCCTTTTCATCGGGTCGCCCTGCACGTCGCCCAGCAGCAAGTCCGTTTTGAATTTGATGAAGTCCACCTGATGCCGGTCTATGTATTCTTGCACCTCCTGCGGCTTGTGGTGGCGTGAGAAGCTGTCGGGGTCCTCGCCGTCGGGCAGCAGCAGCACCTTCACGTTGAGCCCTTCGGCCAGCAGCATATCGATGCCACGCAGACTCGCCTTGATGCCTGCCGCATCGCCGTCGTAGAGCACCGTGATGTGGTTCGTGAAACGGTGGAGCAGGCGGATTTGTCCCTCTGTGAGCGACGTGCCCGACGAGGCCACGACATTCTCGATGCCGCTTTGGTGCATGGAAATCACGTCAGTGTAGCCCTCCACGAGAAAGCAGTGCCCCTTGCGCACAATCGCGCTTTTGGCCTGGTAAAGACCGTAAAGCTCGTTGCTCTTGCTGTAGATTTCACTTTCGGGGGAGTTGACGTACTTCGCCAACTTCTTGTCGCTGCTGAGTATGCGACCGCCGAAGGCCACCACCTTGCCGGAAACCGTATGGACCGGGAAGATAACGCGCCCATGGTAGCGGTTTTCCAACCGTCCGTCGTCGCGGCGATAACAGATGCCCGTTTTCAGCAGATACTCCTCGCTGAAGCCGTGTGCCAAGGCGGCCTGTGCGATGCCGGCCTGCGCTTCCGGCGCATAGCCCAGGTGGAAGCGTTCAATCATGTCGTCGCGCACACCGCGCGAACGGAAGTAGGCCAGTCCTTTCGCCACACCCTCCACATCGTTCCTCAGCGCGTTCTGAAAATACACCGAAGCCCACTGGTTGAGCGCGAACATACTTTCACGTACGCTTTGCCGCGCGCGTTCCTCGTCGGTCATCGCTTTGTCTTCCACTTCGATGCCCACGCGCCGTCCCAGCCATTTGATAGCCTCGGGGAAAGTCATCTGTTCAAGTTCCATCAGGAAACCCACAGCCGTGCCGCCTTTGCCGCACGAAAAGCATTTACACATCTGTTTGGCCGGCGAAACGGTAAAGGAAGGTGTCTTTTCGTTGTGGAAAGGGCAAAGTCCTTTGTAGTTCGCACCGGATTTGCGCAAAGTGACAAATTCCTTCACCACGTCGACAATGTCTGTGGCGTCCAGCACGCGTTGCACGGTGTTTTGGTCTATCATGGTTGAATGATTTGCTATATATATAATAAGGTATAGGAGAGGCTGTCGGCTTCAAGGCCGCTTTCGCCAACAATGGCTACCTTGAATTTCTATTAAACATAACCGTCATTCCAAAGTTTAGCTGTTGTCAGCGCAGAGTGGCTGGCAAAACGGACGGACGGCTGCGCGGAGATGGCTGTTCCAAAGACAGGAAACATGAACCACCGAACAGTGACCATGAAGTCTGAAATGATAGCCACGAAACATGAAACAGAAGCCGTGAAGGTTGAAACCGGAACGATCCTTCCTGAAACCGGAATGATATGTCCAATAACAGAAGCCGCCAATTCGGAATGGGCTGTCACTGATGCCAGATAAATTCCGACAACCGTTTACAGGAAAAATCCGGCTGCCCAATACGTGAGCAAGGAAGCTACGTAAGCCACCACGGTGGTATAGACTGCGGTGAAGGCAGCCCAACGCCAACCGCCGCTTTCGTTGCGGATGGCCGCCAACGTGGCGAGACAGGGAAAATACAGCAGCACAAACACGAGGTAAGCCAAGGCTGTGGCCGGCGACATCTCGCTGGTGAGGGCCTGTGACAGGCTGACGTATTCATCATCGCCGCTTTCGGGCTGGCCAGCGTCGGCATACATCACGGAGAGCGTGCTGACCACCAGCTCTTTCGCGCCTATGCCTGACAGGATGCCCACGCTCATGCGCCAATCGAACTGCATGGGAGCGAACACCGGCGTGGTGATGCGCCCGAGGCGTTCCAGGTAGGAACCGTTGTCGGGTTCGGCGGCGGCCACCGTTTCCTGCGTTTCCATCGTCAGTTTTTCCGTTTCGGAGGCCGGTCGCGGGAAATAATCCAACGCCCAGACAATCAAGGAGAACACGAGTATCAGGCCGCCCATCTTGCGCAGGTATTGCCGTCCCTTCTCCCACGTATGGCGCAGCACGGAGCGTGCCGACGGCAGGCGGTATGGCGGAAGTTCCATGACGAAGGGCAAATCGGGGGTGCCGATCTTGAGTGTACGGCTGAAGAGTTTGGCCGATGCCATGGCGCATAATACGCCTATAAAATACAAGGCGAGCATCACCCAAACGCCATATTGCGGGAAGAAGGCGGAAACGAGCACCACATACACGGGAATGCGGGCCGAACACGACATGAAGGGCAGCACGAGCATCGTGATCAGCCGGCTGCGCGGGTTTTCGATGGTACGGGTCGCCATGACGGCAGGCACGTTGCAGCCAAATCCCATGACCATGGGTATGAACGATTTGCCGTGCAGGCCGATGCGGTGCATCAGTTTGTCCATGATGAAGGCCGCACGCGCCATATAGCCGGAGTCCTCCAGGATGGAAATGAAAAGATACAGGATGAGGATGTTGGGCAGGAAAACAATGACCGCCCCCACCCCACTGATGGCACCGTCGGTCACCATGTCGCGCCACAGTCCCTCGGGCAGACAGAAAGAGGCGAAGTCAGCCAGTTTGGCGGCCAGCCATTCAATCCAGCCCATCGGATAGGCTCCCAGTTCAAAGGTGGCGTAGAACACCAGCACCAGGGTAGTGATGAATAGAGGGAAGCCCCACAGGCGGTGGGTGGCCACTTGGTCAATTTTCTCGGTGAGCGTGCTGCCTGCCGCGCGTTGCCGTGGCCGGTAGGTTTCGCGTAGAGCACCCTGCACGTAGCCGTATTTGGCGTGAGTCAACGCCTCCTCCGGCGATTCGTGGAGTTCCTGCGCCAGACGTTGTGTTTCTTCGTATCGCACCGCCACGAGTTCGTCGTGTTGCGGCAGACTCTCTACCAGCCGGCCGGCCTCGCTGTCGCCCTCCAGAAATTTGATGGCCAGATAGCGTGTGGAATAGCGCGAACGGAGGGCCTGGTTTTTCTGGAAAACGAATTTGATGCGGTCAATGCTCTGTTCGAGTTCCGGTCCGTGGTTGATGTGGATGTGGCGCGCCAGTACCTCATTGCGTCCCTGGCTTTCGTACACGGCGATGACCGTTTCGAGCAACTGCTGCAGGCCGCGCCCCGTGCGCGATACGGTGGGCACCATCGGCACGCCGAACAGGGCTGACAGCTGGGCATGATCCAGCACGTCGCCGGCGCGTTCCAGTTCGTCGAACATGTTCAGGGCCACCACCATCCGCTGGTGCATATCAATGAGCTGCGTGGTGAGGTAGAGATTGCGCTCCAGGTTCGAGGCATCCACCACGTTGATGACCACATCGGGCATTTCGTCAATCAGGTGGCGGCGCACATAAAGCTCTTCGGGCGAATAGGCCGTGAGCGAATAGGTTCCGGGCAGATCGACCAGCTCCACGTGATAGGTTTTCTGCGTGGTGCCCGATTCGGCACAGCGTGTGGAGGCGGTGCAAGCCGCACAAACGCTGGTGCAGGCGGGATTAGAACATTGGGAAGTGGACGTAGGGAGCGTGAAGTCGAAGTGTCCCACCTTGGCATCCACGGTGACACCGCTGTAATTGCCCACGTGTTCGTGTCCTCCTGAAGCCAGGTTGAAGAGCGAGGTTTTACCGCAGTTGGGATTGCCCACCAGTGCCACGCGGATGGTGCGCCGTTTGTCCTCGGCCATCGATTTCATGCGTGCCTGCAGCTGCAGCCGGGCCTCTTCGGCCTCGTCGGCACCTGCGGGCAGGCCCTGGAGTTCGGCGGGCTGGCGCAGGCGTTCATCCGTCGCTGCCTCGCTCTCGCTGACCACCTCAACGAGTTTGGCCTCCTCGCGTCGCAGGGATATTTTGTAGCCCATGATTTCGTACTCTATGGGGTCGCGCAAGGGCGCGTTGAGTATCACCTTCACGGTCTTGCCTTTCACAAAGCCCATTTCCACGATGCGTTTGCGAAAGCCGCCGTGCCCGGCCACCTTCACGATGACGCCGCACTGGCCTGTGGATAAATCGGATAATTGCATGAGTTTGTTCTCTTGGTTTGCGAATGCAAAATTACGTGTTCTGCCCACGTGGGCAATAACCCGATGTGAGTATTTTTTCACGCCGAGCCGAGCCGGCACTCCACCGGGACGTACCTCTGCCCTGCCCTACGCTCGTTCTGACTCCCGGATTTCGTATGGCTGCACCGGCTCTCGGCGTTTCTGTACGCCGACTTGTCAGTGTTTCCCAGTAAGGGTACAACTGTTTCTCAGTAAGGGTACAACTGTTTCCCTGCAAGGGTACAACTGTTTCCCTGCAAGGGTACACTGACAAACCGCCGTGCAGAAACGCGGAATCCCTGTTCAGCACCTACGGCACGGAGCGCAGCAACGGCGAAAGTAGGCCGGGGCGCGCCGGACGCGGTGTTGAAAAAACCGAATGCCCGTTGCCGAAAAGAAAAATAATGTAATTTTGTGCGCAAAAGCAGTTTGATTTTTCCATGAAACCCCTATTAGATTTTATATGGCCATGCCAGTTGCCCTACGAGGAGCAACGCGAATCCATGGCACAGGTGCTGGAAAGCACACATATCCACAAGTTTTTTCTGACCGGCAACTATGCCGCCGAGGCGGCAGAAGCATTGGCCGCAGACCCGCGCGTGACGCTCTGCGGCAACCTGGCCGTGAAAAGTACCAAGTTCCTACGGCAGATTACGCCGAAGCTCACGGCAAAATATACCATGGTGTGGCTCTCGCACCATCGCTTGCAAGTTGGCTACCGCGCCATTGACCGTATGCTCCAGGTGGCGGAGAACAGCATCGAACGGCCCGACACGCCTTTCATGCTCTACTCCGACCGCTACGATGCCAACGGGCCGCATCCCGTCATCGATTACCAGGAAGGGGCGTTGCGCGACGACTTCGACTTCGGTTCGCTCCTGCTTTTCTCCACTTCCACCTTCCCGGACTTTCTGGCGGCGCGTCAGGGCGTGCGCTACAAATATGCGGCGTGGTACGCGTTGCGGCTGTTCGTCAGCCAGCAACCGACGCGGCTGGTCCACCTGCGCGAGCCGCTCTACACGGAAACGGAAACGGACCTGCGAACGTCGGGACAAAAGCAGTTTGACTATGTCAATCCGGCCAACCGCGAGGTGCAACTGGAGATGGAACGTGCCGTGACGGAACACCTGAAGACCATCGGGGCCTGGCTCGCGCCCGACGAGCTGGACGATGCCACGGCGGGCGAACCGGAGGAATGGCCGGTCACGGCAAGCGTCATCATCCCCGTGCGCAACCGCGTGCGCACCATCCGCGATGCGGTGGAGAGTGCGTTGGGACAGGAGGGCGACTTCACGTTCAACGTCATCGTGGTGGACAATCACTCGACCGACGGCACGTCGGAAGCCTTGGCGGCTTACGCTGCCGACAGCCGCGTGGTGGTCATCCGCCCCGAACGCACGGATTTGGGCATCGGTGGATGCTGGGACTTGGCCATTAGGCATCCGCAGTGCGGACGCTACGCCGTACAGCTTGATTCGGACGATCTGTATTCCTCGACCGGCACCCTGGAACGTATCATCGAGGCTTTCCGGAAGGGAAAGGCGGCCATGGTCATCGGCAGTTACCGTATGGTGGATTTCCAACTGAACACGTTGCCGCCGGGCCTGATTGCGCACACGGAATGGACAGCGGAGAATGGACGGAACAACGCTCTGCGCGTGAACGGGCTGGGCGCACCCCGCGCTTTTCGCACGCACTTGCTGCGGCAAATGGGATTTCCGAACACGAGCTATGGCGAGGATTATGCCCTCGGACTGGCTTTTTCCCGGCGTTACCGCATTGCACGCATCTTCGACGAGCTGTACCTGTGCCGCCGCTGGGAGGGTAATTCGGATGCCGCCCTGAGTGTGGAGAAGGTGAACAGGAACAACCTATACAAGGACTTGCTGCGCACCGTCGAGCTGCGGGCACGCAAACGGATGGTCAGCGAGTGGAACAGGCCGGTGGACGAGGAGGAAATCACGCGCTTCGTGGGCCGGCAGCTGGACCTCTGGCCGGAAGCGGCGAAACGTGTGGCGGACCTGAAGGAATTGGTACAGATACGCGAACTGCCGCTGGAACAGGCGGGCAGCCTGGCGGTGCAACTGAACCCGGCACGCATCGTGAGCACGGGGGCACGCATCGACAAGCAGGCTTTGAAACAGCGGCCTTGTTTCCTCTGCAAGGAAAACCGCCCGGAGGAGCAGCGTTCGCTGCCTATGTTGGGCTCATTGGAGGTGCTGGTGAACCCCTTCCCTATCCTGCCGGGACATCTCACCCTACCTACGCGCCGGCACAAGCCGCAGTCGCTGGACTTGCTGGTGCACCAGATGGTGCCGCTGGCAGCCGGTATGCCGCAACACCTGATTTGCTACAACGGTCCGCGAAGCGGGGCTTCAGCTCCCGACCACGCGCATTTGCAGGCGGGACTGCGCGGCGTGGTGCCCTTGGAACGTGACTGGAAAATCTATGAGCCGCGTCTGACGAGGGTGTTTCCGCTACAGCCGACCGACGAGGCGGAACTGGAGCACTTGGGCTATCCGATGACGCACCAGCCGCACCTGGGCATTTACTTGCTTCAGGGGTATGCCTGCCCGGCTTTGGTGGTACGCACCACAACGGACGAGAAGGTGCCGCACTTGTTGCAAAAGGCTTTGGGTATTTTGCCGGCCGCAGCGGAGGGCGGCGAGCCGGACGTGAACTTGCTGGCTTGGCGACAGGACGGGGCACCGACTCGGGAGGACGAGATTGTCATCGTTGTGTTTGCCCGGCGCAAGCACAGGCCGGCTTGTTATTTCGCCACGGACCGCACGCAAATGCTGGTGAGCCCGGGGGCATTGGACTTGGGCGGACTGATTATCACGCCGCGACCGGAGGATTTTGAGAGACTGAATGCGTGTACGGCGCAGGGTATCTTGCGCGAGGTGTGCCTGACTCCGGCGACGCTGACGGGACTTTGCAAGAAACTGCAGCCGCGCTCTGCACGCGCCAATGCGGAGGAAACTGTCGCTCAGCTGGTTACGCCGGATGAGTTGGCTAACCGGCCTGTACAGGTGGGCATATTGCACGCTCCGGAGGTGGAGTTCACGCTGAACGGTGCCTATACGGCGAAAGGTACGCCGGTGGAGGGCGCACAGAAGGTGCGTTGCAGCTCGGGAGGTATTTTGTGGCAGGACAATCTGTACAGCGAACTGACTTTCCAGCCGCAGACGGACGACGCGACGTTCACGCTGCCGGGGGTGATGATTGGCAAGGAGTTTCATTGGCAACAACAACAGGCGCAGACGTTTACGGGGATGCTCCGCATCGTGGTGTACGAGGAACAGCTGGTGGTCATCAACGAATTGCCGGTGGAGGAGTACTTGCTGAGCGTGGTGTCGAGCGAGATGAATGCGGAGGCTCCGATCGAGATGCTGAAAGCGCACGCGGTGATTTCGCGCAGCTGGGTGTATTGCCAAATGGCGGCTCGACAGACGGGACGGGGCGGCGACGGCGCAGGGTTCTTCACCGGTTCGCGCCGCGACGGGGAACTGATCCGCTGGTATGACCGCACGGACCATACGCTCTTCGATGTTTGTGCCGACGACCACTGCCAACGCTACCAGGGTATCACGCACGCAGCGCACCCGAACGTGGTAGAAGCGGTGAAGGCTACCGAAGGACAGGTGATCATGACGGCGGAGGGTAACCTCTGCGATGCGCGTTTCTCGAAATGCTGCGGCGGTATCAGTGAACGGTGGTCGACGTGCTGGGATGATGCGCCCCACTCTGCCTATGACACGCCGGTGAGGTGCGCAGAACCGGGAGCTCCCGTGAGACTGCCGGATTTGACGCGCGAGGTGGAAGCGGAACAGTGGATACGCAGTACTCCGCCGGCGTTCTGCAATACGGACAGCGAGGAATTGCTCCACCAAGTGCTGAACGCTTACGACCATGAGGCGACACCGGATTTCTTCCGATGGAGAGTGACAATCAGCCAGCAGGAATTATGCGCGCTGGTTCAGGAACGGACTGGTGCCGACTTGGGACAAATCCTGCGCTTGGAGCCGGTGGAACGCGGCACGAGCGGGCGACTGAAACGCTTGCGCTTTGTGGGTACTAAGGATTCTTTGGTTGTGGGTAAAGAACTGGAAATCCGTCGTTTGCTATCGGATTCTCATCTGTACAGTTCTGCTTTCGTGGTGGATGCGATGAACGTGGACGCTGAAACGGAAGTGCCCGAGGCTTTCTGCCTGACGGGGGCCGGCTGGGGACACGGCGTGGGTATGTGCCAGATAGGTGCTGCGGTGATGGCTTCCAAAGGCTATGCTTACCGCACTATCCTGCAACATTATTATCAAGGTACTACAATAGAAACTTTGTCTTGTGATTAAAAAATAGGTGTTCAAAAATTTTTATATGAAGGCTTTCGTATCTGACGAGAAACTGCGGCTGGCCGCAGAACAGGGGGCGGACGGTTTTGTCGGCGCAGTGCTTGATGCCATCAAGGAGGCGGCCGGCGGAGAACTGAACGCGGATGCCATGGAGCGGCTTTCGCCGGAACAAATCACGCTGTGGGGCTACTTTATCCTGCGCGACGAAGTGATGGACGGTGGCTTTGTACAATTGATCTATAACGGCTACGGCCCTTTCTTCTTCGACAATCCCTTTGCCAAAGCGATGCGTCTTTGGGGGCTGCACGATTTCAGCAAGGTGCTGTACAAAGCGAAAAAGCTGTATGACGAAAGAAAAGCGGAACTGACCCGGGAACGCTCTGACGAGGAGTTCATGGAACTCTTTGAGCAGAACCCGGAATTTGACGAGCTGGACGATTATTTCGTGGAGGCGGAAGAGAACATCACGAACGCTGTCGCGGTGTATGTGGACGAACACCTGGATCTTTTCGTTGAGGTCCAGGCATAGCTTCTTATCTATATTTCTCTTCTCCCTGTTCTGCCTCTTCCCTACCTACGCTTAAAAAAAACTCCCCCGAACCGACTTTCATCGACCCGGAGGAGTTTTCATATCTATAAGAGATGTAACTGTAATTCGTATGTGGCGTGACGCTTACTGCATACTGCCTCCCACAATGTCCAACAGTTCAGCCGTGATGGCTTGCTGACGGGTCTTATTGTAGGTGAGCGTGAGCTCGCGAAGCAGTTCGTCGGCATTGTCGGTTGCCACTTGCATGGCAATGACGCGGGCAGCGTGTTCGCTGGCCAGACTGTCGAGCAGTGCGGTATAGACCTTGAGATGGAGCGACCGGGGGATGAGCTGCGACAGCACTTCGGCAGGCGAGGGTTCTACAATGAAGTTCAACGCCGGGGAATGGGGAGAAGCTATTTCTTCCCCACCCTGCCCTGCAGAAAGGCTGAAGGGTAGCATTTCTTCCGTGACGAGCTGCTGCGAACCGGCACTGACGAAATGATGGTAAATCAATTCGGCCTTGTCAATGGCTCCCGTCACGTACATCTCCATCAAATGGGCTGCTACCGCAGCGGCGGGTTCGTAGGAGGGATGGTCCAAAAGTGCGGCATGGTCGTCGGTGAAGGCAAATCCAGCCTTGCGTACGGCATCGGCGGCTTTCTTGCCAATGGGGATAACCTCGACGATTTCCACTCCTGCACTGCGATAGGCGGCTACGTGGTGCTGGAAGGCTTTGATGGCATTGGCATTGAAACCTCCACAGAGAGAAGAGTTGGAGGTATAAAGGGCTATGGCCACACGCTTTACCTCACGCTCGGCTGCGTAGGGCGTTTCGGCACTTCCTTCCATACTGGCCACAAATGTGGTCAGTATGTGGGATAACCTGCGCTCGTAGGGACGCATCGCTTCGATAGCCTGCTGCGCCCGGTGCAATTTGGACGATGCCACCATCTTCATGGCGCACGTAATCTTTCGGGTGCTGTTGACAGAGGCTATGCGTGTTTTTACTTCTTTGAGTGAGGCCATAGAGTATTATCCTTTATATTGTTCGGCAATGTCAGCCGCAATGCGTTCAATCTCTTTGCAGATGTCTTCTGTCAGTTGTCCTTCTCCAATGGGTTTGAGGAGGGTGTCGGCATAGCTGCTGCGAAGTACCTGAAGGAAGGTGTCCTGAAAATCGCGCACCTTCTCAATGGGCACCGTCTTCAACAGGCCGTGTGTACCGCAATAGAGAATGGCCACCTGCTCGGCAACGGGCATGGGGCTGTACTGGGCCTGGATGAGCAACTGATTGTTCTTTCGGCCACGGTCAATAGTCATAGCGGTAACGGGGTCCATGTCGGAGGAGAACTTGGCGAATGCTTCAAGTTCACGATACTGGGCCTGATCAATCTTCAACGTACCAGCCACCTTCTTCATACTCTTAATCTGGGCGGCACCACCGACACGGCTCACGGAAATACCTACATCAATGGCGGGACGGAAGCCTTGGTTGAAGAGGTCGGAAACGAGGTATATCTGTCCGTCGGTAATAGAGATGACGTTGGTAGGGATATAGGCGGAAACGTCACCAGCCTGTGTCTCGATAATGGGAAGTGCCGTCAGAGAGCCGCCACCCTTGACAAGTCCTTTAAGACTGGCGGGAAGGTCGTTCATCTTCTCGGCCACTTCTTGCTGGTTGTTGATTTTGGCAGCACGTTCCAACAGGCGGGAGTGCAGATAGAACACATCGCCGGGATAAGCCTCACGACCGGAAGGACGGCGCAGGATGAGCGAAACTTCACGATAGGCTACGGCTTGCTTGGACAGGTCATCGTAAACCACCAAGGCGTGTTTGCCACGGTCGCGGAAGAACTCACCGATGGCGGCTCCGGCGAAGGGAGCGTAGTACTGCATGGCGGCAGGTTCACTGGCCGTGGCACTGACAATGACGGTGTAGTCCATGGCTCCTGCTTGACGGAGTGTGTTGACAATGTTGGCAACGGTAGAGGCTTTCTGGCCGATAGCGACATAGATACAATATACCGGGTCGCCGGCAGCATAGTTATGCTTTTGGTTGATGATGGTATCGATGGCAATGGCTGTCTTACCCGTCTGGCGGTCGCCGATGATAAGCTCGCGCTGTCCGCGACCGATAGGTATCATGGAGTCAACGCTTTTCAGACCGGTCTGCAGGGCCTGTGTTACGGGCTGGCGGTAGATTACACCGGGAGCCTTGCGGTCGAGCGGCATGAGGTACTTCTCCCCTTCAATGGCCTTGCCTCCGTCAATGGGGCGGCCAAGAGGGTCGATGACACGTCCGAGCATCTGCTCATTGACTTCAATGGAGGCTACTTTACCCGTACGCTTTACGCTTTGTCCCTCCTTGATGCCTTCTGAGGAACCGAGCAACACAACCCCGACATTATCTTCTTCCAGGTTCATGGCCACGGCCATTACCCCGTTTTCATACCTCCTCGAACATGGCATCGTTGCTCATGTCGTGCAGTTGGCGCAAAAGCACTTCGCTAACTTCGCTGGGTTTGATATTGTTCGACATATAGAATAATTCTGTTTAATTTTTAAAGCGACAACTCACGCTTGATTCTGGCCAGTCGCGTCCGCACACTGGCATCCAACCGGTAAGTATCGTACGACAAGATGAAACCTCCTTGGATGGAAGGATCTACAACGACCCTATAGTCAACACGGCATTCGGACTTCTCCTCTACCCATTGCTTCAGTTTTTCAACGAGTTGCGGAGCTACGTCTGTCGGCACAACGAGTTCTCCCTGAATGATGTGTTTGCTTCGGCGGTAAAGCGTTCCGTAAGAATGGGCTATGAGCATCATGGATGCGGTGCGTTGCTTCTTGACCACCAACGGGAGGAAGCGTTGCAATGTTTCTGATGTTTTTTCGCCACCGCCTGCTGCTGTAAGGAGTAACTGTAGTTTCTGTTCGTCCGTTACCACGGGATTGATCATCGCTTGCTGCAAGGCCGGCAGTTTCACGAAAGATTGGGCCAACGAAGTCATTTCAGCATATACGCGGTCTTCTTCGTGGCCTTCCGTTGCGAAACGAAGCAACGCCTTGGCATATCGCATAGGTATAATACCCAAATCCATGTTATCTGATAGCTGTTACTGTTAGACTTAGGAAAACCGAATGGTCACACTATATAAAGCAAGGTGCAACATAACCTCTGGCTTCCTTTGTCAATGTCTATTTACAAACTTCATCCAGCAGGCGTTCCATGAGCTTCTGCTGTTCGGCATTGCCTTTGAGCTGTTGACGCACCACCTTTTCTGCAATGGCAACCGAGAGGTCAGCTACAGTCTGGCGGATGTCGCGCAGTGCATTTTCTTTCTCCACGACAATCTGTTCCTTGGCTTCTTGGAGGAGTTTGGCTCCTTCAGCCTGCGCCTTTTCCCGTGCCTGTCGCACCATGCTGTCGCCCATTGCCTTGGCTTGGTTGATGATTTCTGCCTGACGTGCGTGGGCCTCGTTGAGCAGTCGTTCACATTCCTGCTCGATGCCGGCCAGCCGTTCATTAGCCTCATGTGCTTTCTGGAGAGAAGCGTCAATGTAGGCTTTGCGCTCCTCCACCATCTTGGTGATGACGGGGAAGCCGAACTTTGCCAACAGGCAGAATACTACCAAGAAGGCCAAAAGCATCCAAAACAAGAGTCCAAGGTCGGGCGTCAATATGGATGGCAAATTGATAGACTGCATAAATTCATGTTTTGTTTACCCGGCCGGATGTCGGAAATCATTTCCGAACACCCGGACAGGCATAGCTGTTAAAGGAAAAGGCAAAGCAAGCAGACGATGACGGCGAAGAGAGCCACACCCTCAACCAACGCGGCGATGATGATCATGTTGGAACGGATGTCGCCTGTAGCCTCGGGCTGACGGGCGATAGCTTCCATGGCAGAGCTACCAATGCGACCGATACCCAAACCGGCACCAATGGCTGCGATACCTGCGCCCAAACCGGCACCTAACTTTGCAATTCCTGCTGCTTCTAACAATGCAAGTAGTAACATAATGTTTTAAGATTTATGGTTTATAATTTTGTTCGTTTGTATCCGATATCAAGCTGCATGATGTTCTTCAGGATGGGCCAAACCGATGAAAACGGCACTCAGCATCGTAAACACATAGGCTTGGATGAAAGCCACCAGCAGTTCCAGACAGTTCATGAAAATCATGAGCAAGAAACTCACAATGGTCAAGGGAGTACCAATCACGGCACCCAACTGGCACGTGATGAATATCACACAGGTAAGAGAAAGAATAATGGCATGTCCACCCATCATGTTGGCGAAAAGACGCACCATCAGGGCGAAAGGTTTGGTGAAGATGCCAAACAATTCTATCACAGGCATCATCGGTACGGGCACTTTGAGCCAAGTTGGAACGGGAGGCCAAAGTATCTCCTTCCAATACTCTTTGTTTCCAAAAAGATTGACGAGCAACATGGTGCATACGGCAAGGAAGAAGGTGATGTTGATGTTACCCGTAATGTTAGCACCGCCGGGAAAAACAGGTATGAGTCCCAAAAGGTTGGTGATGAAGATGAAGAAGAAAGCTGTCAGGAAGAAGGGGGCATAAGTGCGGTAATGCTTCTCGCCGACAGAGGGGCGGATCAGGTCGTCGTTGATGGACATGACAAACATCTCCACCAGTCCGACAAAGCCACCCGGTGCTTTGTCACCCGCTTCACGTCCCTTGTACCACCGCGCCGTACAGAGGAAGATAATCAACATCAAGGCCACCACAATCCATATCTGCACCACGTCCTTGGTAATACTCAAATCCAGCGGGCGGACAGATGTTCCATCGGGCAATTGTTCAAAGATTTTCCCGTTGGATTCCTCATTGAGGAAAAATCCTTCGTAGCTTCCGTCAGCACTTTCGTGGAAGCGTGAAGAACTGAACACGTGCCATTCGCCTCCTTCGCTCCGCACGATGACGGGCAGGGGAATGGAAATATGGTGTCCGTTCCAGGTGGTGATATGCCAATCGTAGGCATCACTCATGTGGCCCAACACGATTTCCTTCACATCCACCTTGCCTTCTTCGTTTTTGCTAAAGTTACGTTCTGCCTTGGTATAGAATATGGTCGTAACGACCAATCCTACCATGTACAGAACCAAAAGGATGATGGCAAAAGGAAGTATGTCGTGCCCCCAGGCAAACACGTAAACCAACAGCAACAAAATGGCCAGCAGCAAACGGAATGTCTTGGCCAAGAGATAAAATCCCAAAACGCTTTTGCCACCACGCCTCAAAAGAGGAATGTACGCTGTATGAGCCAATGCACTATATATAATAAGGAGTATGGCCAATCCTGCCGTGGAAAAGAGCGTTTCAATCGCCCATGTTTTACCCACAAGTTGTGATATGCCCAAGAAGGCAATAACAATAATACCGTAAGCCGCAGTTTCAACAGCCAAGTATTTCACTGCCAGTTTGGAGAGATTGTCCATAGGAACACACGTAACTCAGTCAATTCCAGCAGTTATTGCTCCACACAAACTGACACCTCATCGCGCGCCACCTCCACGAAACCGCTTTTGATGGTCACAACACAAGGCTGCGGTCCTTTACATTCCACCTGTCCGGCAGTCAGTATGGAGACGATGGGAGCATGGTTCTTCAGCACTTCAAAACGCCCCATCTGGCCGGGCAGCATTACGCTGTCAGCCGTACCTTCAAAGAGCGTCTTTTCGGGCGAAACAATCATTACTTTCATTTGCTTTTCCTTATTACCGGCATAGGCTTATGCCTGAGCCATCAGTTTCTTACCTTTTTCAATGGCATCGTCGATGGTACCCACATTCAGGAAAGCCTGTTCTGGCAGGTCGTCCACTTCGCCGTCCAATATCATGTTGAAACCACGGATTACCTCGTCAATGGGCACCATGACACCCGGTACACCGGTAAATTTCTCAGCCACAGTAAACGGCTGGCTCAAGAAGCGCTGTACGCGACGGGCACGGTTCACCGTCAGGCGGTCTTCGTCGGAAAGTTCGTCCATACCCAGAATGGCGATGATGTCCTGCAGTTCCTTGTACTTCTGCAAAATCTGCTTTACGCGTCCGGCGCAGCGGTAATGTTCTTCGCCAATCACCTTGGGGTCAAGAATACGCGAAGTGGAATCCAGCGGGTCTACTGCCGGATAGATACCCAGCTCTGTAATCTTACGGCTCAACACCGTAGTGGCATCCAAGTGGGTAAAGGTCGTAGCCGGAGCGGGGTCGGTCAAGTCATCGGCAGGCACATATACAGCCTGGATGGAAGTGATGGAGCCATTCTTGGTGGAAGTGATACGTTCCTGCATGGCACCCATTTCACTGGCCAACGTAGGCTGATAACCTACAGCTGAAGGCATACGTCCCAAGAGCGCCGACACTTCAGAACCGGCTTGCGTGAAACGGAAAATGTTGTCAATAAAGAAAAGGATGTCAGATGTCTTTCCTTCAGCGGCTCCCGCATCGCGGAAACTTTCTGCAATGGACAGACCGGAAAGAGCTACAGACGAACGTGCTCCGGGCGGTTCATTCATCTGTCCGTAAACCAAGGTAGCCTGACTTTTGGCCACCTCATCGTAGTCTACCTTCGACAGATCCCATTCGCCACGTTCCATGGCTTCTTCAAAAGCTTTGCCATACCGTACCACACCGCTTTCAATCATTTCGCGGAGGAGGTCATTTCCTTCACGGGTACGTTCACCTACACCGGCAAACACGGAGAAGCCATCATGACCTTTGGCGATATTGTTAATCAGCTCCATGATAAGTACCGTCTTTCCTACACCGGCACCACCGAAGAGACCGATTTTACCACCCTTGGCATACGGTTCAAGCAGGTCAATCACCTTGATACCCGTGTAAAGCACCTCACTGCTCGTCTTCAAGTCTTCAAAACGGGGAGGTTCGCGGTGGATAGGATAAGCACCAGTTGAACGGTCGAGTGGCTTCAAGCCATCAATCGAATCGCCCGTCACATTCATCATGCGTCCCTTGATCTGAGGGCCGATGGGCATGGAAATCGGCGCACCCAAGCAGCGCACTTCCAATCCACGGCTCAATCCGTCAGTATTATCCATGGCCACCGTTCTCACGGTGTCTTCGCCAATGTGCTGTTGCACTTCCACCACGATACGTCGGCCATCGGGGTGTGTCAACTCCAAAGCTTCGTGAATGCGGGGCAACACCTCTTGGGCCGAAGCACCTTGTACTTCAAAAGCCACGTCAATTACCGGACCGATAATCTGCGAGATATATCCCACCTTCATCCTTTTGTCAGTCTTGTCCATTCAATTATATCGAGCTAAATAAATTATTCTGCCAGAATGCACAACCTTCTAAGTGCCTGCTTCACGGATAGCACCAGAGGTTATTACCTTTTTCGTGGCCGCAAAGTTACACTATTTGAGTTAAGAAACAAGTTTCGTCTGATTTATTTTCTCCTTCCCACCCTACATTCCTGCCATATATGCCATTTCCCCATCTCCTAAGCACACTTTTATGTATGGTTGCCTCCAAAAATGATGAACTATGGAACACTCCTGCTGCGTCCAGTGAACCAATAGGCTATTTATCCCCCGGCAATGCAAACCGAAGCTGCAAAACAGCCCTATTATCCAATTGTAAAAAAACTTATATCAGTTGCATGGTTTACCCCTGAACACGGCAGATTGTTGCAAACTTGTTTCAATTCGCTTACAATTTTTAAACAAAAACCTTTGCGTTTCATGGGCATATCGTATTTTTGCACGGTGCAAAGGCTGAGAGCTATATACATTTAAGGTGTATGGCCATTGGTCTTAGGGCACAGTCCTAAGTAGAGTTAGACAAACCTAAACCCTCGCAATATGGATTTATTTTATCTGGGAATATTGCTATTCCTGATTGTATTAGCCACTTTTGACCTCTCGGTGGGAGTTGCTAATGACGCGGTAAACTTTCTCAGTCCCGCCGTTGGCGCGAAAGCCGCCAAGTTCAAAACAATTCTGTTGGTAGCAGCCATCGGCATCTTTGTTGGAGCCAGCACATCGAGCGGCATGATGGACATTGCCCGCCACGGCATCCTCAACCCATTGTATTACACGTTGGACGATGTCATGTGTATCTTCTTGGGAGTAGCTGCGACAGATGTCATCTTGTTGGATATTTTCAACACATTGGGTATGCCCACCTCCACCACGGTCTCCATGGTCTTCGGCCTGTTGGGCGGCAGTACCGCCTTGGCACTCTCCAAAGTGGTCGGCGAAGGGCTAACTTATGCAGAACTTATCAACACAGACAAGGCTCTCAGCGTCATCATCGGTATTTTCCTTTCTGTAGCCATTGCCTTTGTGGTAGGTTTGGTATGTATGTGGATTGCCCGTCTTGTATTCACCTTCCAATATAAGAAACATTTGCGCTGGAGCATTGCCCTGTTCGGTGGTTTGAGCGTGACGTCGATTTTCTATTTCCTTTTGGTCAGTGGATTAAAGAACAGCACCTTGTTGTCAGCCATTGGATGGACACCTGATTGGATTGATGCTCATCGCACCACCATCCTTTTGTCCTGCATTGGCGGATTTACAGTCCTGATGGAAATACTCCACCTGCTGCGCGTCAACATCTTCCGCATTGTAGTACTCTTCGGCACCTTTGCCTTGGCCATGGCTTTTGCCGGCAACGACTTGGTGAATTTCATCGGTACGCCCTTGGCCGGACTGGAGTCCTTCCTCGATTTCACCGCCAATGGAAACGGTCAGACTCCGCAAAACTACTGTGTCAGCGTCTTGGCCGGCGAAAGCAGCCTGCCCGGCAAGCAATGGTTCCTGATTGGTGCCGGTGCCATCATGACTTTGGCCATCTGTACGTCCAAGAAGGCGCAGAAAGTGGTGGAAACAACCGTTAACCTCTCGCGTCAGGACGAAGGCGAAGAAGTTTTCTCTTCCTCCAAAATTGCCCGTCGTACGGTTCGCGGCGTACTCAACACCACCCAATTTATTTCCGCTTTCATCCCCGCCGGGGTGTCGCGTTGGATTGACAGCCGTTTCTCTCACGAAGGGACAGAGCTGGATGAAGGTGCCGCCTTCGACCAAGTGCGTGCAGCGGTCAATCTGGTGTTGGCCGGTCTGCTGATTGTTGTCGGCACCACATTGCAATTACCCCTCTCCACAACCTATGTTGCCTTCATGGTAGCCATGGGTTCATCCTTGGCCGACCGTGCCTGGGGCCGTGAAACAGCCGTTTACCGCATCACTGGTGTGATTACGGTTATCGGTGGTTGGTTCATCACCGCCGGAGCCGCTTTCATCGTCAGTTTCCTGATTGCCACCACCAACCATTTCGGCGGTTTCATTGCCATGATACTGGTGATGTGCGTGGTAGCGGCTGTTGTCATCAACAACAACCGTAAGTTCAAGCAAAAACGCGAACAGGACAATGTCGACACGCTGTTCCGCCAATTGGTACGCACGCACGACAAGGATGAAACATGGAACCTGCTGTTGGAACACGTGCGCCGTACGCAGGGCGACATCCTGAGCTTCACTCGCACCACTTTCCACAGTATCACCCAGGGTTTGATGCACGAGAACATGAAAGAATTGCGCCACGCCACACAAGCCATTGACGACGAGAAGTCGTTGTGGAAACGCTATCGTCGGAAGGAAATCCTGGGTATGCGCAAGATTCACTATCTCCTGGCCGTGGAGAAAAACACGTGGTTCCATCTGGGCTGCAACAGTGTGACCCAAATCATCTATGGTCTGAAACGTATGTTGGAACCCTGCGTGGAACACGTGGACAACAACTTCAAACCGCTGCCCCAGGACTATGTGGACGAATTTATCCCCGTCTGCAACGATGTTGACCGCTTCTTGGAAGAAGCCCGCAGGATGATTGTTGAGGGCGACTTCAGCCGTTCGGACGAATTGCTGGTGGAAGGAAATGCCATCAAGAGCCGCATTTCACAGATTCGCCATGCGCAGCAAACGCGCATACAATGTGAAGATTCCAACATCAAAATCGCGTTGCTCTATCTCTCCACCTTACAGGAAACCCAGGAAATCATCAGCATTACCCGCCACTTGGTAAGAGCTTCCAAGCGTTTCCAGGTGCAATAAAATATTTCAGAAAAGACATTGCTCAGTCTGAAGTTATAGCGTTACTTTTGCCGGTCATTTCATCCGACCGGTCTGACGGTACGCTTCATAACTTCAGACTTTATTTATCTGTAGTTCTGTTTATCACTTGCAAAGACTAACGCCATGCTACGCTTCGACCATAACGAATTGCCTTACAACGCCCCGTATAACCGATATCCTTCCGCTGACTTGGAGCGGCTGGGAGAGGTATGGGGCAAGATAGAACACATACCGCCTCAATGCATCTATTGGTGCGGAAGCGGTTCGGAGCAAGCCGTGGATTGGTGCTTGCGACTGTTTTGTCGCGGCAAGGGGCAAGCGGCGGCGTTCACTCCTTCCCGCAGTCTGTACCGCCGCAGGGCGCAAGCCAATTTCGTGGATTTTCAGGAATTTCCCCTCCATCCGGAAGATGGTTTCAGGTTGAACGCCGATTCTTTTTTGCGGAAAGTGTCGCCGGCGGTCCGGCTGCTCTTTGTCTGTTCACCTAACAATCCCACGGGTACACTGGCCGATACGGCTGAAGTAGAACGTATCCTGTCTGTTTTCAGCGGTATGGTCGTGGTGGACGAAAGCTATATGAACCGCACCCAGATGCAAACGCTGCTGCCCTTGATGAACAAGTACAGCAATCTGGTTATCCTGCGCAGCTTTTCCCACACATGGAATGCAGCGGCATTGCGCATGGCTGCCCTCATCGCTCATCCCGACGTTATCGAGCGGATAAAAAGAATGGGGTATGCCCATCCCTTGAGCCTCCCTCAGATAGAGGCCGCCACCCGTTTGGTGCGCAACATTGGAGAAGTCTACCGCTGGAACCGCAGCTTGGTGGAAGAACGGGAACGCATGGCTGCTGCGCTCCGCGAGCTGCCGTCGTGTATCACGGTGTTCCCCTCTGCGGCCAATTTTCTCTTTGTCGAATTTCAAAATTCGTCCGCTGTCTGCCAGTATCTGCGCAAGCAGGACATAGCTGTAAAACCCTATGGCCGCTTCCTGCGTATCGGTATATTGCTGCCTGCCACCAATGCCGCTCTGCTGGCAGCCCTGCGAAAAGGAAATCTCTGATTGCGTGCTGCGTCTGTAGCAGTGCCCTATCCTTCTTGCCTTCTATGATGCGCTTATCCGCAATTTCAGGGCCACAAACGAGGATTGATCTTTATGCACATCTCCAAACACAACGTAGCTTGAACTCAGGTCGAAAGACCCGGGTTCAAGCTACGTTGTGATTTTGTCCTGTCTTGTCAGCGGCTATGCCTCGGACTGAGCCACCTCGTCCTCCTCGTCAATGCTTATCATCGTAGTTACCCAGAAAGTAACAATCGTCAATACAGTGGCAATGATAAAGAAATTGAGATAGCCCACAGCCTCTTGCAGGTAACCAGCCACCATACCGGGCAACATCATGCCCAAGGCCATGAAGCCCGTGCAGAAAGCGTAGTGGGCTGTTGACTGCGGTCCACGTGCGAAATACAGCAAATAGACCATATAGGCAGTGAAGCCAAAGCCGTAGCCAAACTGTTCGATGAAAACGGCTACGTTCAATGCCCCGATACCTTCTGGCTGGAAATAGGCCAAGGCAATATACACCGCATCAGGAAGGGTAATGCTCAAAACCATGGGCCAAAGCCAGCGTTTCAGTCCGCCCATTTCGGCAATGCAAAATCCACCGATGATACCGCCCAATGTCAGTCCGATCACCCCAATGGTGCCCTGCACCAAGCCCAAATCTCCCGTAGTCAGTCCCAGTCCACCGTGTGCGGGGCTGTCCAGCAGGAAGAGAGGGCAGATTTTTACCAAGAGTGCTTCCGGCAAACGGTAGAGCAGCATAAACAATAAGGCAGGTACTACCTGGGGCTTACGGAAAAAGGTGGCAAATGTATGGAACGTGGTGGAAATAGACACCACCTGTTTGGCAGCGTCTGTCTGCGTCCGGGGCAGCAGGATGAAATTGGCCAAAAACAGCAGGCCGAAGACACAGGCTGCCAGATAGAATGTAAACGACCAAGCCATTGAGGGAATGAAGCGTGACTCCAGAAAGCCTGCAATCATGATGAACAACCCCTGACCCACTATGGAGGCTATGCGATAGGCGGTGGAGCGTATTCCAACATAGAATGCCTGTGTCTTGCTGTCGAGTGCCCGGATGTAAAACCCGTCGGCGGCAATGTCGTGGGTGGCACTGCTGAAGGCCACCAGCCAGAGGATGGCCAAGGACCATTGCACGAAATGCGAGGTTTGCAGCGTAAAGGCAATCCCGGCAAATGATATGGCCAACAGCCACTGCATGGTCAGAATCCACCATCGTTCGGTGCGGAACGCATCCACCAAGGGACTCCAAAACGGCTTGATTACCCATGGCAAATAGAGCCAGGAAGTATAGAGCGCGATTTCACCGTTCGACAGTCCCAGACGGCTATACATCACGATAACTACCGCTGTTACAATCACGTAGGGAATACCCTCGGCCATGTAGAGTGTGGGCACCCACAACGAAGGTCGGTTCTTGATATTTTTCATGTGGAAGAATATGAAGCAATAAAATCAGGATTTCTCATTGGTTTCGTCCGTGAGCCGCGAAGTTGCCAATGCAACCGGCTGAGGATTTGGCGAAACAAATGAGAAATCCCGAAATATACATGATTTGTCTTGATGTTACGATGCTCTCAGGAATAGAGACAAGCCTTATTTGGCGTAACTTACCGAACGCGTTTCGCGTATCACGGTAATTTTCACCTGTCCCGGATAGGTCATTTCATCCTGGATGCGACGAGCGATGTCCGCGCTCAGGGTTTCAATCTGCTTGTCGTCAATCTTGTCTGCACCGACAATCACGCGCAGTTCGCGACCGGCCTGGATGGCATAGGTTTTCGTTACACCTTCATAGCTGGAAGCAATCTGTTCCAAGTCGTTCAAGCGTTTGATGTAAGCCTCCACAATCTCCCTTCGGGCACCGGGACGCGCACCGCTGATGGCATCGCACACCTGCACGATGGGAGCCAGCAGTGAGGTCATCTCCATTTCGTCGTGGTGAGCCCCGATGGCATTGCAGATTTCCGGTTTTTCCTTGTATTTCTCGGCCAGTTTGGCACCGTAGAGTGCGTGTGGCAATTCACTTTCCTCGTCGGGCACCTTGCCGATGTCGTGCAACAAACCGGCACGCTTGGCCTTTTTGGGATTCAGTCCCAGTTCTGCCGCCATTACCGAACAGAGATTGGCTGTTTCGCGAGCGTGTTGCAACAGGTTCTGGCCGTAAGAGGAACGGTATTTCATCTTACCCACGATACGCACCAGTTCGGGATGCAACCCGTGGATGCCCAGGTCGATGGCCGTGCGCTTGCCGGTTTCAATGACCTCGTCGTCCACCTGCTTCTTCACCTTGGCCACAACCTCCTCGATACGTGCCGGGTGGATGCGTCCATCGGCTATCAGTTGATGCAGTGCCAAGCGGCAAATCTCGCGGCGAACAGGGTCGAAAGCACTGATGACGATGGCTTCGGGCGTATCGTCCACCACAATTTCCACACCCGTGGCAGCCTCCAGAGCGCGGATGTTGCGTCCCTCACGACCGATGATGCGGCCTTTGACCTCATCGTTGTCAATATGGAACACTGTCACGCTGTTCTCGATGGCCGTTTCGGTGGCCACGCGCTGGATGGTCTGGATCACGATGCGTTTGGCCTCCTTGTTGGCGGTGAGTTTCGCATCGTCCATGATGTCGTTGATATAACTTTGTGCATCGCTGCGGGCCTCGTCCTTCAGTGAGTCCACCAAGCGTTTTTTTGCCTCTTCAGCAGAGAGTCCGCTCAGCTCTTCCAGCTTTTCGCGTTCTTTCAGTTGGAGTTTCTCCAATTCCTCCTCCTTACGCACCAATGCTTGCTGTTGGTTGGACAGGCGGTTTTGCGTGTTGTCCAGTTCCTGCTTGCGCCGTCCGAGGTCTTCCTGTCGTTGATTCAGGCTGATTTCGCGCTGCTTCAACTTGTTTTCAACCTGCAAGATGCGCTGGTTGCGCTGCTGCACCTCCTTTTCGAGTTCAGCCTTCTTGTTCAGGAACTGCTCCTTAACTTCCAGGAGTTTCTTTTCTTTGATGACATCTGCCTCCTTGTTGGCAGTGTCAATCATCCGAAGGTATTTCTTTTTCAGGACATACCGGAAAAAGCTGTATCCTCCGCCTGCCCCGATCAGCAGGCTTACGACAATGAGTATTGCTTGAAACATTGTTTTTGTATGGATCTTAATGAATACATAGTGAATTGTCAGTTATAACTACAACCGACAAGACGACAATCGCACTTACCTGTGATTATTCTGCGGTATTGTTCGGCGAAGGCTCCCTGAAGAGTTCTTCGATTTCCGTAGTCAATCGTCCCACTGTTTCCTCGTAGAGCGTTTGGTCTTTCTGCATTTGCAGTTGCAACACCTGCACCGCAAAGTCAAGCAAGGCCACGGATGTATAGCGTTCATACCCCAAGTTGGGATAGGATTGTTCGTAACGTCCCAGCTTTTCATTAATCATACGTGCCGCCTTACGGTAAATCTCTTCCTGTTCGCGCTTTACCGTAATGGGGTAGATTTGCTTTCCGATGAGCAACTGTATGACAAATTTATCTTGAGCTGCATCCATGAGATTTGACGGCTTTTGAAAAGTGTGGGATTGTTACACATCAAGCAGTGCAATGCACTTGTCCACTTCACGAATCAGTTTTGCAATGCGTGCTTTCGACGCTTTGACATCATCACCGCTCACCTCAATCATCCGGGCGGTTCTCAAAGCCTCATACTGTTGTGCCTGCTGTTTGATTTGTGCCTGAGCCTCGCTCAGCTGTTGCTTGCAATGCGCCAATTCACAGTTCAGGTTACGGTTTTGGAGTAGCACCTCTTTGTACGCCGACATCAGTTGGCGTACCCGGGCTTCAAAATTCCGCAACGCTATTTCCTGTTCACGGGTCATGCTTTATATTACAAATGAACGAGAGCAGTGATACTATTACTTGACAGAAACCGCGTGTTGCATTGTCCGCTCACGCTTCAGGGAAAAAGAGTAACGATTATTCGTCTTTGTCGCTTGGTTTCGGCTCCTTCTTGGCCAGGATTACCACGTTGTACACATAAGTGGTCATCCATTCAGCAGAATAGCCGAGTTGTTGCTGGTAACGGCGCACAGACAGACAAGCCTTGCGCACGCCGTCATCCTTCCAATCATTCTTAGTAAGCACCTGGTTCACAGATTTGGCCGTCAGTTGCCGCAGGGCATTCCGGAAGAAACCCGGCAAGCGGAATTTCCATTTCATCAGGTTGCCCATGAGCATCATCAGCTCCTGAGAGAACCCTTGGAAGAGGAAAAGGTAACTACGCACATCATTGACATTGCGGCAATGACGCTTAATGCTTTGGTCTATCTCTTTGAAGAAAAACTCCTCAATTCCATAGATTTCCATCAACATCTTGCGACATTTGTTCTTCTCGCCCAACCCGAGCTTGTTGTTCACGGTGGGAACGTGCAATGTCTGTTTGAACACACGCAAATCCGGCAATGCTGCCAGATTGCTGATACCTAAATTGGCGGCCATCACGGCCTGATAGTACACGCGGATGAGCATCATGAAATCTTCCATGCCTCCGACGCGCCAACCAGTTTCGTTGACCTGCTGCTTATGTTTGAATAAATTGGAGAATATACCCATGCTTCAATATTTTGCAAGCAAAGATAGCACTTGGCCATGTAAATACCAAGCATTTGATTTGTTTTTTACCAAATGGAGATGTCAAATGAAGGTATTCCCTGATTTTATCGCGGTTTTTTGCCCATATCCGACACCTTTAGATTGAAGAATCGTACCAGAAGAGACTTGCCAGACAAGTCATCTTCGCTCCGAAACTCGGACAATGGAACTACCTCGTCAAACCGGCCAACTGATGCAACTTTTTTATTACTCATTACTTAGAATGGCATTTCAGATAAAACACTAATTTTGCATTGGGTATTTACTCACCAATAGTTTTTAGACAACTTTCTTATCCCGAACTGACGTAGCCTATGAAAAAGAAACTATTAACTGTGGCTCTGGCAGCCACTCTATTGCCACCATCTGCATTGCAGGCCGAAGATGCCCTCCCCGGTGACGGAACACTGCGTTACTATCGCCTGGCCATTCCCGTGACGGTAAGTGCATTCGAGAATGACCTTCAGGGAGATTATGGCCTTTTCGATGATGATTATCAGGACAAGGTGATACCTTTCTGGCAAGCCTGCGAGGATTTCGTCAACGAGGTATTTGTCCCGCTGGGCATGTGCTTTGATGTGGTGATGGACAGACGATTAGTGATGACAGAGCATATCAACGACCTTGATAGGTCCGAAGAGCTCCCAGAAATCGGCAACGGCACGAACTATATCAACGATGCTATCGGTGAAGGCAGCTACGATGTGGGCATGTGGGTTACCCATCGCAAAAGCTATGCCGAGAACTCCGGTCTCTCCATCGAGGGCGGAGCCTATATAAGTAGTGCCAAGGGCAGCTGCTATGCCAAGACCGACAAGTGGGTGGTGGCCCACGAACTTGGACACATGTTTGGCGCACCGCATACCACCACGGGCGAGGGCAGTCTGATGGACTACGGCGGTGATGACTTCTTTGCCTACCCCTCCATCAAGACTATCCGCAACAAGGCAAAAGGCACCTCATCATACAAAAATGTCAAGGTGGACAACGAAGCCCCTAAGTTCAATGCCGAGGCTATGCAGAAGACCTACCGCATTCCCCAAGGCGCCTGCCTTTCTATTGACGTGCAGGCTACCGATGCCGAAGGACACCGGTTGCTCTACACCGCCATAGGATGCAGCAGTGCCAATGTGGACAACATCGTGGAGGGAGGCCTCATGCCCCACTTTGCTTCGTTCGTACCACAGGAAAGCAATGTCATCAACTACCAGCCAACCTACATTGCTGATATTATGTACGATGACTATTTCTACCTGAAGGATGGCACCGACGTGCCAAAAATGGTACCGGGCAACTATGCACTCAGCATACTTGTCAACGACGTGCCAAGCACAGCATGGAGTTACTCTGCATTGCAGGCAAATCCATTCTACAGCACCTATGCCTCGGGGGCACAGCCTTCAATGCTACACTCACTCCAGCCAAGAGCCAGTACACGGCAGGCGAGCAGGTGACTGTATCGTGGGGCGTCAACGAGAACTACTTCACCGCCGACAGCCGTTTGCGCATCAGCCTCTCCACCGACTATGGCAAGACCTTCAAGTATGTTCTTGCCGAGGATGTTAAGGCTCTCGATGGCAAATGCGTCGTAAACCTGCCCAAGGTGAATGTCGGGAAGTTAGATGTGGACTTCACTACAGCAACCCGCCAGATGAACGGCGGCATCATCAAGGTGGAAGAGATAGGTGGCTCAGCCTTCACCCTGACTACACTTGATCCCAACAGTAACAACAGTTTCACCGTAACAGGAGGATTTGACGAGAAAGACGTTGCAATCTGCAATATTGGAACTTATGAGATTGCTACTTTCTACGCCAATGCCCCCATGACCATCCCAGCCGGAATGACTGCCTATGTGGCAACCAACGCCCCGACTATGAACGGCGATGAAGGAACTATTACCATGACATCCATCACTGACGGCATCATTCCTGCACAAACTGGTGCTGTAGTCTATGGCAAGCAGGGACAGCATCTCCTCACCAAGGCTACAGCAGAAGGTTCTGCCATAACAGGCAACATGTTGCATGGCTATGCGGGCACGGATGAATATCAGGAGGTGGAAGTCCCCAGTGGTTTTACCACCTATGTCCTGGCCGTGGAGAATGACAGAATTGGATTCTACCGCAAGGGTGGCGGTTTCAAGGTATACAACAACAAGGCATACCTCTGTGTACCTGCGAATGTGGGCAATGCACGTACCCTTTACCTCAACTTTGATGATGAAGCCACCGGCATCGTGGAAACGGAACACGAAAATGAAGGCCAACGCCCGGAGGGGATGAAGTCAAAGCGGGGAACGGAAATATATGACCTTTCAGGCCGCCGTGTAGAGAAGGTACAGAAGGGTGTCTATATCGTCAACGGCAAGAAGGTACTTAAATGACCATTCCTTCCAGATTTTAGGGGTGTTCTAAAAATTAGGTTGAGTTGATTTTTGATTTCATAGAGATGAACTTTTGTTAGTTGAGGAAGGAGCATAGCGGGCTATGTGACTGACGAAACTTACAAAAGGACGCGCTAAGAAACGAAAAGCGACCAAAACGTAAGCACTGTCTTTTGAACGTTCCTTATCCCGTAATTTATAGAACACCCCTTTAATCATTGTATCATTGAAGGCGGTCACATACTTTTGACGCCCTTCAATGGCTTGTTGTTCGGGAATTTGCTGATTCATAAAAGAGAATTTTATAGACTATTGGCTGCACCTCAGCATAAAGCAAGCTTTCTGCGTTCGGTTTTGCACAATAGTTGCATGTGCAAAGTTACCGAACACCTTTTTGGCATGGAAAGACAGCATAATGTGCTGATTTTAGATAAATCAGAACACCCCTTTAGTAATATGAAAATAATAAGGTTCTCAGCCTACTGCACGTTTACCACAAAAGCGCCAAAATGTTAGCGACTAACCGGCAAGAGATTTAAGGACAAGTCAGCGTTTTTACAGTTCATGAAACAGGAATACTATACGTTGTTTTGCCTTTCATAAAATCTTTCAATCATTCATACGATGAAAATACTTTGCTGAAAATCAATGATTTAAGAAATGAACGATTACCATCGGAACCTTCATCCGCCGAATTCTGGGAAACAACTCCTGAAGTATTTTTCACTACTTAAGGACTTGTGCAAAATAGTCCTGGACTTGGAATGGCTATGTCTACGGGAAAATAAAAAAAATCGGCCATTTCATCACAAACTGTGTAACTCAACGACACTCTATTTGCAAAGTGAGATTTGAGGCCGTACCTTTGCATTGCAGCTTCCATTCATGGAGCTACCCGGTCTACCGGACAATTTATTAACACACAAATTCAACATTTATCATGAAAAAGTTTTTCATCCAACTCTGGCGTACACTATTTCGCCGCCTCAAAGGCCGTTTCGTTTGTCACATCCGTCCTATTCGTCAGCTGGAAGCCACTCACGACCTCCACAAGCCGAAACAACCCAAGGCCCCAACCGACAAACTCATCACGCCTGCACGCATCGAAAAAATTATTACGAAACATTGGGACTTGCGGTTCAACGAAATGGACAACAACATTGAGCTGCGTCCGGCCGGTAAACCGACAGCAGACTTTGTACCGATGAACGAACGCAGCCACAATTCTTTGGTCATGCAGGTGCAAAATGAGTTGCCGCAATGTTACCGCAGCTGGGTAGATTGTTACTTGTTTTCAGAAGCGGTGGCTTCTTACCATCCACTCCGCCACTACCTGAAGACTCTGCCGGCATGGGACGGACACGACCGCGTGGCGGAAGTTTGCAACATGATTAGCTCCGACCCGCTGTGGCACTGCGTATTTCATCGCTGGATGCGCGCCATGGTGGCGGGATGGCAACACGAAGGAACGGGGTTGTGTACTTTCCAAAACCACCTGGCTCCGCTTTTGGTGAGCGAGCAACAAGGCTTGGGCAAGAGTACATTCTGTCGTTCACTATTGCCACCCCCACTCCAGCGTTACTATACGGACAAATTCGACTTGACCGCCGACAGCCACGCCGAACGGCGATTGGGCTGTATGGCACTGATTAACATGGATGAATTTGACCGTTACAATGAACGACAGATGGGAACCTTGAAGAACATGATGCAACCCACACAAGTGAGTATGCGCCGACCGCACGGTCGCAACACGATTATTGTGCCACGAATGGCTTCATTCATCGGTACCAGCAATTTCGACGACCTGCTGACCGACCCTTCGGGCTCGCGCCGTTTTTATTGTCAGTCGGTAAAACATTACATCGGCCCGGTGAAAGTGGACCACGATTTGCTCTACGCACAATTGGTGGCCGAAATTGAACAAGGCGAACCCATCCTGTTCAGTAAGGACGAAGAAGCTGAAATTGAACGGCACAACCGTCTCTTTTATCGCGAATCACCTTTGGAAGATGAGTTCAACAAAATATACCGTCTGCCAAAGGATGACGAGAAGCCGGAAACTGTGTGGCTGTCAGCCGGTGACATTTTCGACCGTCTGAAATGCAATGCTCCGAAAACATTGCAGGGTATCACCGTACACCGCATGGGCAAATTGCTTCGGCGAATGGGAGCAAGGAAGGTTCATACTATGTATGGCAATCGTTACGCTGTGATGGAGCGAGAAACACCTCCAACGGTATAACGCTACATAAGCCGGGCTATCCGCGAAAACTTCAGACCTGAAGCCGGGTGCGGATGCCTGAAGGTGTAAAACTCAAAGTCTGATGGCATGAAAGAATGAAACGTTCAATCACTCATCACTAAAACCACTGAAAATCAACGGTTTCAAGCACATGATGGTAAGTACTCAATTTAGGGCATACCATCATTTTAAGGCACTTTTCCAGTGCCTTAAATGGGATATGTTAAAGTTTAGGCGTTTTATTTAACGATTGGCATAAGCCATACCTATATTCCCGGGTGTCAAGCTTAGAAAATCACGACATCCGTTAAAGATATTTTTGAAAAAAACACCGAGGTAATTCCAGCACGACATGCCGTGAAGTCTGACTGTTGATATAACACTATGGTATGCGACAGCCATCCCAACTCCTTCATCACTGCCGTAATGGAGGGAGTTGTTACGTTGGGTTGTGAGTTTCCGGATGGTTCGCTCAGCTATGTTGTTGTCTATTGGATAATTACCGTTCTTTTGGTAGGCAAAGATTCCGTACCAAAACTTCTTCAGGTAGTTCAAGGCTTCTGTCAGGTAGGAGCTTCGCTCCGGTTCATCCTTTGCCAGTTCCATGTCGAGCCTTGACCTTAGCCTTATCATTATCTCTTTTGTTTCAAGGCTTTGTCGTCGCCTTACTCGTTCTTCAGGACTTATACCTTCCTCGTCATATCTCTCTTCCAGCTTGTAGAAAAGTTGCAGGTCATCCCAGAACGGCAAGGCAGCCTTGTCGCCGCCGGGATTGGCTGCCTTGGCAAACTTGGCCATCGCATGAGCCATGCAAATCTGATGGTCGGTGTCCTTGAACCGGGAGGACTTCAGTTCATCACCTATAAATACATAAGCATTGTAACCGTCTGTCATGATGCTCTTCAGCTCTGCGTCACCAAGGAAATGAGTGAGCACATCCCGACCTCGGGAGCCATCCTCATAAAAGAATATGGCTATCTTCTCGGCCTTGTTCACCAATACCCATATATAGCATTTCTTGTAACGGTCATACTTGCGTACCTTGCACCAGGTCTCGTCGCAGTTCACTATCGAGTCTTTCTCCAAGGCAATGGATTTCAGAACCACAATCAACTTGTCCAGATACTTCTTGCCCTTCTTAAGCCAGTTGTGAAGCGTGTTCTTGGATATGGTCATTCCCAGGTCTGTCAGCCACTGATGGAGAAGACCGAAAGTAACATTCTTTACATAGACTTCGTAAGCAAGAGCCTGAAGGAACTCCGGGGTAGCCTTTGTGCCTTCGAACTTCGTGACCACATCGGGATGGCCATACGTTGGGAAATAGCCCCATTTGGGCTTCTTGCCAGGCTCGACATAATGTACCATATCAAACTGCTCCTCAACAAGGCACGTCTTGAAGCTGTACACCTTGACCGACTTGCGCCCGATGATTCTGCCCGGTACTTTGGAGTCGTCCGTAGGATGAAAGACGGGTGTCCCTTCAACCGACATCGTATCATACTTTGCGGGACGCCTTGAAACATCACGATCCTTCTTTTCTTTCACTGAATGCCCTTCTGTAGAATCTTCCTGAACAGACTTGGTGCTTATCGTTCCGTCCGTACCGTCAAATCGATCCTTCTCATCCTCTCTGTCGGCATCTTCCTCTTTGTCCTTGTCCTTGCG
>SFQP01000098.1 GCA_004562975.1 bacterium
TACTTACGAGGCTCCGGCGGACCTGCTGGAGAACCCGGAGATAAGCAAGGCTTTGTCAGTGGTTGAACAGTCGGCATATACCCCGGAGCAACTGCTGGGCTACGAAAAGTTCTGGGATATCATAAGCACGGAAAAGACATACTACGGCAGTGCGCTCAAACGTGGACTGGAGCAAGGAATGAAACAAGGGCGTGCCGAGGGACTGGAGCAAGGACGTGCCGAAGGGCGTGCCGAAGGGCTGGAGCAAGGACGTGCCGAAGGGCGTACCGAAGGGCGTACCGAAGGGCGTGCCGAAGGATTGGAGCAAGGGCGTGCCGAAGGCCTGGAGCAAGGACGTGCCGAGGGAATCAAGGAAACCGCACGGAAGCTTAAATTGATGGGATTAAGTGCTGTCGACATCTGTAAAGCAACAGGGCTCAGTGAAGAGGAAATAAGTAGGTTGTAAGCACCTGCTATTGATGCTTTTCTGTCTTGCTGCCAAAATGTTTTATGTAAGATTCCGTGCACAATCCTTTCTTATTATGTACATTTGCCGCGCACAAATTGTGTGCGGTTTCGTAAAGCCGTATGCGCTGATGGAAAAAAATTCCAGTGATGTCCATTGGCGACAGCGGCATTACAGCAAATGAACTTAGAAGAAAACTTTTATTCTTTTACTTAATCTTATAATTTAATCTATGAAGAAGTTTACTCTTTTTCTGAGCCTGATGTGCTGCTTCTGTCTGTACGCCTGGGCCGGAGAGGCATCTCTGAAAGCTGCGCCCGCAGCTGCTCCGATTGTGGAGCACGTGAACGGCGTGAAAGCTGTCAGTGCTGACTTCGTGCCGGGTACTGTGGTGACGGATGCGGCTTCCATCAGCGAAGGCATGGGCTATGTCCTCCGTTCGGTGCGTGGCTTCGTGCTCTACAGTGCCGACTACCCCAACCACATTGCGGGTAGTGCCGGTAGTGGTGTGACGGATGAGGGTACAGCCGCCTACGACGTGGCTGCCCAGCAGTTCCAGTTCAAGACCAACGGCTCCAACACCTACCTATATAGTGTGGGGGCTGGCAAGTATGTGAAGAGCGATGGCAGCTACGAGGACAACCCCTCGTCGCCCGTCACTTTCGTGGCAACAGGCAATGCCGAATACCCCCTGTGCATCAAGGTGGGCAACAACACGCTCAATATGCAAGGTTCGGGCGGCTATCCTCAGGGTTGTATAGTCGATGGCTGGAGCACGCTCGACGACGGTAACCGCTTGGCCATCATCGAAGCCGTTGTGCTGGACGACCTGGAGGCTTACCGCACGCAGTACAAGGCTCTGGTACGGAAAATCAACGATGCCAAAAAGCTGCAATTCTTCTACCACAGCACCGCTGAAGCCGAAGCCGCCATACCGGCTACCATGCCCGGAACGGCTGAGGAACTGCAAGATGCCATTGCCGCCATGCAAGATGCTCTGACTGCCATGGAGAGCAGCCCGGTGCTGGGTACAGACATTGCCGACAGACCGCTCTATCTCGGCAACCTGCTCCATACCTCCTTGTTTGTGGGCTTGACCGACGGCAAACTCGGCTCGAACGTAGCCAAGTACGACAAGAACCATGTGTGGTACTTTGAAAATGCCGGCGAGGCCAACACCTATTACATGAAGAACTTGGCTACGGGGCTCTATGTGGCCGCATTGCCCGAAGCACTCAACACCCGCGTGGAGCTGGTGGAGAAAGAGAATGCCGGAGTCTACACTGTGGAATACGCCGGGGTGAACGGCTATTGCAACATTTATGATGCCAACGGCACTGATGAGAACAACGCCTTGCACATGGTCAACTGGGACGGCGTGGTGCGCTGGGTTCCCGATCACGACGCCTCAAAGTTCCTCTTCCAGGATGCTTCCGAACTCCTGCCCGCACTTGAAAAGACTTATCGCATCCAGAACAAGAAAGGTGCTTACGTCAGCGTGGACGACAGCTATGTGGACAGCAACGGCAACCTCAAGCTGACCAACGGCAGCGAGCCGGGCAACTTCGATGGCCTGTGGCACGTGATGCAGACCTCCGACGGCCTGTACCGCTTTATCAATGCCGGCGAAAGCAAGAAGGGTCTGGTCATGATGATTGCCGGCTCTGAGGCTGATGCACGCACCACGATGACCGCCCCCGCTGTGGCCGACGGCAACGATGGCTCTTATTTCAACGGCACGGTGAACCTCGACGGTTCGGCCAGCTACATCAAGATAGCCTCTTCAGCCAACAACTATTGGAACAAGCGCGGCGACTACCTCGCCCTGTGGAACAACGGTGCCGCCGTGGGCGATGATGGCTCTACTTTCTACATCACCGAAGTTATCCCCACCGAGGAGATGCTGTATGCCGAATTCAACACCGTGGAACCCGGCCAGCGTCCTGCCGACATCAATGACTTCTCGCTCTGGTACAACGTGCCCGTGGCACACACCGGCGTGAGCGACACGTGGATGGAATATGCCCTGCCGCTCGGCAACGGACAGGTGGGCACCACAATCCGTGGCGGACTCTACAAGGACGAAATCCAGTTCAACGAAAAGACCCTCTGGGCCGGAACCACTGCGAATAGCAATCAGGGCTATTTCCAGAACTTCGGTTCCATCAAGGTGGTTGACAAGAGCGGCAACTTCTCCCTGGCCGACGACACCAAGCCCGTCAAGGAATATGTACGCTACCTCGACATCGTCGACGGTGTGGGCGGCGTGAATTACAAGAGCAGTGACGAAGCCACAAGCTACAAGCGCCGCTACTTCACTTCGGCCACCGACCGCGTGTTCGTGGCCCACTACGAGGCTGAAGGCACCGACAAACTGACGCTGAAGTTCACTTACGTGCCCGACAAGCTCATCAATGCCGGCGCGGTGAGCTATGCCGAAGGTGCTGCACAGTTCGGCGGCAAGCTCGATATCGTTACTTACAACACGGCTTTCAAGGTGTTGGCCAACGAAGGAGCTACCGTTACGACCGATGAAGAAGGTATCCACGTGGAGGGTGCCGACTGGGTGAACCTGATCATGGCTGCCGCCACTGATTACGACGCAACCAAGGCCGGCTGCGTGAGCGGCGAAACCGCCGAACAGATTGCCGCCAAGGTGCAGGAGCGCATCGACGCTGCCGCTGCCAAGAACTACGCCGAGCTGCTGGCTGCCCATGTGGCCAAGCACAGCGAACTGATGAACCGTGTGGAACTCACGCTCGGAACCGTCAGCGAAAAGACCACCGAAGACCTCATTAAGTTCTATAACGAGGCCGCCGGCAACAAGACGACTCCCGAGGGGCTCTTCCTCGAAAGCCTCTACTTCCAATATGGCCGCTACATGACCATCGGTGCCAACCTCGACACTTCCATCCATGCTCCCAGCAACTTGCAGGGTATCTGGAATGACCGCTCGAACACTTCCTTCTGGCACTGCGACGTTCACGCCGACATCAACGTCGAAATGAACTACTGGCCTGCTGACCCCACCAACCTCAGCGAAATGCACCGTCCTTTCCTCGACCACATCATCGACCTGGCTGCTGCTCCCAACTCTCCTTGGGCTGCTCTGGCCACAAAGATTGCCGGCAAGGCAGGTGGCTGGGCCGTGGCTGTGGAGAACAATATCTTCGGCGGCACTTCCACTTGGTGCAACCAGAGCATCAAGACCTGCGGTGCCTGGTATGTTACCCACCTGTGGCGCCACTACAAGTACACCCTCGACCGCGACTTCCTGAAGAAGGCGTTGCCCGTGATGTACGACTACGCGCTCTTCACCAAGAACATCTCTACGCTCGACGGCAACGGCAAGTACGAAATCAAGAATGAATGGAGTCCTGAACACGGTCCTGGCGACGTAACGGCTTTCGCACAGCAGACCAGCTACGAGGCTCTCGACGAAGTGTTCAAGGCGCACGCCGAACTGGGCGACGAATCGCCCCTCACAGCCGAGCAGCTTGCTGCCATCCAGGACCTCTACGATAACTTCGACAAGGGTCTGTGGACGGAAACCTACGATGGCAAGACGATGATTTCCGAGTGGAAGAACAACCCACTGCAGGAACAGGGTCACCGCCACCTGTCGCACCTCATGTGCCTCTATCCTTTCTCGATGGTGAGCGCATTTGATACGACCGATGAGGGCCAGACGCTCTTCCAGGCTGCCTACAACGGACAGATTGCCCGCAACGGCGACGTGACGGGATGGTCCATGGGTTGGCAGACGAACACGTATGCCCGCTGTCTGGACGGTGACAATGCTCGCCGCAACCTGACGCTGGCTCTCCGTCACTCTACGAACTATGCCATCGCCATGGGTGGTGACGGCGGTTGCTACTACAACCTCTTCGACGCGCACTCTCCTTTCCAGATTGACGGTAACTATGGTTGCACCAGCGGCGTGGCCGAGATGCTGCTCCAGAGCTACGACGATGTGATTACCATCCTGCCCGCCCTGCCTACGGCTTGGGCCAACGGTAGTGTGAAGGGCCTGAAGGCACAGGGCGACTACTGTGTCGACATCACTTGGGCAGAAGGCAAGCCCAACGCTGTCAGCATCACCAACAACAAGGAGATGGAACGCACGGTTAGCGTCCGTTTAGGCGGAGAGGTGAAGGACTTCACGATTGAGGCTTACGGCACGCTGGTGCTCGACCTCGAAGAGGGCAAGTTCCCCACCGGCATCCAAGTGATCCAAAATGGTGTGTCGAAGCAGAAAGCAATGTACGACCTCTCCGGTCGCCGCGTGAACAAGCTGCAACAAGGCGTTTACATCGTGGATGGCAAGAAAATGATTTACTAATTGCAACCGCCTGCCGCTACGGCAGCCAAGCGCAATAAACAAGATGGCCACCGCCCCGGGATTGTTTACCCCGTTGGGCGGTGGCCTGCTGTTTTGTGCTGGTCGATGCTTCTGCCGCAGTGTGGTGTACTTGGGTATGCTTGGCGACTACGTCGGTCAAACTATTCGTATTGAAGTTTGGCCATTTCATCCTTTTGTCAGATATTTGCGCCCCATAAATCTAACACACATTCTAATTTTCTATCTATTCACTTTCAAACTGTTATGCGTATGAAACAAAAACGCGTCTTCTTGTCAGCCCTGGCTTTGGCAGGAATGGTGTCTGCGGCATCAGCGCAAACTTCGCTCGTGCTGCATCCCAAGCAGGATGGGGCAGAGGTGAAGGCT
>SFQP01000007.1 GCA_004562975.1 bacterium
TCGTGAGGACGACCGCGTGGTGAGCGTGGCACTGACGAACGGCACGGACGAAATCGTGGTGGCCAACCGCAACGGACGGGCCATCCGCTTCAACGAGGAAACGGTGCGTGCCATGGGACGTACGGCTACGGGCGTACGCGCCATCCGTCTGGAAGAGAACGACCCGGAAGACGGCGTGGTGGGCATGGTTTGCGTGAATGACCCCGAAAAGGAAACCGTGCTGGTGGTCAGCGAAAACGGCTTCGGCAAACGCTCCGCCGTGACGGACTACCGCGTGACGAACCGTGGCGGAAAGGGCGTGAAGACACTCGACATCACGGAAAAGACCGGCAAGGTGGTGGCCATCAAGGCGGTGACCGACGAGGAGGACCTGATGATCATCAACATGAGCGGCACTACCCTGCGGCTGAGACTGAAGGACGTGAGAGTGCAGGGCCGCGCCACGCAGGGTTCCCGCCTCATCAACCTGGAGAAACGCGGCGACACAATCTCGAGTGTTTGTCAGGTGCCCACGGAAGAGGAGGAACAAGCAGAGGAACTGAACGCCGAAACGCCTGATGAGGTTTCTGGCATGACCACGGAAGCTCCGGAAACTTCCACCGAAGAAGTTCCCACCGAAGAAGCTCCCACCGAAGAAACTCCCGATGCTCCTGCTGAAGAAGTTTGAGCCCAGCATTCACTGACCGGTTCCTGCGGTGCCGAGACGGCACGCTTTCCGCACACGAGCACCGGAGGAACCGGCATCATTCCCTTATCTGAAAAATCAACCTTTCAACCCTATCTATGATGAAAAAGTTTTTATTCAGTCTGGCTCTGTTTGCCCTCTGCGCAAACGTGAGCAACGCCCAAGCCCCTGCTTCCAAGCCGGGCTCATGGAAAGCCTACGACAAAATCCAAAAGGCCGACAACCTGATGGGACAACGCAACAGCGAAGCCTTTGAACAGGCTCAAGCCATGTATGCCGAAGCCGAAACAATCCTGAAGGAGGAAACGGCCAAGGCCGAGGCGGAACAGAAGAACGACAAGCTGGCCCTGCTCTACCTGCAAAGCGGACAGTTGCAGGACAAACTGTTCAACGTGGTGCTGAACAACGCTCAGCAGGGTCTGCCCTTTGACACGCTGCAGTTCTGCCAACGGGTGGACAACATCATCGGCTTTTACAACGCTGCGGCAGCGTACAACCACAAGCCCAACGCCAAGGGCAAGGTGAAGGCCGACCCGTATGTGGACCAGTACTGCAAACTGCGCAGCCTGGGCCTCACGACGCTCTACTACAACTGCGGCGCGTTCATGGATGCCATGGGCAAGAAGCAGGAGAGTGTGGACTACTTCCAGAAGTTCGTGGAGATGCCCAGCAAGTCGGCTGTCTTCACGCCGGCCGAAGTGGACTCCATCTACAAGGCCGGTGCCAAGATTTACAGCACGGCACGCTTTAACCTGGCCCTGCAGAACTATCACCTGAAGAACTGGGACAAGGCGATCGCCTGCTGCGACGAGGCTCTGAAGGACACGGTGGGCATCCACGACCTGTACCTCATCAAAATCAATTCCTACGGCGAAATGAAGGACTCCGCCGCTTGGCAGCGCACGCTGGTGGAGGCTTCGCAACGCACGGGCAAGGCTTCGTACATGCAGAACCTGATGTACTACTACATGCAGAACAAGAAAATCGACGAGGCTACGACCTTGGCCAACAAGCTGACGGCTGACTACCCGAACGATAAGATGGCATGGTTCATGAAGGGTGCCATCGAGCTGAACGTGAAGTCTGACTATGCCCAGGCCCGCGAGAGCTTCGGCAAGGCTCTGGCCATCGACCCCGATTTTGAAGAAGCACTGTTCAACATGGGCACGTGCTACATCAACGACATCTACGACCAACGCCAGTCGGGCAAGTTCAAGTACATCGGTACGAGCCGCCGCATCGAAGGCAAGGGCGAAGCTGCCTACAAGAAGGAAAAGGCTATCTACGACAAGGAGCTGGCCACGGTGAAGGAGTACTACGAAAAGGCACGCCCCTACCTGGAACACCTCCGCGAACTGACACCCAACGATGCGAAACGGTGGGCTTCGCCCTTGCAGATGGTTTACTCCAGCCTGGAAATGAAGGAAAAGGCACAGGAAATGGACCAACTGCTGGAAGAAGCCAACAGACAATAAGTACATAGTCCGGCTTCAGGCTATGAGATCATGAGCTTATAGGTCATGAAGTTATCTGGTTATCAGGTGATAAAGTAACTCGCTGTGAGGCGGAATTCATATCTGTTCTGACAGTAACTTTATTTCCTGATAACCTGATAGTAAAACGACCGTAACCTTCTAATCTCATAACCTGAAACCTCTTGAACCAATAAGCCAAGACCTTCCACCAACTACCTAAACTAAACGTCAGTGTTGAGATTATTTATTCCTCTTCTGTTTATCATATCGCTGCCAATGACAGCGCAACGGGCATTCAAACCTGTGAAGACCGCACTGAAAGACAAGAATTACAAAGAGGCGGTAAATCAGGTGAACAAACTCAGACAGGACTCGCTGTACAAAAACGATGCCCAACTTTGCCTGTACAGCATGGAGGCTTACAAGGGCCTCAACGATGGTGAAAACACGAAACTCTACCTGAAACGGAGCTACGACACGATAGCTTTCTTCAACACCACCCTACAAATTGTGCAAGAGGCCGCACGGCTGGACTCCATCAGGCGCAACCTGGAACAGGAAAACAAAAACGCGCCGGCAAAATGGCAAAAATCATCTGTCAGTTACCTGCAACGCTATTTTCCCAACTTACATCCCGGAGCCATCTTCTTTTACCAACGGAAGAAATACCCGGAGGCCATGAATTACCTGCGCACTTGCATCGACTTGCCGCAAACGGAAACGGGCAAAGCTGCCCAACTGTCCAACCGGCTGGCCGTCATCCAGTCGAGCCTGTACCTTACGGCGGCCTTCAACTGCAAGAACTACGCCGAAGTACACAGATACGAAGAACAGGCACTGAAGGACAGAGCATCCAGGGCGACTTTGCTGGAATGCCTGGCCTATACCGCCGAGGCCGAAAACGACACGGCGAAATACCGCCACTGGCTGCAAGAGGGTATGGCGGCCTATCCGCAACATACTTTGTTCTTTACCCGACTGGCCGACCTCCACGCTTCACGGCACGACTTTGCCTCCGTTCTGCGCATCGCACAAACCCAGCTCGACCGGGACTCGGCCGACGTGTCGGCACTCGCAGCACGCTGCATGGCCCAACTGAACCTGACCCGGCTGGACGACTGCATCGCAACGGGACGGCATCTGTTGCAGGCTGACAGCACAAACGCCGAGGCTCACTACTATATCGGCGCGGCTTATGTGGGGAAAGCTGTACAGGTGGAACTGCCGCTGGGCGTTTCGACCAACAAATACCGCAAGGCTTTACAACAACAGCAATCACTCTACCGTCAAGCGGAAACTTATCTGGAAGCATACCGCAAACTGGCTCCGCAAGCGCAAAAGCGATGGGCTCCCCTATTATATAAGGTGTACCTGGCCCTGAACGAAGGCGACAAATTTGCCGAAATAGAAAAAATGCTGCAATGGCTGAACGAATGAACCCGGTCAAAGGGAACCGGAACCCGGTGGCCACAAGCTTATAAACTCAAAGTACCTCTCTCATAGTATGATACAAGATTTCATTACCTCACAACTACTTGACGACAACCAATGGCAACTGGCACTGAAAGAGGGATTTCAGCTGCCCGCGTGCCCCCAAGAACCGCACGAACGCCTCCGCGAACTCATCAAACTGGGTATGGAAAAGGAGATGGAAGAGGTAAAGCACTTGGCCGACAACAACGAACCTCCCACCTTTGACAATACCATCGTGGCACTGGAACGCGCCGGACAGGAACTGGCTCGCGCCACGACCGTGATGTACAACTTGCTGGACGCTGAAACGAACGACGACCTGGACCAACTGGCCGAAGAAATGGCCCCACTGCTCTCGGAACACGGCAACAACATCATGATGAACGAGAAGCTGTTTGCCCGCGTCAAGGCGGTCTTCGACAATCCGCCGGCCGGTCTGACTTCAGAGGACCAGATGTTGCTCGAAAAGACGTACGAGGGCTTTGAACGCTCCGGTGCCACGCTGGACGAAGAGGGGAAAAAACGGTTTCGCGAAATATCACGCGAACTTTCAGCAGCCACCCTCCGCTTTTCCAACCGCTTGCTGAAGGATACGAACGCTTTCACCCTGCACCTGACGGACGAGCAGGAGCTGGCAGGCATCCCGGAAATGCACCGCAAGACTGCCGCCCAGGAAGCTGCCGACCGGGGGATGGAAGGATGGCTTTTCACGCTCCACGCTCCCAGTTTCATCCCTTTCATGACCTATGCCGCACGGCGCGACCTGCGCGAGAAGATGTACCGCGCTTACCACTCGCGCTGCACGCACCAGGACGAGCAGAACAACTTCCAGACGGTGCGCGACTTGGTCAACCTGCGCCGTGAACAGGCTGCACTGCTGGGTTACCCCCACTATGCCGCCTATGCCCTGCGCCGGCGCATGGCTGGCAAGACGGAAAAAGTGTACGATCTGCTCCACGAACTGACCGACAGCTATCTGCCTGAGGCCCGGAAGGAAGTGCGGGCCGTAGCGGAAAAGGCGCAAGCCTTGGAAGGAAAGGACTTCGTGCTCATGCCCTGGGACTTTGCCTACTACAGCCAAATGCTGCGAAAGGAACTGTTCGACTACGACCCGGACATGCTCCGCCCGTATTTTGAGCTGGGCAGCGTGAAGCAGGGGGTATTCGGACTGGCCACCCGGCTATACGGCATCACCTTCGAGGAGGACAAGTCCATACCGGTATATCACCCCGACGTGACAGCCTACCGCGTCTGCGACAAGGACGGGCAGCTGCTGGCCGTACTCCTCACTGATTTCTTCCCCCGCAGCGGCAAACAGGGCGGGGCATGGATGACCAACTACCGTGGCGAACACTGCGACCTGCCCACCCATGAAGCCGTGACGGCCTCCAACTCGTTCCGACCCGTGGTGAGCATCACCACCAACTTCACCAAGCCCGCCGCCGGCACGCCGGCACTGCTCTCCCTCGGCGAAGTGGAAACCTTCCTGCATGAGTTCGGCCATGCGCTGCACGGCATCTTTGCCATGACGCATTACGAAGCGTTGAGCGGCACCTCCGTCTACTGGGATTTTGTGGAACTTCCCTCCCAATTCATGGAGAATTATGCCACCGAGCCGGAGTTTCTGCATACCTTTGCCCGTCATTATCAGACAGGAGAGCCACTTCCGCAGGAATACATTGACCGCATCCGCCGGGCACACACGTTCCAGGCTGCCTACCAGTGCATCCGTCAGGTCAGCTTCGGCCTGCTCGACATGGCCTGCTACACCTTGCAACAACCTTTCCCCGAGGATGTCAAGGCTTTTGAAGAACAGGCGTGGGAAAGCGTGAGACTGATGCCGCAGGTGGAGGACACCTGCATGGCTGTGCAGTTCAGCCATATCATGTCGGGCGGATACGCTGCGGGATATTACAGCTACAAATGGGCCGAGGTGCTGGATGCCGATGCCTTCGCCATGTTCCGCGAAGAGGGCATCTTCAACGAAGAGACGGCACGACGCTTCAGAACGTGCATCCTCGCTCCCGGCGGCACGGTCCACCCCATGGAACTGTACCTGCGCTTCAGGGGACGCGAGCCGCGCATTGACGCCCTTCTCCAGCGCGACGGGCTGACCTCCAATCGGGAAGAACGCCCAGCCCAGTCCTGCTGAGCCTCGCCCGTATGCTCTCCCCTCCCCAAAACAGAACAGCCTCATTTCCCTCATAAGCATCTACACTCATGGACAAAGCCTCACAATTAGACAGCCGCTATCTGCGCATGGCACGCATCTGGGCCGAAAACTCTTACTGCACGCGCCGCCAAGTGGGAGCCTTGATAGTCAAAGGCAACATGATTATCAGCGACGGATACAACGGAACGCCCTCCGGCTTCCCCAACATTTGCGAGGGCGAGGATGGGCTGACACTGCCTTACGTGCTGCACGCCGAAGCCAATGCCATCACGAAAATTGCCCGCTCCGGCAACAACTCTGACGGCGCCACGCTCTACGTCACCGACGCGCCTTGCATTGAATGCGCCAAGCTGATTATCCAGGCCGGCATCGCCCGCGTGGTCTACGCACGGAACTACCGGCTGACGGACGGCATTGACCTCTTGAAGAAGGCCGGCATTGAGGTGGAGCATATCGAACGGGAAGAATGACTTCCGCGCGCCAAACACTCCATATTATATATTGCACTGATAGTAACCTCACGATATGTCGCAAAATAAGAGTTTTGTACCATTGTTCATCTCCTTGGGCGTGGTGGCCGGCATCCTGACCGGAAGTTTTTTTGCCAACCACTTCTCCGGAAACAGGCTGGCCATCATCAACAATTCCAGCAACAAGGTGATGGACCTGTTTCACCTGATTGACGACCAATACGTTGACTCCGTGAACATTCCGCAGTTGGTGGAGCGTTCGCTACCCCAGCTGCTCAAAGAGCTTGACCCCCACTCCACCTATATACCGGCCGAAGAAGTGGAAGCCTCCACGCAGGAACTGCGCGGCAGCTTCTCGGGCATCGGCGTGCAGTTCACCATCTTCCAAGACACCATCCGCGTGGTGAAGGTCATCAAGGGAGGACCGGCAGAAAGTGTCGGAATGATTGCCGGCGACCGCATCGTGCGCATCAACGGCGAAACGTACATCGGCGATACCATCACCAACGACGGCACGATGAAACGCCTGAAAGGCCCTAAGGGTACGGAGGCCCGGCTCGAGGTGAAAAGGGCAGGAAAAGCGAAGCTGCAAAAGTTCAACATCCTGCGCGGCGAAGTGCCCGTACGCACCGTCGATGCAGCCTATATGGTCACACCCACCATCGGCTACATCAGGATAAGCAGTTTCGGCGACACTACCTATGCCGAGTTTCTGGCCGCCCTGGCGAACCTGCAGGCACAAGGCTTCGAGAAACTGATGATAGACCTGCGCGGCAATCCCGGCGGTTACATGGAAACAGCCATACAGATAGCCAACGAGTTCCTGCCGAAGAACGCCCTGATTGTCTACACCGAAGGCCGCAAGTCGCCACGCCGGGAATACCGCACCGACGGCAGAGGCACTTACCAGACCATGCCGCTGGTGGTACTGGTGGACGAGACCTCGGCTTCAGCGAGCGAAATCTTTGCCGGTGCCATACAGGACAACGACCGGGGCACCATCATAGGCCGCCGCTCCTTCGGCAAGGGATTGGTACAAGTGCCGGTAGAGTTTCCCGACGGTTCCATGATACGCCTCACCACCGCCCGTTACTACACCCCCTCAGGCCGCTGCGTGCAGAAGCCGTACAAGCCCGGACAGGAAGAGGAGTACGAGGCGGACTTGTTGCTAAGGGCCGAACACGGCGAATACTACTCGGCTGACAGCATCCGCAACTCGGGCACAGAGTACAAAACTCGCTTGGGTCGCCCCGTCTATGGCGGCGGTGGCATCGTGCCGGACGTTTTCATTGCCCGCGACACGACCGGCATCACCTCCTACTTCAAAGACGCGTACTTCAACGGACTCATCTTCCAATACGCCTACAATTTCGTGGACAAACATCGCAAGCAGTTGAGCCAATGCGAGGATTTGCCGGCATTGGTCAAAGTACTGAAACGCAAAGGGCTGGTGGAGGACTTCGTCAACTTTGCCTCGAAAGCAGGGCTGAAGCGCAGGAATCTGATGATACAGCGTTCCTACAAACTGCTCTACAGCTACATCTCCTCGGCCATCGTGGCAGACGTGTTGGACGAGAACGAAGCGGCGGCCTATGCCAACCAATCTGACCAAGCCGTACAGAAAGCTACCGAAGTGCTGGAGTCGGGCAATGCCTTTCCTCAAGTAGAAAAGAAAGAAAAGGGCAAAAAGCAAGCCTTGGCAGCATTCCGCAACCGCTGGATGCTCGCTGCCTTCCATACCCCGGTGCCTCTCAACAACAGTGCCGGATGGTTGGAGCGCACCTTCGCCATTGAGCAAAAGAAGCAGTCCGGCAAGGAGCAGCCGGGCTTGCTATAAAATTACTTTATTCTCCACGACCAAAATCCTGAACATCCCTTCACGCTTCTCCATGCAGAACAAAAAAGACCTGCGCAAGCAAATCAAGATAAAAGTGGGCGAATTGTCGCCCCAAGAGAAGGAAACGCTCTCCGTCAGGGTGCTGGCCAAGCTGGAGCAAGAGCCTTGCTTCCAGACAGCCCGTACCGTCATGCTGTTCCACTCCCTGCCTGACGAAGTGGACACCCACGCGTTCATACGGCGCTGGGCCGGACGGAAGAACATCCTGCTGCCCGTCGTTCAGGGAAAAGAGATTGTGGTGCGCTGCTACGAAGCCGAGTCGGCCATGCACCAAGGGGCTTTCCATATAGAAGAGCCTGGGGGCGAAGACTTCACTGACTATGCAGCTATCGATCTCATCGTCGTGCCGGGCGTGGCATTCGACCGCCATGGCCACCGGCTCGGACGCGGCGGCGGTTTCTATGACCGTTTCCTCAGCCATCCTGCCCTGCACCACACTTGCAAGGTAGGCATCTGTTTCCCTTGCCAAGTAGTCGACAGCATTCCCACAGAGCCACATGACCTGCCCGTAAGCCAAGTCATTTCAGCGTAAGCGGCCAGCTCCGTCCCGTCCCGATCTATCCACGCTGCCACATCCAAAAGGCTGTTAACCAGACATTTTATTTCTCTTTTTAAGAAATATATATATTTTTGCACGCAGGCTAATTCACTTTTTCATGACCAAACCTTTCAACTGCAACCAATTAACCATCACTTTTCCATCCTTCCCCGACGAACGGGGCACGCTGACCGTAGCCGGCTTGAACCGCTCGGGATTACTTCCCTTCCAAGTGGAACGGGTGTTTTGGATAACCGGCGTTCCCCACCACGCCACGCGGGGTTGCCATGCCCACCGGCGGTGTCACGAAGCCCTGGTGTGCATCAACGGGAGCGTGAAAGTGACAGTTGACAATGGATGCGGCGAAAGTTTCACCACCACTCTTTCCTCGCCCGACAAGGGGCTGCTGATACCTCCCATGGTATGGTGCGAACTGTCCGACTTCGCTCCCGGCACCGTCTGCCTTTGTCTGGCATCGGGCGACTACGACAAGGATGGGTATTTGGGTAGTCTCGAAGAATTGAAAGCAGCATTATTGTAACGTCAAAGTCATGCAGTGCAACTTGGTAAAATACGACACGGTGTGGAAAGAAGCGTGGAATCAAGCCGTAGGGCAGGCACGCCAGTCTTCTTTCCTTTTCCTGCGCGACTACATGGACTACCACAAAGAACGGTTCACCGACCGCTCTTTGCTTGTTTTTGACAACCATGGCCAGACGCTCGCCCTGTTGCCGGCCTGCATCGACCCACAGTGCCCCCAGCGCATCCTGTCCCACGGCGGCCTGACCTATGGCGGCCTGTTGCTCCTGCCCCGCGCCACCACCGCCCTTGTGGGGGAAATAATGCTGAGTTGCCTCAGCCACTACGCCGCTGAGGGCTTTACAGAACTGGTTTACAAGCCTCTGCCCTACATCTACCACACCTATCCTGCCGAAGAAGACCTCTATTGGCTCTTCCGCCTCGGTGCCCGCCTCACGGCACGCAGCGTGTCGTCAGCCATCAGCCTGCGGCACCCCTACCCCTTCTCCACCCTGCGCCAGCGGAAAGTACGCAAAGCCGCCCGCACAGAATACCTCCGGATGGAAGAAGGCACCACTCACCTGCCAGAGTTCTGGCAGATGCTGCAAGCAGTCTTACAAGAGCGTCACGGCGTCCGCCCCGTGCATTCGCTCTCCGAGCTCCAGCTATTGGCAGCCCGATTTCCCCGGCAAATCCGTCTGCTGACGGTTCATCTTACCACAAGCGAGCATCCGACAAGCGACCCCAGCCGTCTCGTTGCCGGTTGCCTGCTCTTCATCACCTCTACCGTAGCTCATGTGCAGTACATTGCCGCGAGCGATGAAGGATGCCGCCTTTCGGCACTCGACTGGCTGTTCAGCCAACTGCCCTTCTGGATTTCAAGCCATGTGCCTGAAGCAACGTATCTCGACTTCGGCATCTCCACCGAACAAGGCGGAACCTATCTCAACGAAGGACTTATTTTCCAGAAAGAAGGTTTCGGTGCCCGCGCCGTCTGCTACGACCTTTATACCCTTCCCCTCACCGCCTCAGCCTCTTCCCACCCCCAAGCATCAGCACAACCATGATACCCTACCTCCCACTCCAACAAATCTCTGCCACCTACGAGCCGGCTCTTTCTGAAGCAGCTCTGCGTGTCATCCGCAGCGGACACTATCTGCTGGGTCCCGAAACGGAAGCCTTTGAAAGAGAATTTGCCGCCTACATCGGTGTGGCCCATTGTGTGGGAGTGGGCAACGGTCTGGATGCCCTCACCCTCACCCTTCAAGCCATGAGCCGGCTCTACGACTGGCCTGCCGGGAGCGAAGTGATTGTGCCCGACATGACCTTCATCGCCACAGCCGAAGCTGTAGTCCGTGCCGGCCTTGTACCGGTGGCGGCCGATGTTGACAGCCGCGCCCTCCTCACCGCCGAAACAGCGGAGGCAGTGCTCACCCCCCGAACGCGTGCCGTGGTGCCCGTCCATCTCTACGGCTGTGCCGCCCGAGCCGCCGAACTCGCGCGCTGGGCTGATAGCCACCGGCTTGTCATGCTCGAAGACGCGGCCCAAGCCCATGGTGCCTGCTGTGAGGGTCGTAAGGTGGGAGCCTGGGGTAAAGCCGCAGCCTTCAGCTTCTATCCCGGAAAAAACCTCGGGGCACTGGGCGATGGCGGCGCAGTGGTGACCGACGATGCTGAGCTGGCCGAACAGGTGCGAATGTTGGCCAACTATGGAGCCAAGCGCAAATACTTCCACGAAGCACCGGGAAGCAACAGCCGGCTCGACGAACTCCAGGCAGCCATGTTGCGCATCAAGCTCCGCTGTCTTGATGCTGACAATGCGCAGCGGCGGCGCGTGGCCAGGGCATACGCTGAAGGCATCCGCTCTGAAGCTGTGGCACTGCCCTACGATGGCGACACTACGCAGAGCGTATTCCATATCTACCCCTTGCGTTGCCCGCAGCGCGATGCCTTGATGCGCCATTTGGCCGGACGGGGCATCCAAACGCTCATCCATTATCCCTTCACGCTCTCCGGGCAACCCGCTCTCGCGCCTTTCCTTAGCCTCCGAAAGCCAACGTCTCCCTCGTGGGCCGAAACATGGGCACGCGAGGAACTCAGCCTCCCCATCCACCCCCTACTCACGCCAGAAGAAACGGATCTCATCTGCCAGACCGTCAACCAATTCCCAGGAGAATAAAAAACGCACGGTCCGGTTCAAAGGCGGTTTTCCACACGGATATAACAATACCCCCGAGAACAAAATCGGCTCCTGCCTTCCCCACCTGACGGGGAAACAAAAAAACCTATCAACAGACAACCAAAATTCTCATTCCATGACGCTCGATATTCTCATCTGTTCGCTAAACAAAGGCATAGTTCGCGTGCAGGACGTATTGCTTCCGCCGCAAGAGGGAGTACACTATGTCATCTCCTACCAATATACGGACGAACGCTATCTGGAACTCATCCCCCAGAACCTCACCACCCGCTCCGACATCTCGCTCTACAAATACAAAGGACAGGGATTGTCGGCCAACCGCAACCTGGCGCTGGACAAGGCCACAGGCGACATCATCATGTATGCCGACGACGATGCCCGTCTGCTGCCCGAGACACCGAGCATCATCACCCGGAAATTTGAAGAAAACCCGCACCTTGACGTGGCCTTCTTCTGCGCCTCCACCTATACCGGCAAGCCGCTGAAGAACTACCCTACCCGTGATTTTGAAGTGCTGGCTATGCCCACCGACTACACCATCTCGGCTTTGGAAATGGCCTGCCGCCGCCACAAAGTACAAGGACGCATCCGCTTCGACGAGCGTTTCGGACTCGGCACGCAGTTCCTCACCTGCGGCGAGGAGGAAGTGTGGCTGGAAGATGCTTTACAAGCCGGCCTGAGCATGCACTATTTTCCTGAGAAGATAGTGGAAACGAGCACAATGCTGAAGAAATCGCTCGTCTATGTCGATGCCGGCGTACAGCGCAGCCGTGGTGCCATTGCTTACTACCGCTACAACGTACGTGCCTGGTGGATTTGCTTTCAATTTGCCTTCCAAAGTGCCCGCAAAGGCTACTGCCATTTCCTGCCCATGATGCGTCATTTGATGGAAGGCATCCGTTACATGAAACGCACAAGTCGCTAAGTCTTTTCCCGTGTGGTCATGGAAATCGAAATACTTGTCTGCACTCTGGGCGAAGGCATCCGGCGCGTGCCGGAAGTATTGATGCCTCCCATGGACGGCTTGGGCTACCTGATTTCTTGGCAAACTGGTGCCACGCCCATCACCGGCGAAGCGGCTACCCAGGATATACCGGAAGAGCTGCGCCACCGTCCCGATGTTCGGGTAGTACAACTGCCCGGCACCGGACTCTCGCGCAACCGCAATCATGCCCTGGCCCATGCCCGAGGTGAATGGCTCGTCATAGCTGACGACGACTGCCGCTACACGCCCCAACACATCCGCAACCTGCAAGAGGCACGCAGCCGACATCCCGAAGCCGACATACTGCTCATGCAGGCACACGACTACGACGGCAACTTCCTGCACCCCTACCCCCCCGAACCCTACGAATACAAGCACCGTCCGCGCGGCAGCTTCGTCTCATCCTGGGAAATATCTATGCGCCGCACAGCCCCGCTGCCCCGGTTCGATGAACGCTTCGGACTGGGTGCATGGCTCGGCTGCGGCGAAGAGGAAGTGTTTGTTCACCAAGCTTCGCGACGGGGACTGACGGTCTGCTACGAACCGCTTTCAATGGTCGTCACCGCAGCCGGCACCACGGGCACCAAGTTTGCCGTCTCGCCTGCCGTGCAACGCGCCAAGGGCGGCGTACTTTGCATCATCCACGGTCCTATTGGTGCAACGCTGCGCGGACTGAAATTTATAGGCTTCACCCCGGGACTTTCCATCCGACAGCGATGCTCCGCCGGTCTTGAAGTCATGAAAGGAATCATCTATGTTCTCACTCATCATCCCCTACCATAACCGCCGCAAGTACTTGCCCCGCACGTTGCGGAGCCTGCTGAATAGCACCCTCCGCCCCCGCAACGTCTATTTGGTAGATAACAACAGCACTGACGGGTCGGCAGAATTTTGTCGGCGCTTCGCTGACGCCCATCCCTCATACCCATTCATACACCTTTCCTGTTCCCAACCGGGTGCTGCTGCGGCCCGCAATGCCGCTCTGCAGTTGGTCGAAACGGAATGGGTATTCTTTTTCGACTCTGACGATGAGTTGTCCTCCTGTTATCTTGAAAACATCCTATACAAGCTGCGCCAAGAACCAGATACCGATGTCGTGGCCTGTGCAACGCGTATGCACTTCCCCGATGGCCGCGTCAAAGTGCGCCAAGTGATGTACAACGCCTCGGCAGCCGACCAGATACTCGCCTCCCAGCTGGCCACGCAAGGAATGTGCTTCCGCACCGAATTTCTGCGCCGGATTGGCGGCTGGAACGAGCAGTTGTTCGTCTGGAACGATTGGGAACTGGGGCTGCGCGTCCTGCTGAACCAACCACGGGTCAGCTGGCTCAAGAGCCGGGCTTACCACCACATTTACCAACACCCCGACAGCCTGACATCAAGCGGCGTTTGTGGTCGTCTGCATCTGTTGCTTCCGGCCTTGGAAGCCGCCCGCACGTTGCTCAACGCCCACCCACAACTGCTGCCAGCATTGGCCGCCCGTTGCGCCATCCTGCGCGGCCGGCTGAAACATGAAAAAGCCGGCACAGAAGCCGGCCAATTAGCGACATGGATGCACCAATCTTTTGACAAGAAGACAACGGTTTTCCTTTCCCCGTTTGTCAGCTTCCTCTATCTCTACACGCGTCTGGGAGGACGCGGTGCCTGGCGCATAGCACGCTTTTTTCTGAGACCATTCGTAACACGATAAAGTAAAGGAAATAAAGGAAGCATCCTGCTCGGCCTCCTCATTTATAAAAAGCCCTTCAAAGGAATGCTGTCAGTTCCTTTTGTGAAGGGATCATAGCGGGCCATTATGCATATCCCCACTGATTTTCTACTGCCCCTTAAAAGTTTCGCATTCTTCAAAGCTTGACCACAGCCTTTCCTGATTGAAGAATAAAGGCGATATGCCGTCTGCATATCGCCTGTTTCTGTTTTCGATAGGTATTAGTCATTAAGGTAAAAAGATTGCCTTTAGGATAACAATGCAAATGTAGAGGGTATATTTGTAAAAAACAAATTTATCATCAACATTTTGCAATTTTATTTCTTTTGTGTGAAAAGTGCAGACGGTGTGTCGCTTAGAAGTCAACACTGAGCCGCAAATTCAGCTGCCTGCCCGTAAGATAGTTGGGCACGGCATACTGGTTGTCGTTGATGTCCGTTACCCAGTAGTATGAGTTGACATTGTCTATGCCCAAGATGTTGAAGCAGTCCACTCCGATCCACAGGTTTTTGACCCATTTGCCCATACCCTGAGCAATGTGACGGTCTTCGTTGTTGAGCAACCGGTAACTCATGCCCATATCCACACGCTTGTAGGCCGGGGCTCGCCAAGTCTGCTCCGTGCGTTCCGAGTGCGGCCGGCCAAAAGGCAGACCGTCGGCAAATGCCGCTTTGAGGGTGAAACGCCATCGCGTGGAGCCGGGAAAATAGTCGGTGAAATAAAGCGACACATTGTAAAGCTGGTCCGTGGGGCGGGGTATCCACCGGGTACCGATTTTCTCCTTGGTACGCATCAGCGAGAGTGTGAGCCACGAGTCCGTGCCCGGCACAAATTCGCCATACAGCTTGAAGTCGATGCCCGCAGCATAGCCTTTGGCCGCGTTGCGTCCGTCGTAGATGACGCGAACATTGTCGACCGTGTAAGGTATCAGGTTCGACATGGCCTTGTAGTAAGCCTCGGCGGTAAACTTGAACGGACGGTTGTCCAGCCGGAAGGTATAGTCTGTTCCCAGTACGAAGTGGATGGAGCGAGGCGACTTGATGTCGCGGTTAAGCTCCACGGTGGCCATACCGGCCTGCATGACAGTGTCTTTCAACTCCTTGTAGAAAGGTGCCTGATAGTAGAAACCCGTGGCGAAGCGGAAGGTCCAATGGTCGGAGAAAGCCGGCAGCAGACCGATGGAGGCGCGGGGCGAAACGAGCGTTTCCTTGTTCCACGTCCAATGGCTCAGCCGCAACCCATAGGTGAGGTTAAAGAGTCCGGCCGTAGTCTTGAACCGCCAACTGTCCTGTAAGAAAAACGCCAGACGGGTGGAGGAAATGTCAGCCTTAGAACGCAGGCTGTAAATCAGCCTCATCGTTTCCGGGTCGGTGGGGAGGGAATAGCCCATGGAGTCGCGCATCTCCCATTCGCGTGCATTTTCGTGAATGGTTTCGCGATTCCAGTCCATCCCTGCCTGCACGGTATGTCCCGTCAGTTTGGTGCGGAAACGCAGGCCAGCGTTGAACACGCGGGCGCGCAACCGGTTGCGGGCATGCTCCCTGTAAGTGCCCACGCCGAGTTGTTCCTGTCCCGTGGCCTCGTTGAGCCAGTACTCACCCTGGATGTCGAATGTTTCCTGCTCCTTGGTGGCGTACGACGACAGCTGGAGTGCCAGATAGGTATCGGGGTTGAAGTGGCGGGTCAGCGTGGCAGCTCCGAAGAAGGTGCGGAAGAAGTCCTTTTCCTTACCGTCGAAATATACTTTGAAGGTCTTGGCATCTTCCAGCGTGCCAAATTTTGTTTCACGGCTTTCCGGCTCGAAATTGTATTGGTTGTCCGATATGTTTCCCAGCACATCCAACGACCACCTTGCGTTGGGCCGCCACGAAAGATAGGCCTGATAATCAAGGAACGAAGGGTCGTATTCTCCGTCCGTGTCGGTCGTCCCCATCAGGTAGCGTGTGGTTTTGTAGCGCAGGGAGGTCATCAGGCTCACCCGCTTGTTGCCCCAGCCCACATAGGCTCCGGCTCCCAACATAGAGGCTTGCGCAGAGGCCTCGAAAGCTTCGGGACGCTTGTAGGTGATGTCAAGCACAGACGACATCTTGTCGCCATAGCGGGCCTCGAAACCGCCGGATGAAAAGCCGATGCTCTCCACCATGTCGGAGTTGATAACGGAAAGTCCCTCCTGCTGACCGGAACGTACCAGCATGGGACGGTAAACTTCTATACCGTTGAGATATACGCAGTTCTCGTCGAACGAACCGCCGCGCACATTGTACTGCGACGACAACTCGTTGTGCGTCGAAACGCCCGCCTGCGTCGCGATGATTTCCTCCACGCCGTTGCCGGTGGTGGAGGGGGCCAACTTGGTGTCGGGTTTGGTGATGCGCTGCACCGTTCCGGTCTGTACGCCTTGTCCGGTCACGACGGCAGTTCCCAGTGTGCTGCGGTCGTAGAGTGGCAGTACCACATCCAGCCTCACCGAATCAGCCGGCGAACGCAGCAGGCGGCGGCGAGTTTCGTAGCCTATCATGGAGTAAACCACCCTCACGGAGTCGGTCGACTGGCACCATAGGGAATACTCGCCCTTGAGATTGGTCATGGTCAGGGCATTTTGTCCCGTAACGCGGACTGTGGCCAGTTCGATGGGCTGCCCGGTATCGTCCTTGACCATGCCGAATATGCGGGTGCGTTGCTGTGCCCACAAACTGCCGCTCCCGATCCACGACAGCAGCAACAGGCACAGGAATGTCAGGTTCTTGCGGAAAACTATCATAATTGTATTAACGGAAAGCCTTTTGATTTATTGTAAATCGCCGGCAGACTTCTTGCGAGAAAAAGGGAAAGCGGCTTATCCCGACTTCCTGACAACAATTAGCACTGAGGATTAAAGCTTGTTGACTCTACCATTACGGAAAAAATGACGTTTCGCTTTGTTGTAACAAACTTTTATCTTACTTTTGCACTCACATTTGGTTCCGTAGCTCAGTTGGATTAGAGCAACGCCCTTCTAAGGCGTGGGTCTTGGGTTCGAACCCCAACGGAATCACAAGAGGATCTTGATTGAGGAGGTTGTAAAACCTCCTTTTTTCGTTTTATCCTTAATCTGGTACTGTATGGCAGAGACACATCATGAAAAACCACAGACAACGCAAACCCACTTCCAGCTGAGAGACAAGCATGTCTGCATACTTCTGGCTGCCATTCTTGTCGTGCTGGGGGCATTCGCGTATCAATCCTATCAGGACTGGCAGGCGGAAGTTGAAGAGGTCAATAGACAGACGCAGATTTTTTTTGTCTGGCGGGTCCAGGATAAGCAGTTACGCCCAAATCCAGAAATGTATAGACGGTGTTGATGAAACCTTTGCGTGTAAGCACGAACATCTGGAACTGGTCAAATCCCACTTACATGCCTGCCTGGCCGGCCGTATCCCATTTGAAGAAAGTCCCTTTGCCAAACGCTGGACGGAACAATACCAATATTATTTCACAGTAAAAGAATAACCGTTCGCAGAAAGCTTGTTTAGCGAAACAGTTTCGAGACCAATAGTGTCCTAAATAAAATGTTCAAAATTCAGGTCAAGTCGCATCAAACCGGTGTGTCTTGACCTGAATTTTGAACATTTTATTTAGGTCAGAAGCTATGGAAAGGGACACACGACTGTCCTACGTTACAACCGTACTGTGTCAGCCTTGAAATCATCGTGAAAAAAAGGTGGCTTGATGAGTTTGGCAAGCTAGGGGTCGTAAAGTTGGCCTACCGTCAAATTAGAAGTGCAACAAATCCTCCGCCCTCCTTCGTCCTTGGAGCGTAGCGGAAAGGGCGAAGGAGAGCGGAGGACATCGTGTATAGTTGCCAGCAATACAAAACCTCTATTTCAAAAGGTGAACTCTTGACAGCTCATCCCCAAAAATACGTATGGAGTTCTCTATCCTATCCACTTGTTGCCTGCGTGGTTTCGACCGTCCGTTCATATATGCCCAAAGTTGTTTTTGGTGTATGCCCGTAATCCTTTCAAGTCCGGAAAGGGACATCAGTGCACCATAATGGAGCAACAGCGTTTGCACATCAAAGTGCCATTCAATTTCATATTCTTCTTTGAGTATAGCCGGCCACTCATCAGAAGGTAATGTTTGCTTTATTTCTTCGATGGACTTGAGCACATCAGTCTGGCAATCCTTGATGCTGTTTCCTGCCCCATATATCCCTTCACCGTTTACGGAATAGGCTCCAAAGCTGTCCTTGCTTGCGCAAATGTTTACAACCAACTTTTTCATATCGATCTTGATTATTTGTTTTGAAATTTGAGACAGGGACTTAATCAAAGTCCCATGTCTCTTGCAATACATTTTCTTAGCGGCTCAGGCATTTCTTTTGCCCCATGGAATGGAACAGGTTTTGAGAGTTTGCCGTCTTTCGTATAGAAGTAATGGCTTCCCGTTGCATGGCTGAATTTCCATCCGGCTTTTTTGATTATGTTGTGGAATTCTTTGTACTTCATTGTTTCTTTATTCGACAATGCAAATATTGTAATATTTCTATTATTAGCAAAAGAAATAATAGAAATTTTTCGTGTTTTTACCAATCACTTGTAACTGGTAAAATAAGAGGTATATTATATGTGGACAGCGTTAACGAATGTAAACTGCAAAGTTTCTGTTGCACTACTTTGCTTCGCCAAGACAGGCGGCGGCTCGGCAAAGGAAAACAAAAACCTGCGGTTTCTTTTTTCCTTTGCACTCGCCTTGCACTATCTTTGCACTCGCTATGCAAAAAGAAGAAAACTACTTATATTCTCCCGAAGTGCTCGAATTCGTCACCGTAAGCACCGAATACTGCAAATACCTGGAACAATGCCAAGGCGTGACAGCAGAGGAATTCTGCCGGGTGATGCGCGGACTGCTCCCTATGCTCTACCTGAAAATGACATGGATGGACTCCGTGCCCGAAACGGAGGGATGGAACAGCCCAAAAGTGACAGAAGAGGACTATGACTTTATACGCGCCTCTGTAGCCGCCGTGCTGGGCGACAAGGATGACTTCCTGGAAGTGTTCGTAGAAGATTTCAAATATTCCGAGCAACCGGTTCTGTGTACGGTCAGCGAAAATCTGGCCGACATCTACCAACAACTGCGCGAGCTGGCCGCTGCGTTCAGCGAAGGGTACGAAGAGGCCATGCAGGTGGCCCTCTACGAAACGGCCCAGGAGTTCAGACTGCAATGGGGACAGAAACTGCTGGGCGCACTGCGCGCACTGCACGATGTGGCCATGCAGTATTAACGGAAAACGCTCTAAGGCACGACAAGCATCATGAGAGAACTTCACATAAAAACAGACAAGAACCTTATCCACGAACTGCCACGCTTCGTCTTTGAAGGACGCATCATCGTGATACAAAGCGAGGAGGAAACTGTCCGGGCGGTCAAAGCCCTGCGCTGTTCACCCATCCTGGGCATCGACACCGAAACGCGCCCCACATTCCGACGGGGTGAAACGCACAAAGTATCGCTGCTGCAAATCGCTGATGAACATATTTGCTTCCTTTTCAGGCTGAACGAAATAGGGTTTCCGCAGCCGTTGGTCAATTTGCTGGCTGACAGGCAGGTGCTGAAAGTGGGACTGTCGCTTCACGACGATTTCATGATGCTGCGCAAAAGGAACGAACAGTTCACCCCCAAAAACTTCATTGACCTGCAGGACTTTGTCAAAGAGATGGGCATCGAAGACATGAGTCTGCAGAAACTCTACGCCAACGTGTTCCGCAAACGCATCTCCAAATCGGCCCGGCTGTCGAACTGGGAAGCCGACGTTCTCTCCGAATCGCAAAAACAGTATGCCGCCACTGACGCCATTACCTGCATCCAACTTTACAAAGAACTCAAAGAGTTGAAGGAAAGCGGAGAGTATATCCTCGTATAACGCCCCCCTTTCACTCCTTATTATATATAAGCCTATATCATGATATATACTTTCACATTGCGACGCGGCAAGGCGGAAAGCCTGAAACGCTTCCACCCGTGGGTGTTTTCCGGTGCCATTGACCGCTGCGACGGCAAGCCGCAGGAGGGCGATCTGGTCCGCGTCGTTTCGCACGAAGGCGAAGTGCTGGGCTACGGCCACTGCCAGATAGGTTCTATCGCCGTGCGTATGCTTACCTTCGGCGATGAAACGGTGGATGCCGCCTTTTGGCAGCAACGCCTTGCCGAGGCGTTCAGGATGAGAAAAACCCTGAGGCTTTCCGGACGCGCTGACAATGACATTTACCGCCTGGTTCACGGCGAAGGCGACCGCCTGCCGGGACTCATTGTGGATGTGTACGGACGGACGGCGGTGATGCAGGCGCACTCGGTGGGCATGCACGTGAACCGCGAAACCATCGCGAAGGCATTGGTGGCAGCTTCGGGAGGGCTGATTGACAATGTCTATTATAAATCGGAAACCACCCTGCCCTACAAAGCTGACCTGCATGGCGAAAACGGCTTCCTGCTGGGCAACGATGAGGGGAACGTGGCTACGGAAAACGGGCTGCGCTTCCACATTGACTGGCTCAACGGACAGAAAACGGGTTTCTTCGTGGACCAACGCGAAAACCGCTCCTTGCTGGAACACTACGCGCCCGGAAGACAAGTGCTGAATATGTTTTGCTATACCGGCGGCTTCAGCGTCTATGCCCTGCGCGGCGGAGCGGAATTGGTGCATTCGGTGGATGCTTCGGCAAAAGCCATTGAACTGACACGGGCCAATGTGGAACTGAACTTCCCCGGCGACCTACGGCATGAGGCTTACACGGCCGATGCCTTCAAATACCTGGAAGAGGCGGGCAACAACTACGACCTCATCGTACTCGACCCTCCGGCTTTCGCCAAACACCGCGACGCTCTTCGCAATGCGCTGAAGGGGTACACACGGCTCAACGCCATGGCGTTCCGCAAAATCAAGCCAGGAGGTATTCTCTTCACTTTCAGCTGTTCACAGGCTGTCAGCAAAGAGCAATTCCGCTTGGCGGTGTTCACTGCGGCCACCCAGAGCGGACGGCATGTGCGCATCCTCCACCAGCTGCACCAACCGGCTGACCACCCCATCAACATCTACCATCCCGAGGGGGAATACCTGAAGGGACTGGTGCTCTACGTGGAATAGGCCTCGCCTTGCACTACTTTGCTGCGCCAAGATAGGCGGCGGCTCGGCAAAGAAAATGCAAATCCGTCACGCTTTGCATCTTGCTTTGCGCTCGCCTTGCACACTTTGCTTCGCCAAGACAGGCGGCGGCTCGGCAAAGAAAATGCAAATCCTTTGGCTTTGCATTTTGCTTTGCGCTCGCCTTGCACTATCTTTGCCCCCAAATAAAGTATAAGAGTATAAAAATCTGGAAAAGGACAGTTGCGTTCGGACAGCCTGCTTCCGCAAACGACAAGTCTTACGACATCCGAACATCTTTTGACCCTATCACCAGAACTCTCCTTCAAAATCTGCAATAAATCAAACAAACATAAAATATGATTAAGATTACTTTCCCCGACGGCTCCGTTCGCGAATACGAAAACGGCGTAACGGGCCTACAAATAGCTGAAAGCATCTCCTCACGTCTGGCACAGGACGTGTTGGCCTGTGGCGTGAACGGCGAAACGGTGGAACTGAACAGACCCATCCACGAAGACGCTGCCATCCAGCTTTACAAATGGGACGACGAACAGGGCAAACATGCCTTCTGGCACACTTCGGCACACCTGATGGCCGAAGCCATGCAGGAACTCTGGCCCGGCACACAATTCGGCATCGGACCTGCAATCGAAAACGGTTTTTATTATGACGTGATGCCCCCCGAAGGCGTAACCATCAGCGAAAGCGATTTCCCGAAAATCGAAAAGAAAATGCAGGAACTGGTGCAGCGCAAAGAGGCATTGGTACGTCAGGACATCTCGAAGGCCGACGCCCTGAAATTCTTCGGTGATCACGGACAGACTTATAAGAACGAACTGATTGCCGAGCTGGAAGACGGACACATCACTACCTATACGCAAGGAGCCTACACCGACCTTTGCCGGGGCCCGCACTTGATGACAACAGCCCCCATCAAGGCCGTGAAAGTGATGGCCGTAAGCTCCGCCTATTGGCGCGGTGACGAGAAACGCCCGCAGATGACCCGCGTTTACGGCATTTCCTTCCCCAAGAAGAAGTTGCTCGACGAATATCTCCAACTGCTGGAAGAAGCCAAACGCCGCGACCACCGCAAAATCGGCAAGGAAATGGAACTTTTCATGTTCTCCGAACTGGTGGGCAAGGGTCTGCCCATGTGGCTGCCCAAAGGAACGGCACTCCGACTGCGCTTGGAGGATTTCTTGAAGAAAATCCAGAAACGCTATGGTTATCAACAGGTTATGACACCGCACATCGGTTCCAAAAACCTGTATGTGACCTCCGGCCACTACGCCAAATACGGCAAAGACTCCTTCCAGCCCATCCACACCCCCGAGGAGGGCGAAGAGTATATGCTCAAACCCATGAACTGCCCGCACCACTGCGCCATCTTCGCCTGGAAACCGCGCTCCTACAAGGACCTGCCGCTGCGTCTGGCCGAGTTCGGCACGGTCTACCGCTACGAGCAGAGCGGTGAGCTCCACGGACTGACACGTGTGCGCGGCTTCACGCAGGACGATGCCCACATCTTCTGTGCACCCGACCAGGTGAAAGGCGAATTCCTGCGCGTAATGGACATCATCATGATTATCTTCCGCGCCCTCAAATTCGACAAGTTTGAGGCTCAGATCTCCTTGCGCGACAAGGTGAACCGCGAAAAGTACATTGGTTCGGAAGAGAACTGGGAACGTGCCGAACGCGCCATCATCGAAGCCTGTGAGGAAAAGGGCTTGCCCGCCCACATCGAATACGGCGAAGCAGCTTTCTACGGGCCCAAGCTGGACTTCATGGTGAAGGATGCCCTCGGCCGCCGCTGGCAGCTGGGCACCATCCAGGTGGACTACAACCTGCCCGAACGCTTCAACCTGGAATACACCGGTGCCGACAACCAGAAACACCGCCCGGTCATGATTCACCGCGCCCCCTTCGGCTCCATGGAACGCTTCGTGGCCGTACTCATCGAGCATACTGCCGGCCACTTCCCCCTCTGGCTCACCCCGGACCAAGTGGCCATCCTGCCCATCTCGGACAAGTACAACGACTATGCCCAGCAAGTCTGCAAGCAGCTCGACGAACAAAACGTACGTGCCTACGTCGATGACCGCTCCGAAAAGATTGGCCGCAAAATCCGTGACAACGAGATGAAACACGTGCCCTATCTGCTCGTAGTGGGCGAAAAAGAAGCCGCCGAAGGCACCGTGGCCGTCCGCAAACAGGGAGAAGGCGACCAAGGCAGCCTTTCCATCGAAGATTTTGCAAAGAAAATCAACGATGAAGTGACCGCAATGACCAAAAATTACTAACTTTGCCGCCGCTTTTAAGCAGAATGCACAAAGTCAAAGCTTGAAAACGAAAAGACATCAGCGTTTGGCATTGGACAAACCATGTCTTTTCGCTTTTGGGCTTTCCAAACAAAAAATACAACTGAATGCCAGCACCGCAGAAACCACGCCGCGACCGCAACAAGCCGGAACACCGCATCAACGAACAAATCCGTTGCCGTGAGGTGCGCATCGTAGGCGACGATGTTGAATCTGAAGTAATGCCCACCCGCCAAGCCATCCAGCTTGCCCAACAAAAAGGGGTTGACTTGGTCGAAATCTCTCCCAACGCCGAACCACCCGTTTGCCGGCTCATCAACTACTCAAAGTTTCTTTACCAACAAAAGAAACGCCAAAAAGAGCTGAAAGCCAAACAGGTGAAAATTGAGGTGAAGGAAATACGCTTCGGACCGCAAACCGACGAACACGACTACAACTTCAAGCTGAAACACGCCAAGGAATTCCTCTCCGATGGCGACAAGGTAAAGGCATACGTGTTCTTCCGTGGACGGTCCATCCTCTTCAAGGAACAAGGCGAAGTGCTGCTCCTGCGGTTTGCCAACGATCTGGAAGAGTATGGCAAAGTGGAACAGATGCCGGTTCTCGAAGGCAAACGCATGATTCTCTTTATCGCTCCCAAGAAATCAGGAGGGGCGAAGAAAGCTGAAAGCCACAACGAAGCCAACGAAACCCCTGCCGAAGAGCCCAAAATCAAGAAGGCACCTCAGGTAAAAGCCAAGAAGGAATACCAAGGCCCGCGCGTTGAAGGTGAAGAATTCTAAAGCAGGAACCAAACAACCGAAAGCTCGCGCGCTGCGTTCGGTATCTCACGCAGCCGCAGTATATATTAACTCATTAACATACAAAGAAAATGCCAAAAGTTAAGACTAATTCTGGTGCAAAGAAGCGTTTCGTGCTCACCGGAACGGGTAAGATCAAAAGACGTCATGCTTACCACAGTCACATCCTGACCAAGAAGACCAAGAAGCAAAAGCGCAACCTCGACCACGTTGCCATCGTTGACGGCACCAACGTACGTCAGGTACGCGAACTTCTCTGCCTCCGCTAATCTTCAACGCCTCAGGCACAGAATTAACATGGAAGTTCCTCAGAACCTTCCATCTTACACAAACAAGTCTAACCGGATGCTTAGCTCACAAGTCCAGCCCAAAACAAACCATAACAGGCGGCGCTAACTTCCAAAACGAAAAAACAAAATGCCAAGATCAGTCAATCACGTAGCTTCAAGAGCAAAGCGTAAGAGAATCCTCAAACTCACCCGTGGCTACTTCGGTGCCCGCAAGAATGTTTGGACCGTTGCCAAGAACACTTGGGAAAAAGGTCTTACCTACGCCTTCCGCGACCGTCGCAACAAAAAGCGCAACTTCCGCGCCCTGTGGATCCAGCGTATCAACGCTGCTGCCCGTTTGGAAGGTCTTTCTTACTCTCAGCTCATGGGTGGCCTCCACAAGGCCGGCATCGAAATCAACCGCAAGGTGCTTGCCGACCTCGCCGTGAACAACCCCCAGGCTTTCAAAGCCATCGTAGCCAAGGCTAAATAATCAATCGCCCATATAGTTGGTAAAAGGAGCAACTCCTCATGGAGTCGCTCCTTTTTTATGCTGACACGGAAAGGGGTATATACGTCATTTTCCCTCAGAACAGCATTCACGCCTTCACAAAAAGCTCTTTTTCCGCTGATTTCCATTAGTTTCAGGTGTGAAGATTTGGAGATGGAGCATTCACCGCCGAATGTACTGCGTGCTGCTTTCCCTCTAAATTCCAACGCTTTTCTATGTGAACACCCGCGCCGCCAAACCTTCACACGTTTCCCGGACTACCCATGTGAAGGTTTGTAAGCCCATGTGAATGTTCGGGATTCCAACCCTTCACACGCCAACACCCTGAAAATCAAGGGAAACCCTCCGCTTTGTGAACGCATGAACAGGACTCGGAGGAAATTAGTCCCGTATCACCGTGCGTGCGAAGTGGATATGTCTCTCAATTCGTTACTCCATTCGTTACTCCATCATCCGGTTGCATTCACCAAAACCGGCACCAAACAAGATGCCTTCACTTTATCAGGGATTTAGTCCTTACAAGTCCCGGACTATTTTTCACAACTCGCCGATTAGGAAAAAATAGTCCTGGACTTGTGAAAGCCATCTGGCTGCTTCTTCGGGCGTACCTCAAAAAAAATTCACAAACTGTGCAAGTCAACGACACTATTTTTGCCACGTCACTTTCCGGGCCGTACTTTTGCACCACGAACCCCACACATTAAAAAAACTTCATTCATTTACCATGAAAACCACACTCATCGAACTATGGCACGCCCTGGTTCTTCGTCTGAAAGGACGCTTCAATCCCCGTGTTCTCTGGACCAAATTCATCGAAATCGTTACCCGTAAGAAACTCGTTGCCGGTAAAACTCCGATACCCCCAATGCCGGCAGCGAAGACAGCGGAAAAATCAAAGACCACAAAGACCACCTTGACATCTCCCACCCTCCAGCGAGCTGGTGGCAGCGTGGAAACCCATGCGCTGGATGCGGTTGCCCCGGTTGGAGCGGCTGACACTTCCGACGCACAGAACGACCGCTACATCACCCCCTCGCGCATCCGCAGGATCGTGGATGAACGGTGGCAGTTGCGCTACAACGAGCTGGACAACAACATCGAACTGCGCGAACGCGAAGGCTCGGCGGACTTCCTGCCCATGACCGACCGCCTGCACAACACGCTGGTCATGAACGTGCAGGAAGAGCTGCCGCAGTGCTACCGCAGCTGGGTGGACTGCTACCTCTATTCCGAGGCCGTACCCTCTTACCACCCCCTGCGCCAGTACCTGCACGACCTGCCGCAGTGGGACGGCACCGATCGCGTGGGCCGCGTGGCCTCCATGGTCAGCGACGACCCCCAGTGGCACCTCGTGTTCCGCCGCTGGCTGCGCGCCATGGTGGCCGGATGGATGCAGGCCGGGGAAGGGCGCACCGCCTTCGTGAACCACCTCGCCCCCGT
>SFQP01000099.1 GCA_004562975.1 bacterium
GGAGTCAGCATCGCTTGCCTCGTGGCCTTCGTAGGCGGCATCCTGTTTTTGGTATTCCACGGCAGCGAGCCTTTCGAGCTGGCGCAATACCAGAACTTCAGCTACGAAGCACCCCACCCCGCCGAATACACCACGCTGCCGGGCATTCTGCAAGGCTTCTGCCAGTTCACCGCCATCGGCTGGATCCAGACCGGCGTGCTACTGCTCATCCTCACGCCCATCCTGCGCGTACTGCTCTCATTTTTCGACTTCGTGAAAGAGCGCGACTGGCTCTACGCAGCCATCACCGCCGCCGTATTGGCTGTGATCATCAGCAACTCGCTGAGCTTTTAAAGGACAGCTATTGATTACTATAGTTTGATGCTGAACACGGAAGGCAAGGAAGTGGCAACTTACAACCTGTAACTGCCTGCCCTGCTCCGGGAGACATACAAACAACAAAACATACACTTAAACACACCGGCGGATTGGCTACGGCCAGTCCGCCTTTTTCTGTTTCTGTCGGGCAACTTGCCCTGCGTAGTCGCCGACTCCCCCCTGGGTTTCCGCTACCGGGTACAACTTGTCCTGCTACCGGGTACAACTTGCCCCTATACGGGATACTCCGAAAAAACAGCGAATAAGAACAGCCAATCGGCGGAAAGCAACAGCAAAACGGCGGGCTGAAACAACAAGCCTTCACCTCGGGATAATCAAAAAAGGAGTTGCGCCGTTCAGCGCAACTCCTGTCTATATCAACCTATAGGGTTGGAAAATATTTATTCAGTAAGGTAGTCCGTAATCTCGAAGCGGTCAATGTCTGCTTCTCCGAAGCGTCGTCCTTGAATACGGCAGTGTGTCCCTCTCCGTCGATAGCAGTGGGCTGTGCGTAACACGGACCGAAGTTACGGCCGTCCTGGAAGTGAGAATAGCCCGTAGCAAACATCTTTTCAGTGGGTGTCACAACATATTCGCCCGGTTTCCAGTAGAAGGTCAGGTCTTGGCAAGAGAGACCATCCAGCCATCCGCTGATACGTCCCATTTCGCGGCTGGGCGAGTATACGAGCACGCACTCAGTGGGCACCAAATTGCCGTCCGCGTCAGCAGAGAAGAGCCAGCTGTAATAGTTACCGATGGCAAATTCGTACCAGTCGTTCTTGGGCTGCGTCATGATATGAGTGGCGGATACTTTGGTATTCTCACCCATTACCTGATACGTACGTCCATTTGCCTCGGTGGTGAGGGTAATGGTTTCAGTGCCCAAAGTAATGACAACGCCGTTGTCAGTTTCGACAAAGGTACCCGTGATTGAATTCTCCTCATCCAATTCGCAGCTTACAGTGTTGTCAGCGTTGAGCGAAATGACGCGACCGTCAGCCAGAAGCCAGTCGCCGAGGTAAGAAATTTTGTTACCCTTAATGGCGGTGAAGACACCCTTGTCAGCAAGCTTTCCACCGTCGACCGTATAAATATTCACTGTCATCTTACCCAAGTCATTCTTGTAAGCGATGGTGATACGGGCGGGCAGTTCGTACATTGACTCGTCATAGTTAGCCTGAATGACGCCGGTAGCACGGTTATAGGTAACCTTACCCTGGCTAAACACGTTAGCGCGACCGTTGGCAGTGTTGTAGGTGGTAACGTCGCACACAGTGTCATTCTCCTCGGTTACGTAGAGGTTCACTGTGTAGGAGGTACCACCGTCCTCGGTATAGTCATTGACATAGATGCCGAGGTCGGGGGTGGAAGGATAGTGAATGGCGCCGGGACCTTCCTCAAAGTTGTCGTTACAGGAAGTGATTGCCAAAGCAACGGCAGCGAAGGCAACCAGTTTCTTCATATATTTCATAAGAATATGCTGTTAAAGGATTAAACTACTATTCCGTCGGCCAGTTGCGCTCCAAGTTCTTGTTCACGGTCAGGTCGTTGGAAGGAATTTCCCAAACCCAGTGGTAATCGTTGGCAGGCATGTTAAGATTGGTAAAGCCATCGGTAGAGATAAGGAAACCGGCTGCCACAGGCTGAGCCTCCATGCGCTTGCAAGGCATACCCCAACGCTTGAGGCACTCCAGACGGAAGCCTTCGCCGCACATTTCGCGTGCCCACTCGTTCTTGATTTCATTGAACAGGGCGGTGCCAGAAATGCCGGTCAGTTCGCTGGCCTTTCGGTTGGTGCGGAGGGCATTGAGGAAGTCAGCACCTCCGCCATCAATGCGGTTTTGAGCTTCAGCGGCAATGAGGTACATCTCTGCTACGCGGAAAGCCTTGGTCATGTTGTAGTATTCGTACTCACCCGTCTGCTTGAGTTCGTCGTTGCCCGGGAACTTGGTGAGGGTGTAAGCATGCTCGTCAATAATGTCGCCGGCAGCAGCACCCGTCTTGGCAAAGAAATAAGTTTTGCGAAGATCCCCTTTCTCATACAGGTCGATAAGTCCCTGTGTGGGCAGGTACTCAGGACTGTACATATTGAGCTGGGTGCTGAAGCTGATGTACACACCGTACATGGTGCTGCGCTCGTCAACCGTCTGCTGCGGCTCGTAAATCAGCTCCGAACTTACATCTTCCTTCCACATGGCCTTGAACTCGTTCTTGTCGGCACAGAGGGGGTATTTGGCAATGACCTCCTTGGCGCAATCCACGGCGTTCTGGTAATTCTTCATTTGCAGGCTTACACGTGCCTCGAGTGCCTTGGCCACATTGTAGTTAGGCGCAGTATAGTCCGTGTTGTCCTTATCCTCGAAAAGTTCCTCTGCCTTGGTGAGGTCCTCGCAGATGAGCTTGTAGGTATCGGCAAGCGAAGAACGGTGGGGCTTTGCATTCACGTCGACCGTGGTAACGAGGGGCAGACCGAGCGTCTTGTCGGCAGTCTCGGGGTCATACTCCTTGCAGTAGCGCACCACCATGTTGGCATAGGCATAAGCACGGGCGAAGTAGGCCGTAGCCTTGTACTTCTTGATCAGTGCTTCGTCGTCAGAGCCTTCCTCCACCTCAATTTGGTCAATGTTGTTGATGACGTTGTTGGCGTTGGAAATCATGCCGTAGTTGGTAGTCCAGGCACCATCGCCATCGGTGGTAGAGGAAGTGAAACGCCAGTTGTGATACTGCATACAGGTGGTACCGGTGGTGCGGAGGTTGAAGAGGTCGCTTTGGAGTTCTGAAACGGTGCGACCGGCAGTGGCTGCACTACGCAGGTAGGCCAGGATACCGATATGGTAGTTGGTAGCATCGGAAACGTACTTCCAGGACTTCTCAGCCGGCAGCGAAGTTTCGGGATACTGGTCGAGCTCGCAGGAGGTCAGCGCAGTGGCGGCCAGAGCGGAGCACAACAGGGTTTTCAATATATATTTGTTCATTGCGTTTTAATTGTTAAAGGTGAATAGCAGTGAATGCCTTGCCGGAGGGCAGTGACCGCTCCGGACTTGTGGGCATTGACGGACTAAATCTTTAGAAGGTAACTTCCACGCCGAGGGTGAACTGGCGGGTAGAAGGATAGTTACCGATAGCCAGGTTGGAGTCAAGTTCGGGGTCAGCGCCGCGATACTTGGTCACCGTCCAGAGGTTACGTGCCGTAGCACTGAAGCGTACGTTCTGCAGGAAGCGGGTAGGTTCAATCAAGCGCTTGGGAAGGTCGTAAGAGAGCGAGAGGTTCTTCAGACGCATGAACGAAGCGTTCTCGAGCACGTGGGTATCGAACTGCGTGTCATACTTGAATGCGGGAAGTGCGGCCTTGTCGCCCGGCTTCTTCCAGATGTTCAACATGTCGCGGTCCTGGTTGAAACCGTTCTGCGCATTGGTGGCAGAGGCAGCGAAGAAGTAGTCATTGTTCACCATGTACTTGCCCAGCATGAAGGAGAAGTCAGCATTCAGCGTCAGGCCCTTCCAGTGAGCTGCCAGACCGAAACCACCGGAGTGGGGCGTGAAGCGCTTCTTGCCCGTGTTCTGGTACAGGTCGTCGCTGTAGGTCTTGGTCATCGTTTCGGGGTTGTAAGTATAACCGGGTTCGCCGCTGTAACCCACCTTGTACCACATGGGTGCACCGTCTTTCTCGTCCACACCGGCGTAGATAGGCATGTAGTAGTTCAAGCTCTCGCCCACCACGTAGTTGAGCAGGTAGTTGTACATAGGCCATTCCTCATAGCCGTAGAACAACTCGTCAATCTTGTTCGTGTTGTAAGCATAGTTGGCGTAAACGGTGAGGTAAGCATCACGGCTACGGAAGGCGTCAGCGCTGAGTTCGATTTCCACACCACGGTTCGACATAGAACCGATGTTAAGCATCTGGCTGCTGAAACCGGTGGTGAAAGGCAGAGGCACACTCATGAGCATGTCCTTCGTCTTCTTGTGGTAGACGTTGATGTCCACATTGATGCGATCATAGAAGCGAGCCATCACGCCGACGTTGGTCTGGATTTGCGTTTCCCATCCCAGCTCGTCGTTGGCAGGCTGCTGGAGCAACCAACCGCTCTGGCCCAGGTACTGCGTGGTACCGATCAGACCGAGGCTACTGTAGTTACCGATGGAGGAGTTACCCGTGGAACCCACACTTACCTTGAACTGCAGGTCGGTGAGCCAGCCGCGTGTCTCGGCGAGGAAGTCTTCACGCGATACGTTCCACATCACACCGCCGCTGTAGAAGTTGGCGGAACGGTTGTTGCGGCCGAAGCGGGAGCACTGGTCGTTACGCACGGTGAAGTTGGCGTAATATTTATCCTTATAGTTATAGTCAGCACGTCCGAAGAACGAGAGATATTCGTTCACATAGGAGCTGTAAGAAGGAATCTTACCTTCGGTCACGTTACCGAGTGTCGGCAGACGGTCGTCGGTCGTACCGGTACCCTGGATGCCAAATGCCTTGTAGGAAGTCTTGATACCTTCCTGTCCGGCCAGCAGGATGACGTGGTGATCCGGCGTAACGTCGAACTTGTACTCAGCCGTGTTGGTGATGGTCCACTGCGAAGAACGGGAGTGTCCCTCGTATGCCCAACCGGTGTCGGCACCGGGCATTGACTGGTACATATATTGCGATTCACGGCTGTCGGTGCCGTAGAGGCCGAGCTGCGACTTCACGGTCAGGCCCTTGAGCGGGGTAATCTGGGCATAGGCCACACCGCTGATGACGATGTCGTTCGTCTGGCTGGGGCGGAGACGCTGCATGTACTGGAAGTCGTATATGTTGCCGCCGTAAATCATGTGTTCCTCGCGGTATTCAGGATCGTACGGATCCCAGTAAGCGGGGTACATATAGGACGAAATCATGGCGTTGGCCGTGCTGCGGGTATCGGGGTTCGTCCATTCGTCAGAGCGGCGGTCAGTATAGGCAATACTCTGCTTGATGCCGAAGGTGAGCCATTCCTTGGGTTTCGTGTCGAGGTTGGTGCGCACGGTGTAGCGGTCGTAGTGTGACACGCGAGTCAAGCTCTTCTGCTTCATGTACGATGCGGAAACGAAGTAAGTGGTGTTCCCGGAACCTCCCTGCATGGAGAAGTCGGTGTTGTACATAGGAGCGGCGTTGTCAAAGAAGTACTTCTGCCAGTTGGTGTTGGCACCGTGCAGCTTGTACTCTTCATATTTGTCGGCCTGGATGATGCCGTTCTCCAGCTGGAACTGGAGCAGTTCGTTGGCGTTCATCGGGTTGCCGATGCCGTTGGCCAACTGGCTCCAACCAATGCGCTGCGAAACGGAGATGCGGGCCTGTTCGTTGGCACGTCCGCGCTTGGTGGTCACATAAATAACACCGTTGGATGCACGCGAACCGTAGATAGAAGTGGCCGAAGCGTCCTTCAGCGTGGTGATGCTTTCGATGTCGCGGTCGTTGAGCAAGGCGAGCACAGCGGCAGAGGCGGGGGTGATGCTCATGTCGCCCATTTCGCCAGCGTCGCCGGAGTTGGAGAAAATCTGCAGACCAGCCACCTTACCTTGCAGAGCGTCAGCCACGTTGGGAGCGGGTTTGTCGGATACCTGTTCGCTGCCCACCTTCTTCACGGAACCTACCACGGTACCGATTTTACGTGCCGTACCGTAACCAACCACAACGGCCTCGCCGAGTTCGTTGTCCTTGAGCACAACCTGCACGTTGCTGGCAACGCTCACCGTTTCGGCTTGCATACCGATATAAGAAACCACAAGCTTCTTGGCACCAGGCGGCACATTCAGCTTGAACGTACCCTTTGCATCGGTGGTGGTAACGATTTTCGAGCCGGGGATGCGCACAGTGGCTCCCATGACCGGCTGGCCGTTTGAATCGGTTACGCGGCCGGTTATCCGGCTTTGTGCCGAAGCAGTGGCTGACGAAAGCAGCAGGGCTGCTCCCAAAAGCACTAACTTTTTCTTCATATCTTTAACCATTTAATTAAACATTCATTTGAAATCGGAATACCCGTCAGCCTCAGCGGTGGAGCAACGGGCGTTAAGTCTTAGTTCGGATACTCTAAGGATGAGGGTACTTGGAGGCGTTGGTTTTGGTTGATGGAAACATGCCCGTCCCGATATACCTAAAAGGGTGCCGACCTATCCATTCGTCACCCTAAATAGCTTGACCAGGCCCTATCGGAACCTTAATCGGCGACAAAAATAGGCTAATATATTTAACCTGCAAAGGTTTCTTTGCTTTTTGTCCCAAAATTTTAACACTTACCCTTTGTTTCTTTCATTTTGACACATAGGTTTCTTGTTTCGCTATGTTTTTGAAATTCAAAAGGGGGCAAGAAATATTATTTTGCCTGCCATGGAGGCCTGCGAGTATAGTATTCAGGCGGCACCCCATGTACGGAGATGCCGCCTGAACAATCGGTAACTGCGGCCGTACTTGCCGATAGCCGCATATTATTATAAGGGGTGCGCGAAATTATTTCAGCACGCCCAGCTCCTTGCCCACCTTGATAAAGGCGGCGATGCACTTGTCGAGGTGTTCGCGCTCGTGGCCGGCAGAAATTTGCACGCGGATGCGGGCCTGATCCTTCGGCACTACGGGATAGTAGAAGCCCGTCACGTAGATGCCTTCTTCCTGCATCTTCTGGGCATAAACCTGCGAGAGCTTGGCATCGTAGAGCATCACGGCGCAGATGGCACTCTGCGTGGGCTTGATGTCAAAGCCGGCGGCCATCATCTTGTCGCGGAAATAGTTCACGTTGTCCACCAACTTGTCGTGGATAGCGTTGCTCTCCTTCAGAATCTTGAAGGTTTCGAGGGCTGCGCCCACAATGGCGGGAGCCACGGAGTTGGAGAAGAGGTAAGGACGCGAACGCTGGCGCAACAGGTCGATGATTTCCTTACGACCCGTGGTGAAGCCGCCCATGGCACCGCCGAACGCCTTGCCGAGCGTGCCGGTGTAGATGTCCACGCGGCCATAGGTGTTGAAGAACTCGCTCACGCCGTGTCCCGTGGCACCTACCACGCCGGCGGAGTGGCTCTCGTCGACCATAACCAATGCATCGTATTTCTCGGCCAAGTCGCAAATCTTGTCAATCGGTGCCACGTT
>SFQP01000100.1 GCA_004562975.1 bacterium
CGGCGCGTAGCGTTCCAGACATTGGAACACCCGTTGCGCACAACGCTCCGTGGACCATTCCCGCTCAATCTCTGCCGAGCGTGCGCCGTGGGCGCGGAGGTCCACATGGTGGAAATAGTCGAGAGCCCGGAGCAGCGATTCCTCCCGTAGCGGGTCGAACACCGTGCCGTTCTCTCCTTCCTTGATCAGTTCGGGATGGCAACCGTTGTAGATACTTGTGGCCACGGGCAGCGAACAGGCCATGGCCTCGGGTACGACCAAGCTCCAGTTGTCCAAGAGTGTGGGCAGGATAAACACGTCGGCAGCCGCATAGTACTTGTGTACCTCATCGTAGGGCACGCGCCCTTCGAGGAAGAGGCGGGGGCATTGGCCGAAGTCCGCCTTCAACTCATCGAACTTGTCGCCCATACCGATGAGCACCAAAGCATCGTCGGGATGCAGGGCAGTATGTTTCATCCAAGCCCTGACCAAGTGGGGCGCACCCTTGAGCTCCTCCACGCGGCCACTGAAGAGATAAACCAGCCCACGGCCTTCGGGGCAGAAACGTGCTTTGAACGCCGCCCGGCTTTGTGCATCCAATCGCGCGATGTCGCTCCGCAGTCCGCTGCTGTCGGCACTCATGCCCCCGATGTGTATCTTGGACGAGGCGACACCTATGCTTTCCAAATATTTCCGCGTTTCGCTGCCGTTCACAAAGTAGCCGGTGAAAGCGCGGTCCTGCCATCGGCGTTTCAGGTTCTTCATCCGCGAATTGTTCCGTTCCGTCCATGGAGTCTTCTCGTAACCCATGAACACGGGGATGCGGTGGGTCAGCGCGTAGAGCTGCACGATGGGCGTCCATTGCATGAAGCCCTCCGTGATCAGCACGTCCGGACGGATGCGGCTGATGCGTTTCCACAGCCCGAAAGGGAAGGACGTGTGCGGCTTCCCTTCCGTGAAGCGTCCGAAAGCACGGGTGTGGCTGTCGTAGAGCCATTCGCTGTCCCAGGGATGGGCATTGTCGCCCAAGGTCCGCTTGATTTTCCCGAGCAGGTCGGTATGGCCCGCTTGGTAACGCTTGGTGGAATAAATCACGTGGAAGTTGCCGTCGAGCAGTCGGTTCAGTTCGGCGTAGAAGGGCAGGCGGTATTCCCAAAAACTGGGGTTGCAATAGAGCACTCTCATGTGGCGTGGTGGATTGGTGGACAAGAGTCGGCAGTGGCCTTTATCAGGCTTGCTCGCGTTCGTCTGTGGTGTTGAAGCACAGCCGCAAAGGATGGTGGTTGGCCTGTTTTTCTTTGGGCACGTACCTCGTGAGCCCGGGGTAGTGGTTGTTCAAATAGATTTCCAAATCGCGGGGCGTTGGAACCACGAGCGGCCCGAAAGGCAACCGCTGCGGGTGCTCCATGCTGTCCACGGAAATATGGTCCCTCGGGAAGAGCACCAAGTTATAGTAAGTGCAGTCTTTGCGGCGGTTGTACCGCGAACACCACCATTCAAACGTGCGGTAGATTTGCATTTTGCTGAACAGGGCACACACGATGCGCGTCAGCAGGCAGGGCATTGCGCCCCGGTTCGTGGGATGTTCCACCTGACACTTGCCGAAATGCTTCCACATCCATATTTCCTTGCCCATCAGGCAGCAGTTGAGGAATTGCCCCACCTTGCGTTGCAGCAGTTGGGGCCGGGGTGCATCGGGCACCTTGTCGAGAGGGAAAATGTCCACAAAGATGCCTTTCATCATGGGCACTTTTCTGAAAAGAGCCTCCTCAAACAGCGTGCCTCGCTTCATGAGTTTGGCAAAATAGTACGGACAATGCGGGTCGGTATAGACGTTTTGCAACTCAAATTCCGGGCGTAGCAGGGCGGGAGCCTCGCGCTGGAACCGCCGGTAGTTTTCGCGCGTCATGCCCAGGTCGATGTCGTCGTCCCAGGGCAGGATGGCTTTATCAAAGAACGCGCCTATGCCACTCCCTCCGATGAGGCAGTAAGGAATGTCCAAGAGTGAACATACGCGGTCCACCTCGCCCAGGATTTCATACAGCACCGTGTGGAGCTGCGCTAACTCCTTTTCTGTATATTGGCCAATCATCATATGCTGGATAGGATAAAGAAATACAAAAGGGCAACCAATCGGACTACCGGGCCGCCAGACGTTCGAGCTGCGGCAGGTCGTCGGCGTAAGTCAGCTTGAGGTTGCGCTCCTCGCCCTCCACTATATATATAGGTATGTGCGGCAGGTAGCGCAACACCACGCCGCAGTCGTCCGTGGCGCGGAACTCTGGGTCGGCCAGTGCCTTGCGGTAAGCCTCTTCGATGACCGCGAGGCGGAAAGCCTGCGGCGTTTGCATACGCTGCATGAGGCTGCGGTCCGGCACGCGGACCATGAATCCGTCCTTCACCTCCATGAGCGTGTCGACCGAGGGAATGCCCACGCCCACCGCCTCGTGGGTGCGCAGAGCCTCGCACACGTCGGTGATGATACGTGGGCTGACGAGCGGACGGGCAGCGTCGTGGAAAATGAGGTTGGCATCCCGGCCCGCAAAGGCACGGATGGCCGACAGGCTGGAGTCAGAACGCTGCGCACCGCCGGGGAGGAGCTGCTGCACCTTGTCCCAACCGTGCCGGTCGAAACACCGGCGCACCTCGTCGTGGTACTGCGGGTTGAGCACCGCTGCCACCTCGTCGATGAGCGGATGTTGTGCAAAAGTGCCCACGCTGTGTTCCAACACGGTGCGGCCTGCCAACTGCAAAAACTGCTTCGGGCAATCCGCTCCCATACGGCTGCCGGTGCCGCCGGCCAATACGATGGCTATGTTGCGTGTCATGTGAGGAAGAAATTTTTGTTTAAAAGTGCGATTTCTCGCCATGGCAGAGTATTCAAGCGAGCTTGAACTCTGCTCATTTGGCTTAACGAAATCGTTCTTTAAAGTGCGATTTCTCGCCAAGCCAAAGCGAGCAAGCTCTCTTTGGTCTTATGGCTTAACGAAATCGTTGGTCTGTCCGACGCGGCAAAGTTATAGTTTTTTCGTTAATCCCTTGGCAATGCCCTGCCTATTTGGCACGTCGGCCTACTTCCGCTCCAGGCCTGCGGCATCCCGGTTTTGCCACAGGCTGGCAGAAAATTGGCCAAATGTTAAAATGGGAAATGCCGATTTGGCTGTGTGCCGCGAAATGCTTACATTTGCTATAGCAAAAGGAAGAGACCGTCAGTCTGCGGCTTCTTCCTTTTTTTCTGCCCTTGGATTAGGCGCGACAACTCGCCGACTTGTATTTTCTAAGCCTGGACCTGTAAAATCTAAGCCCAGTCTGAAAATTTTCACACCTGGCCCCGTAAATCCGGCACGGCGAGTTGTAACTCCGGGGCCAGGCCCGGAAAATCCGAAGCCTGGAGTCGTGACAGAATTGTCCCTGTTTTATCCATTTAAAGGTTAAATACGTTAAAGTAGAAGTCTTCTCAGGGCAAAATCCCGGCAGCCTTCCGCTGCGCGTCCGGCAAGGCGGAAGCCATCGGTCTGGAGGCCGCCTACAGGGCAATGCGGCAGCTGGAAACACCCCAACCGGCGGCACAGGCAGGGGTGAATGTAGGGCATCAGTAGCGCGTTATTGGTGCGCCGTACAGCCTCTTTTGTGAAAAAACATTACCTTTGGCCCCACTTAAACCAATATCTTTCAAACGGATGAAGACCGTATGCTTTCTTATCCTCCTGTGCCTTTCGCTGTGGCCGTCGGCCAGTGCGCAGGAAGTGCTTCCCAAACGCGAGTTCCGAGGGGCGTGGATACAAATGATAAACGGCCAGTTTCAGGGCATGGGCCGCGATGCCATGCAGGCCAACCTGACCAACCAGCTCAACGTGATGCACCGCTGTGGAGTGAACACCGTCATCTTCCAGGTGAGGGGCGAGGCCGATGCCCTCTACAGTTCCCCCTTCGAGCCGTGGAGCCGTTTCCTGACCGGGCAACAGGGCAAAGCTCCCTCGCCCTACTGGGACCCTCTGCAGTGGATGGTGGACGAGTGCCACAAGCGCGGCATGGAGCTGCACGCCTGGATCAACCCGTTCCGTGCCAAGACGAAAGGCACGCGCGAACTGGCCATTACGCATCCCTATGTGCTCCATCCGGAACGCTTCTTTGAATATGACGGTCTGTACATCTTTGACCCCGGACTGCACGAAAACAGAAAATACATTTGCCAGGTGGCCGCCGACATCGTGCGCCGTTACGACGTGGACGGACTCCACATCGACGACTACTTCTACCCGTACCCCGTGGCCGGCGTGAGCATTCCCGACCAAAAGACTTTTGAGGAACACCGCAACGGCATTGACAACATTGCCGACTGGCGGCGTTACAACGTGAACGTGTTCATCGAAATGCTGCACGACAGCATCCGCGCCGTGAAGCCCTGGGTGAAATTCGGCGTGAGCCCCTTCGGCATTTACCACAATGTCAAGGCCGGCACCAACCTGCCCGGCTCCAACACCGGCGGACTGCAAAACTATGACGACCTCTATGCCGACGTGCTCTATTGGATCAACAAAGGATGGGTGGACTACACCGTGCCCCAGCTGTACTGGGAAATTGGACACCGCACGGCCGACTACGAGGAGCTGGTGAAGTGGTGGAGCCGCTTTGCCGGCGGCAGGCCGTTGGCGATTGGGCAGGACATTGAGCGCACGGTGCGGGCGGCAGACCCGACAAACCCCAACGTGAACCAGATGGATGCCAAGTTCCGCCTGCAACGCTCGTTGCGCGGCATTCAAGGCTCCTGCCTGTGGTACTCGGCGGCACTTGTTCGCAACGAAGGAAACTATGCCAACGCGCTTTGCCAGAAATACCACCGCACCCCGGCCTTGCAACCCCTTTTCCCCTTCATCGACAATGAGGCTCCGGGAAAACCGCGCAAGGTGAAGGCCATGTGGATGCCCGACGGCTACTATCTCTTCTGGACCGCGCCCAAGGGGAAACGCGAGTTGGACCGCGCACGCAACTATGTGGTCTACCGCTTTGCCAAGGGCGAACGCATAGACCTCTATAATACGGAGCGCATCGTAGCCATCACGCCCCAAACGCTCCTGAAACTTCCTTACCAAGGGGGACACGAGAAGTTTACCTACGTCGGACACACTGCCGGAATGACATTCCTGTTCGATGCAGGGTGCCCGTTGGGAACACTGCTGGCGGCCACGGCAACCATCCAATTATCATCTGAAAATTTTTCTGCTGACATTCATGAAAATATTGAAATTCGGCGGGAGCTCGGTGGGAACTCCCCCCAGCCCGTGGTGGTGGTGGTTTCGGCTCTGGGCGGCGTGACCGACCAGCTCATCCGGATGACCCACATGGCAGCCGGCGGCGATGCCGGCTATCTCAACGAACTGGAAGCACTCGTCAACCGCCACGCCGACATGGTGGGCAGTGTGATTGCGCCGGAAAAGCAGCCGGCTCTCAACCGGCGGCTGGAAGAACTGCTGGCCGAGCTGCGCAGCATCCTCCACGGCGTTTGCCTCATCCAGGACCTGACTCCGAAAACGGCCGATGCCATCGTGGCCTACGGCGAACGGCTCTCGTCGCTCATCGTGGCGGAACTGATTGACGGGGCGGTGCATTATGACTCGCGCGGCTTTGTGAAGACTTTCCGGCAGGGCGAGAAACACCTCGTGGACTTTGCCCGGACCAACCAGCTGATACAGAAGACGTTTGCCTCACGCCCTGCCGTGGCCGTGGCCGGCGGATTTATCGCGACGGATGCCGCAACGGGTATCACGACCAACCTCGGACGCGGCGGGTCCGACTATACCGCTGCCATCCTGGCGGCAGCCCTCAACGCCGAGGCACTGGAGATATGGACGGATGTGGACGGCTTCATGACGGCAGACCCGCGCATCATACCGACAGCCTATACCATTGACCAGCTGTCCTACGCCGAGGCGATGGAGCTGTGCAACTTTGGCGCGAAAGTGGTATATCCGCCCACCATTTACCCCGTTTGCCAGAAGAACATCCCCATCTATGTAAAGAACACGTTCCACCCTGAACGCCAGGGCAGCGTCATCAGCCGCCATGCCGCGCCGAGCGAACGCCCCATCCGGGGTATTTCGTCCGTCAGCGAAATGAGCATGGTGACCGTGAGCGGTCCGTCGATGGTGGGTGTGATCGGTGTGAACCGCCGCATCTTCACGACTTTGGCCACGGGGGGCATCAGCGTGTTCATGGTGGCCCAAAACTCTTCCGAAACGAGTACGACGATCTGCATGACGCCGGCCGACGCGCGGCGCGCCTGCCGGTTGCTCGACGAGGAGTTCGCTCTGGAAATTGCCGACGGCGCGATGAACCCGGCTTCGCTGGAGGAGAACCAAGCCAGCGTGGCGGTGGTCGGCGAACGGATGCGCCACCTGCCGGGCATTGCCGGACAGCTTTTCAGCGTGTTGGGACGCAACGGTATCAGTATCTCGGCTGTGGCCATGGGCGGACAGGAAATGAACCTCTCGTTCGTGGTGGAACGCAGCCAGCTCCGCAAAACGCTGAACGTGCTGCATGACAGTTTTTTCCTGAGTGAGCATCAGGACCTCAACCTCTTCATCTGCGGCACGGGGACTGTGGGCGGCAGCTTGCTGCAACAGATTGCCTCGCAGCGCGAGAAGTTGCTGAAGGAACGGGGCCTGAAGCTGAACATCGTGGGCATCAGCGGACGAAGCCATGCGGCTTACGACCGCGACGGACTGGACCCCGCACGCTTCAGGGAGTGCATGGAGCAGGGGGGCGAAGGCGGCGTGGAACGGATGATGCGCGAAATCGAAGAGATGAATATTTTCAATTCCGTCTTCGTGGACTGCACGGCATCGCCCGAGGTGGCGGCACAATATGAACGGCTGCTGAACCGCAACGTGAACATCGTGGCGGCCAACAAGATTGCGGCCTCTTCGCCTTACGACCATTATCAGCGGCTCAAGCTCCTGGCGCGCGAGAAGGGAGTGAAGTATCTTTTTGAAACGAACGTGGGCGCCGGACTCCCCATCATTCATACCATCAACGACCTCATCGCTTCGGGCGACCACGTGCTGCGCATCCAGGCCGTGCTGTCGGGTACGCTGAACTATGTGTTCAACACGCTCTCGCCGGAGGTGTCGCTCAGCCAGGCCGTCAGGTTGGCGCAGGAGAACGGCTATTCGGAACCGGACCCGCGCATTGACCTTTCCGGCAAGGACGTGATACGCAAAATCGTTATCCTGGCACGCGAAAGCGGCTATCGCGTGGAGGCTGACGACATCGAACAGCATCTTTTCATCCCATCGGAACTCTTCGAGGGTACTTTGGAGAATTTCTGGCAGCATCTGCCGGAACAGGATGCGCACTTCGAGGCGGAACGCGACCGCCTGGAACGCGAACACAAACGGTGGCGTTTCGTGGCGGAGTGGGCTGAAGGAAAGGGCAGTGTGCGTCTGTGCGAAATTCCGCAGGGGCATCCTTTCTACGACTTGGAAGGCTCCAACAACATCATCCTGCTGACCACGGAACGCTACTGCGAGTACCCGATGCTCATCCAGGGTTATGGCGCAGGGGCCGACGTGACGGCAGCCGGCGTGTTTGCCGACATCATGCGGGTGGCCAATGTCTGAAGCTCCTGGCTTTCGGGCCGTTTACTCTTCCTACCCCAAAAAATAGATATATAAAACACACACAACGCAGCCCCGTGGTTTTGTTCACGGGGCTGCGTTGTGTGTGGATGCGGAGTGGCAGATAGAGGGGAGCTTTGCGTCAGTGGCAGTGTCCGCAACAGCCGCTGCCGTCGAAGCAGTGTGTGCAGAGCTTGCATTTCGGCAGGCCGATGGCTTCGACCAGCGTTTCGAGCTTGTTGAACCGCAGCGTGGTGAGGCCGAGCCGCTGGCGGATGATGTCGACCATTTGCCGGTACTCGGGCGAGTCGGTCGTGGCGTAACGCTGCAGGTTCTTGTTGGGGTCGCCTTCCAGTTCGCCGATGATGCGGCGGGTAATCAGCTCCATGTCGCTTTTGGAAGAGGTGAAGCCTATGTAGGGACAGCC
>SFQP01000101.1 GCA_004562975.1 bacterium
CGCCGATGACGGACAAGGGCAACGGCGTTTTTGAACTCGTGTTCGAGACCACCGGTGCTGCCTGGTTCAAGATTTTGCCGAAATCGGGCATCGTAGGCGGCAGCGTGGATTGGGCCAAAGTGTACGGCAGTGCCGTCGACAGCGACACCTCCACCGATGCTTTCATCACCTGGAGCAATGCACAGGCATTCAAGGTGAGCGACGCCGCCAAGTACCGCATGACCATCGACATGGTGAACTGGCGTTACTCCATCAAGACGGTTTCTCCCGAAATCTACATGACGGGCTCTGCATACAGTTGGTCTGAATGGAAGAGCTTTGTTCCCGTCAACGGTCAGGACGGCCAGTTCTGGAAGGTCGTTTACCTGAGCGAAGGCGAAGAGTTCAAGTTTGCTCCTCAGCAGGGTTGGGGCGGCGACTTCGGTGCTGCACAGCTCACCTTCGCCGACCATGCCGGTGCTGGTCTGAGCGGAACGGACAACATCGTGGTGGGCAAGGCCGGATGGTATCTCCTCTACCTTGACACCAACGCCATGGTGCTTGAAACCTACTCGCCCGACGTTTATCTCATCGGCAACACGACCGGCAGCTGGAACGTGGAAGCCGGCAACCTCTTCAGCGTTCCCGAAGGCAAGGACGGCGAGTTCGTTTCGCCCGCTTTCAAGGCCGACGATGAAATCCGCGTTTGCGTTCACCCGAAAGAAGCCATCGACTGGTGGCGCATGGAGTTCATGGTCTTCGACGGAAAGATTGTATTCCGTGGCAACGACGGCGACCAAGAGCGTGTGAAGGGACAGACCGGACAGAAACTCTATCTGAACTTCACTGAAGGCACGGGCAGCATCAAGTAATTGAGCACCCTCGCCATCAGGCCACTCCGAGAGCTGAAAAGCACGCAGCGTTGCCACAAGGCCCGCCCCTGCTTTTCAGCTCTTGTTGTTTTGCCAAAGAAATCTCAATTTGTATCAACCATAAAATGTCTTTTCTCTCCATGAAACGGCTTTTATACTTCCTTCCCCTTCTCTCTCTCCCGCTCCACGCACAGGCACCCGCCGAAAGCGAGGACGTGATGCTGCAAGGCTTTTACTGGGATTCCCAAAAAGAAACCGGATGGACGCAACTCACCGAATGTGCCGACGAACTGGCCAAAAACTTTACCGTGGTGTGGCTTCCTCCTTCAGCTTCGGCAGAAGGAGGCGGAGCTGTCGGCGGTAACAACGTGGGCTACCATCCGCGCCAATGGAACAACCAGACTTCCTGCTGGGGTACCGCCGACGACCTGAAGACACTCATCTCCACCCTCCACAGTAAGGGAGTGAAGGTATTGGCCGACATCGTCATCAACCACCGCGCCGGCAACACGGACTGGGGCAACTTCACCGCCGATAACTTCGGCATCTACGGCAACTACCAGCTCACCGCCGCACATATCTGCAAAAACGATGAGATGAACACCGACCCCAGTGCCGGCAAGTGGAACGGACAGGCCACCGGGGCGGCCGACACGGGCGAGAACTGGGGCGGAGCACGCGACCTCGACCATACGTCCACCTACGTGCAGGACGACTGCAAAGCCTACCTGGCCTGGCTCAAAGGGGATTACGGATACGACGGCTGGCGGTACGACTTCGTGAAAGGCTTCGGCGGTGAATACGTGGGCATATATAACGAAGCCTCCTCACCCTACATCTCCGTGGGCGAGTATTGGGACGGCTCCTACGACAAGGTGGCCGCCTGGATTGAAGCCACAGGGAAGCAAAGCATGGCCTTCGACTTCCCGATGAAATACGCCGCCCTCAACGACGGCATTGCCAAAGGAAACTACAGCAAGATGTCGTGGATTGAGGACAACACGACATGGCGGCCCGCCGGCATGATTCACCACCACAACTACAACCGCTATGCCGTTACCTTCGTGGACAACCACGATACCTACCGCGATGGCAGCAAATTCCTGGGCTACGTGCAGCAAGCCTATGCCTTCATCCTCTCCTCGCCGGGCATTCCCTGCGTGTTCTGGCCTCATTGGCAGGGCGATGACAAGCAGGCAATAGAACAAATGATTGCCGTACGCAGGGCGGCAGGCATTCACTCCGAAAGTGACGTTGTGGTGCAGGTGCGCGACAAGTACTACGAGAGCCTTGCCCAAGGACACAACGGGTCGGTCATCACCCGCATCGGCTTTGCCTCACCGCGCGACGTGCCCGAAGGCTACTATCTGGCTGCCGGTGGCAATAACTGGTGGATGTACCTTTCGGACAATCTGGCGGGCATCTCACCGGTGACAATCACTCCCCAGACGATGCCAACCTATGACCTTAACGGCAGACCCGTCAACCGTATGGAGCGAGGGAAAGTATATGTACAAAAGGGTAAAAAAATGATACTGAAATAATAACTGACAAGTCTGGCACAGCACGCGGTTCATACCGCAAAGCTGTACCGGACTTCTTTTATCACCAAGTTACGGCCCTTCCCATGGACGAAAAAACTGCTGCTCCCTTCTGAAAGAGAACAGCAGTCAATGAGTTAAGTGTGGACGTTGAATCTTATTCACCCGGGGCAATCGCGCCAGAGGGGCAAGCATCAGCGCAAGAACCGCAGTCAACACAAACGCTGGGGTCGATAGAATACTTTGCACCTTCAGAAATTGCGCCAGAGGGGCATTGATCAATACAGGTACCGCAAGCAATGCAGTCATCGCTAATAACGTAAGCCATAATAGTAGAATTAAATTGTTATAAAAGAGTTAATGTTCTTGCTTTCATGGCGGCGGGTTCCTTCACCTGAAAAAACCACGAACCGTTGATTGCACTGCAAAAGTAGTGCAAGGCGAGTGCAACGCAAAAGAAAAAACCAATTTTCTTTTGCACTACCGAGACGCAGCCGAACCAACCGCAGCCGAACCACAGCCTGACTTTACAATGCAACGTAGTGCGAGGCAAAAGCAAAGACATTGCACACTTTCACCACCATAAGATGTAACATTTGCCTGTCTGATGTGTTTTGATGGTGTGCGCCCTCACCAACCAAGCAGGAGCGGAGTTGGGAGTTTGGATACCTGGCAAATTGCCCAGCCACCGTTTGACAATTTCACCCGAAGTGGAATGGCGCATAGACCATCTCGCTTACCACAGGGACATACTGCATACCAAGCCACACCGGAGCAAGGCTGTCATAATATCCTCAGCATCATGGGGCTTTGAGAATTGTTATTTCAACTATAAAATGACATCCTCCTACCCCGACCTCCTTAGCCTGCTTGACTATACTGACAGTTCTGACCCGCTGAACTTCTACCAAGGCAATCCGGACTTGAAAAGCAGTGTCACTCACAGCGTAGACTTCAGCCGATCGTTTAGCAATTACCAAACGGGCTGGCACTTCTTCCTGACGGGAGGATGGAGGATGGAGCATGACGCACAATGCCATAGCCCACGCCATGAATTATGACGCGGCAACGGGCATCCGCACCTTCACACCGCGCAACGTAAACGGAAATTGGGGAGCGAACCCTTCCGGAGATTACCAGAAGCCGCTTGACCGAAAACAACGGTTCATTCTCACCTCTGTCACCAGCCTCAGGTATCAGAACTGCGTGGATTATGTGACAGAACGCAGCACTGTCCGCAATCTGAACGCAGCGACGAGCCTGCATCTGAACTCGCGCATCAAGCAATCCATATTTGACTTCAATGTGGCGGCAAACTATCTCCATGCCACATCGCCGTCCGTTGGTTTTCAAGACATCAACAGCTTCGATTTCAAATACAGCGTACATCATACAGGGACGGGCCGGCAGGACAAGAAAAAACGCAGTTTCCTCACATGACAGAAGGGACGTGTAAGGAAACCGTGCTATATTTGCCGCAAGCAAACCAAAAAACAAACAAAATGGTACCTCTTATATTAGCCATCATCACCGTCGTAATCCTTGCAAACTTATGGAAAGACAACAGGCCAAAAGGGAGCAGGAGGGACGAATACGGAAGGAAATACTAAACTAACTCCCCGTCTTTTTACAGCATCCAATGGTGTGGTATTTTAGCCCCGGCAAAAAATACCACACCATTTATTATATATACATAGGAATGAACTCGGAAGAAATTCGCACCATCACGCTCCGCGTCAACGGGAAAGAGGCGGAGCAGGTCATCAAACAGACCGTCAGGAACGTGGAAGAATGGAAACGCCGGCTCGCCGAAATAGGCAAGATGGCGAAGAACGCACCGCTCACGCCCGCACTGATGAAGGAGGCCGACAGTCTGCGCCGGAAAATCGGGAGGAGCACCATTGCTTAACCGCCAGCACGAACTAACGCAAGGAAGGCGCGACAATGTCGCGCCTTCCTTACTGTGATCCGCTTGGGGCTCGAACCCAAGACCCCAACATTAAAAGTGTTGTGCTCTACCAGCTGAGCTAGCGGATCAGACCTTATTGCTGTTAAGCGGTGCAAAAGTAGAGCTTTGTTTCGGAACAGCCAAATGTTTGGCCAGATTTTTTGATTATATACGAAAAAATCCAGTTGAAGAGCCTGCGAGAAATCATCAATAGCAGCTGATTACAATCCATTTACTTCCTCTTCACTCAGCCCTGTTGCTTTTCGGATATCGACAACACTTAAACCCATTGATTTAAGTTTCCGTGCGGTTTCCTTGATTCCTTCGGCGCGTCCTTCGGCACGGCCTTCTTCCAATCCTTCTGCACGTCCTTCTGCACGTCCTTCTTCCAATCCCTCGGCACGTCCTTGCTCCAGTCCCTCGGCACGCCCTTGTTTCATTCCTTGCTCAAGTCCACGTTTGAGCGCACTGCCGTAGTATGTCTTTTCCGTGCTTATGATATCCCAAAACTTTTCGTAGCCCAGCAGTTGCTCCGGGGTATATGCCGACTGTTCAACCACTGACAAAGCCTTGCATATCTCCGGGTTCTCCAGCAGGTCCGCCGGAGCCTCGTAAGTAGAACTCTTGATCTCCGTCAGATAACGGAGCCACAGCACATGCATCTTCTTTTCACTTGATGGTCTGGGGCGTGAATTTGGGCAATTCCACGAAAACCAGATGCAAGCCGTCGATGACACGCTCTGAATACATCTCATGCACCATACGGTAGTAATGATAGTATTCGGGAATATCCTTTTCAAACACATCATTCACAATGTTCAACGAGTACACCGGTTCCAGAAGCGCATAGTTTTCCCCTTTGCCAAGTTGCCTGACGTATGCCTTGGCTGAATTGAACATCACACGCTGCTGGAATTCTGGCGACCATACCATCTGCATTTCCACGATAAACTG
>SFQP01000008.1 GCA_004562975.1 bacterium
TTCTTTTCATTACCGAGCCGCAGCCTAACTTATCCAAAGTTAGTGCAAGGCGAGTGAAATGAAAAGAAAATCACCGTTTTTCTTTTCATTACCGAGCCGCAGCCTAACTTATCCAAAGCAATACAGCCTTCCACCACTATATCATATACGTAATTTAAACCCCGAAAAATTCGTTCAAACCTTCAATGACAATCGTTTACCGTTCAAAATCAGACTTTTCAGACTTGAAACTTTGAAAATCCAATCATTCATCCATGAAGCGTCGGGAATGCACACGCAGGGAAAATGCTGAACGGTGGAAATGCGGACATTCATAGCTAAAACCACTGGTTTTCAAGAATAAACGTACACATATGAAGGATTGAACGAAATTTTCAAGGCTGTAATTACGTATATATAGGGTATGATGCAGGACAAGAAGCAGACTTCGCACCTTACGGCATCTGTGGCCGGATGATGGGAAACGCTATGGTAGTTCTGTGAAAGTGAGAAGCCAACGGTGACGGACAAGTACTGGACTTCTTCTCACAAGTCGGCGAGTAGGATTTTCTAATCAAGGACTTGAAAAAACAACTCGCCGACTTGTGAGCCTCAAACAGTACTGAACCGTGATGAGCGGAAGAGCATCGGTTGATATGTCACCATTTTTCCCGCTCAAACTGAGAGAAAAAGAATTTATTTCTTAACGGTAAACTTCAGTATGCGCAAGCAGCAGGCCAGGGCGCAGGCCATGCAAAGGATGGCATCTGTCACGCCGGGTGGCAGGGAGCGGCAGGCTGTCGTTGCAAAGCCAAGGGCAAACGCCATCCGCCACGACAACATATAGGTGCTTTGCGCTGTGCCGCGTTGGCAATGTTCCGCACTATGCACCCAGGCTGCCAAGTGCTGCGATGACACTGCTCCCACGCCGATGCCCACAAGCAACGGGCAAAGGGTACTATGCAGACTACCCCAAAGGGACTGACCGAACAAGGCGAGCAGCAGACAGCCATAAGCCGACACAACGGGCAACAGTCCCGACATGTGCCGACGCGGAATTTTCCGGCCCAAACCTGCCACCACGACACCAACGGTGAGCAGCAACAGTTCCAAAGCCGTACAATGCGTGGTTCCAACCACACGCCCTAACAACCAGGGCGCGGCAAACAGGGTGAGCGACAAATGCCACGAACGGGGAAGGAAAAAGCGGTCGAGTGTGAATAAGGGAACTTTGACCGGTGCCTTGATGGGCACTTCGACCTGCGCCACCAGCAGGAATGCGAACAGGCAGGGCCATAGCGTCCACCACCAGCAGGCGGCCAGCGGCAGATACTGCACCAGCACCTGACCGGCCAACAGCCCCATCGGGATGCCTAACCTTCCGGCCCAGGCATAACGCACATCACCCCGATTACGCTGGCACGAAGGCAGAATGTCGTTGATCAAGGTGGTGCCCAAAGCGATTTGGGCCACTCCGAACGCCATGCCTTGCAGTCCGTGAAGCAACACCATCCACTCCACCGACGACAATGCGGCGTACCCCAAGGTGGGAATCAACCCGACGAACCACATGGCACGCAGGAAAACGCCTTTGCGCGAACGGCGTTCCATCAGGCTGGCACCCAACGGACCGGGCAGCACCATGCCGAAGGCGAAGGCCATCACTGCCCAGCCCACGACGGCAGGCCCGGCACCCAGTGCCTTTCCCTGAGCCGCCAACAGGGGCAACATGGAAAACACATACAGATGGAGGAACCAGTTGGCGGCGCACATTTTCCGGAACCGCGCATCTTTCACTCGGGATTTTTCTGACGAAGTCATAAGTATCAAGAAAAGGGAACGCACCCCTTAATAGCGTTCCTGTTCGTTAGGGAATGAACCCGTCTTGACATCGCCCACATATTGTCCGATGGCATCCGTCATGATGGTGTACAAATCGGCATACCGACGGAGGAACTTGGGCGAGAAGTCCTTGTTCTTTCCCAACATATCGTCAATGACCAGCACCTGTCCGTCTGCCGGCCCCGCACCGATTCCTATCAGCGGAATATCGGTCAGCCTACACGCCTTCTCGGTGAGCCGCGCCGGTATCTTTTCCAACACGATGGCGCAGCATCCGGCCTGAGAGAGCAGTTTCACATCCTCGAGCAATTTGGCGGCTTCGGCCTCCTCTCTGGCCCTCACGGCATACGTTCCGAACTTGTTGATGCTTTGGGGCGTAAGGCCGAGGTGTCCGCAAACGGGAATACCGGCATCAAGGATGCGCTTCACGGCTTCCAATATCTCCGCGCCGCCTTCGAGCTTCACCGCATCGCAACGGGTTTCCTTCATGATGCGGATGGCGGCACGCACGGCCTCCTTGGCATCCACCTGATAAGTGCCGAACGGCATATCGCAGACCACGAAAGCCCTTTTCACGGCTCTTGCCACCGAACTGGCGTGGTATATCATCTGGTCCAAAGTGATGGGCAATGTGGTGGCATTGCCTGCCATTACGTTCGAGGCACTGTCGCCGATGAGAATGCAGTCAACGCCGGCTGCGTCCACAATTTTGGCCGTTGTATAGTCATAGGAGGTGAGCATGGCAATCTTCTTGCCCTCTCCTTTCATTTCCTTCAAACGGTGCGTCGTTACCTTGCGCACATCGTCTACCAAATATCCGGGCATGACAAAATATTTATTATAAAGTAAGGGTTTAAAAGTCTAATCTATTATCATTGAGAATAAGCACTTTTCAGCATTTTGTTTCTGGATGCATGGCCAGCATCTGGTCTACGCTGAAATGCCGGAAATCGGGCATCACATGATTGCAATACGGACGGACAATGTCTGCAGGCAATCCCGTTGACAACCCCACAACAACGGCTCCGCTGGCCTGGGCGGCACGCAAACCGTTGAGGGAATCCTCGAAAACAAAACAATGTTCCGCCTCAAGTCCGAAGGCGCTGGCCGCCGCCAGGTAGCAGTCGGGGGCAGGCTTGGAGCGCAAGGCATCCTCGGCCGTGAAAATACGGTCGAAACTGTCCGCAAATGACGGGTGGGCGGCATAGAGGCACGCCATCTTGTCGCGGTTGGAACTGGTGACAACGGCCACGGGGATGGAGGTTTTACGGAGTTCCTGCACGAACTCCATGGCTCCGGGGATGAAGGGGAAGTGCATTTCCTTTTCAAATTGCACCAGTTCCTGCTCCACCTGGCGTTGCAGCGCTTCTCTGCCGTCGTAATACGAAGAAAAAATTTCACGAAGCGTATGCCCCTTTATGCGGTTGGCAAAATCCGGGCAGGAGGGAACATCGCGGCGGCCCGTCCGCTCCCAAAACGCGGTGTATTGCGTTTCGGTGTCCACCAGCACGCCGTCCAAATCAAATAATGCAGCTGTTTTCATGAATGGTCAATCGTTAAAACCTGTTATGCCCCGGGAGGAAACAGGCTGATTTTTCTGAAAAACGGCGGCAAAGGTACTTTCTTTTTGTAAAAACGCCGTACCTTCGCCCCGATTAAAAGATGGTTACAGTGACTTACGATGACGCGGACGGGCTTGTCTTGCCCACGGAAAAGCAACGGCTGTGACCGGAAAACGCTGAAAACAACAACTACCAATGGCCTCATTTTCATTCCAAACCATTCAGGGTACGCCCATAGCCCACGAGGGTCTCACCCCTACAGACTCTCCATCCACCCATACGCAAGGGAAACGCAGCATGGGCGGTTGCATTTTCCACAGCTGGCGGAGTTTCGCCACGGGATGGCGGCCTTATCTGGCATCCACGTGGCACTATCTGCTCCTGTTCGGCATGAGCTGCGCCTTTCTCAGTTTCATTTTGTTGCGGTATGCCACGGACCATGTGTTGCCGGCGTGGCGGATGCACGAGGTGGGTATGGACGAAGAACTGGTGCGATGGTTGCTGGTGCCGACGGCTGCCACAGGCATCTATATACTGCTCGCCGTGCTCTTGTACCTCTTCAGTCTCCACGCTTGGCGTGCCCGCGTATGCACGATGGCCATTGGCTTGGCTAAGAACGGGCGGGTGGAGCGCGTGGCATTCAATCCCGACACGAGGGAGCGACGGCTGATGGCGCGGCTGTTTGTGGCTTCCACGCTTTGGACGGCAGTAGGACTGGCGGGATGTGCGGTCCTCGTTTACCCGGCCTGGCGGTGGACTCCGTGGCTGCTCTGCCTGCCCGCAGTGTGGCTGGTTTATGTGTGGACCACAGCCAATTGTACGCTCACGATTTATGCCACCAGCGAGCTGTCGCTGAAAGTGGCACTCCGTACTGCCTTACGCCGCAGCATGGGCCTGGCCCTGCTCCTGCAAATGGTCAGTTGGCTGCCTTTCGCACTGATTTCGTGCGTCAGCCTCCTGCCCACCCTCATATACTGGCTGACGAATCTGGCCGCAGCCGATACCTTGCTGCGTGGCGACACGCCGGTCGCTCCGGATTTCCTCCCCCTGCTCTACTTCGCGCTCTCCACCCTCGGTTTTGTCCTTCCTGCCCTGATAGACAGTCTCCGCACCTGGGCCTTGACCTTATTCTTTGCAGACAACGCCGCGCCCCAAGCGGAAGGGCAGGAAAAGGAATAGCACGAGCAAGGATGAACGGACGCTACACACCGCCCAATGTTTACGAAGGTTAACCGGACCTTGTGCAGTCGGCACTGTCTGGCTGGCACAAAGCCGCGCCAAAAAGCCGCGCCAAAACGCATCAATCGGCAAAAAGACGGGTAACAAAACGAGGATTTCATTAAAAGATGTATATATTTGCGGCATGAAAAGCCGGAGGAAATAGGGCAAAGGGTATCACAGAGTGCACCGCAGGCTTACTCCGCTCTCATTGATACGGTCCATCCGGCAACCAAGCCACATGATAAAACGCCCGCATCCCGCCACATAGGCGATATGGCACACAAATCTTACACCTCCAACTAATACAATAACCCCTGCCGCAGCCGCAATCTTAAAAGGACTTTTGTGTATGATGAAAAAGTTACTCGTACTTTTAATGGTCATTCTCAACGCATACGCAGCAGCCGCTCAAAACGCCCCTGACCGCCAAAAGGAACTTACCAAGGCGAACAAGGGGCTCATGAAGCAGCTGAAGGAGAAGTATGGCCTGAAAAGCATCGAGGTAAGGATGGAGGAAGACGGCTACTGGTATTATCTGATTGAAGGGACGGATGCCATGACGGGCATCATGAACCAACTGGGCGAAATCATTGTCCCCCCGAAATATGGCATGATTGCCTATATGCCCCCCTTACAAGAAGGGGTGGCGGTCAACGCCGCAGGCGATTCTGTGTGGCACAGGGCCAACGCAGCCTGCTTTCAGGCACAGACTTACCCAGACCGGGAAAACGCACGCCAGTTCGGCATATACCGTCTGGACGGCACGCCTATGGTAGACGGTCTCAAGGCGCAGTTCTGCTTTAACAGCAGCGAAGGATATGCCGAATACACCCTGGGAGGAACGGGGAATGATGAGGCCATGCAAATCCTCTATACGCAGGACGGCGAATGCCTCATGCCCTCATGGTGTACCTTTTACCGCATAGAAGGCAAGGTGTGCTACCTCCACAAACGCGTGGGCAAAGTCCTCTTGCAGGGGGCGATGATGCTGGACCATTCCCTGCCGCCCGTGCCCTGCATCTATGCCTCGGTATCGCTCAACGAGGCGGACAAGCAATGGGTGGTGGTGGCGCCGATGTCGGAGGAGGATAAGGTGTGCTTCCCGAAAAGGAAACCAATGACCGACGTGCAGGACAAGGGGATGGATCTCTTTTGGGCGGAGAAGTATGACGATGTGCTGGACCATTACGCCAAAAGGGGGATTGACCAGCCATGGGCAAAGTTCTTCGCCGGGGCGGCACTGCTGGAGAAGGTGCGCGACATGGACTCCAACGTACGCTTGTTCCTTAGCATTTCCAAAAGCGGTAAGATGGACGACATGGTGAAACCGGGCACTACGTGGCGGCAGTATTTCGCAGCCATGAAATTCGATTTCAACCTGATGAGCAACCTCTTCACCACAGGCTACAAAATGCTGGAGGCTTACGTGCTGGCGGACTCTACCTTCGCCGTGGAAGCACAGAACTATACGCTGGCTGGCTTGGACAACCAGCTCCGCTCACTCGGTGAGGAGCGTGCCCGCTTCATGCCCCTGTGGCAACGGTTCGTAAGAGAGAACGAGGAGGTGATGGCCAGCCTCCAAACCGAGCGCAAACGCATGGCACAACGTGGCGAAGAGCTGGGACGGATGGCTGCAGGCTTTGTACACAACCTGGCTGCGGGGCTGACACGTCCAAGTCTGGTGCAACGGTCTACCTATGCAGGTGTTTCGGCGCGCTCGTTCGGTATGTCTGCCGATGAGAGTTCTACCCCGGTGCGCACGGTATCATCGGCGGCAGCCACATCGAAGGTGCCACCCGTAGAATACCGCCAATGCAGCCATTGCCACGGAACGGGCGACATCTGCACAACAACCACCGAAGGAACCTATGGCTACGACGAAATGGTGACCTGCAATGTCTGCGGCCAACAGCATTGGCGTTCTTCGGTACATCACCACAGGAAATGTGAACACTGCGGCGGATCGGGCAAGGTGGTCAAATAGACGAACACTACCTGAGGTGGAAACTTATGGGAAATAACGAATGATTTCGTTAGGCCAAATGAGCATAGATTGTACAAGGGGAGCGCAGAGCAAGTTTACTTAAATTGCCGAACCGCAGCCAATCTTATTGAAAGCCAAACTTGTCCAAAGCTTTGCCGAGCGCAGCAGAAAGTGTCAGGGAAAATTGCACTTTAAGAACTATCAAGAATATCAAGCACTATTGTTTATGGAGATGGACTTTAAAATCTGCTTTGTCTGCACCGGCAATGCCTGCCGGTCACCGTTTGCCGAATGCGTCACACGCAAGCTACTGGCCGATGCCGGTATGCAACACTTCAAGGTGTATTCATTGGGCACGGTCAACTGGGGCGACAATCCCCGCGATGCTGTTATGACAGAGGTGGCGGCACAGATGGGTTATCAGCTGACGGGCACCACTACCCCCATGACTCGCGAAAAGCTGATGGAAGCCGATGTGGTCATCGTCTTCTCCCAATGGCAACGCGATGCTGTCACACGCGAACTGGACTATGCCCACTGGAACCGCATCGCCCTCTTCAACCGCATCGCCCTGGGGCAGGACGGCGATGTCGAAGACCCCAGCTCACAAACCACCGCTGTCTACCAGCGGGTGGCCCAACACATAGAACACGGCTGCAAAAGATTGGTTGGAGAATGGAAAAAGCAGCCGCCCAAGTCTGAAGGCTGACAATCCAAGTTGTGTTCAGGTTGTTATCTCTCAAGTTATGCCTTCAGGCTTGACATCCCGGCTGTCCGGACTCATCCGGATGGTCGGGATGATTTTGTCTGATCATCCGAACCTCCGCCCAACCATTCCCAAGAGCCTTTTGGAAATCTGCCAGGCGGTGGCACACAACGCGCTCCACAACCCTGTCGGCACCGCACAACTCGGCGTTTCAGGTGTGTTTCAGGTGCAGAATGGGCAGAAATCACGGGGTATTTGTTTGCCGTTACTCATGCAAACATTATTTTTGCCCTGAAAATATGAGCTAAGGGGTGTACGTTCGCTTGAACGTGCTGAGAATATACCCTCCGAACCTGCACCGGGCAATGCCGGCGAAGGGAAGCTCGACAAAACAGCCAACCTGTCAAACTCTACCCGAATCACCCATCACGGGCAGTTCTTATTCGGGCAGAAAGCAACAACGAAACCTATATGGTACCTGTTCAATTCATCACGCATACGTTTGGAGAAATATCTTACGAAACTTCGGCCCTGCTCGCCCTCAAAGGTGGCTGCAAATGGATACAGCTGCGCATGAAAGGGGCGGACGATGCTGAGGTCGAACCTGTGGCACGCAGGCTGCTGGCGGCCTGTCGCGAAGCCGGTGCCGTGTTCATCATCGATGACCGCGTGGAACTCTGCAAGAAAATCGAGGCCGACGGTGTCCATTTGGGACAAAACGACATGCCTGTTGACGAGGCACGCGCCCTGTTGGGCGAAGGCTTCCTCATCGGCGGCACGGCCAACACGGCGGAACAGATTATCCTCCTGAAAAAAATGGGAGCGGACTACGCGGGTTGCGGCCCGTTCCGCTTTACTACCACAAAGGAGAAACTGGCTCCCACACTCGGATTGGAAGGCTACCGGCATATCATGCAACAACTCCACGAGGCCGGCATCCGCCTGCCGGTGTGCGCCATCGGAGGCATAGAACCCGACGATGTGCTGCCCCTGCTCGAAACGGGAGTGCAGGGCATCGCCGTGAGCGGTGCCGTACTGCGCGACAGCGATCCCGCCGCCATGATGCAACGGCTGCTCCATGCCGATGACAGTCTGGCCGAACAAGCATAAACATCCATTCTATTAAGGCGGCACTGCATGAAGCTGCCGCCCTCGCAACATAGGTCACGAACGACCGAATAATCATCATTTTATGGACAATCAAATGAAAATTTCCTATCCCAGCAGCGAGAAAGTGTACCTGCCGGGAAACATATTCCCCGAACTGAGGGTAGCCATGCGCCGGGTGAAACTCACCCCCACTGTGACCAAGGACGCTGAAGGCAACAAACACTTTACAGAGAACGCACCGGTCATGGTCTACGACACCAGCGGCCCTTACTCTGACCCTCACACACAGATTGACCTCAAGAAGGGGCTGCCCCGCCTGCGTGAGCCGTGGATCAAGGAGCGCGAGGTGGAACAGTTGCCCGAATTTTCCTCCGCCTACTGCCGCGAACGGTTGGCCGACCGCAACCTGGACAGCCTCCGCTTCTCCCACCACCACCTGCCGCTGCGGGCCAAGGCGGGGGCACACATCACGCAGCTGGCCTTGGCGCGCCAGGGCATCATCACGCCCGAAATGGAATATGTGGCCATCCGCGAAAACATGGACTGCGAGGCACTGGGCATTGCCACCCACATCACGCCGGAGTTCGTACGCCAAGAAGTGGCGGCTGGCCGTGCGGTGATACCGGCCAACATCAACCACCCGGAAGCCGAACCGATGATTATCGGACGCAACTTCCTGGTGAAAATCAACACGAACATCGGCAACTCGGCCACCACCTCGACCATTGAAGAGGAAGTGGAAAAGGCCGTGTGGAGCTGCAAATGGGGCGGCGACACGCTGATGGACCTCTCCACGGGCAAGCACATCCACGAAACACGCGAATGGATTGTGCGCAACTGTCCCGTGCCCGTCGGCACAGTGCCTATGTACCAGGCCATGGAGAAAGTGAACGGCGTGGCGGCTGACCTCACGTGGGAACTCTTCCGCGACACGCTGGTGGAGCAATGTGAACAGGGCGTGGACTACTTCACCATCCACTGCGGCATCCGCCGGAAGAACATCCACCTGTCGCAAGGCCGCACCACGGGCATGGTGAGCCGGGGCGGCAGCATCATCGCGGAATGGTGTCTGAAGAACGACCGCGAGAGCTTCCTCTACGAGCACTTCGACGACATCTGCGACCTCTGCGCACAATACGACGTGGCCATCTCTCTGGGCGACGGACTGCGCCCCGGCTCCATCAACGACGCGAACGACAAGGCGCAGTTTGCCGAACTGGACACCATGGGCGAACTGGTGACCCGTGCGTGGGAGAAAGGCGTGCAGGCCTTCATCGAAGGGCCAGGACACGTGCCCATGCACAAAATTCCGGAGAATATGCAGAGGCAAATCGAGAAATGCCACGAAGCACCCTTCTACACCCTCGGGCCGCTCGTGACGGACATTGCGCCGGGCTACGACCACATCACCTCTGCCATCGGAGCCTCAATCATAGGCGCACTCGGCACGGCCATGCTCTGCTATGTCACGCCCAAAGAGCATCTCGCACTGCCCAACCGCGACGATGTGCGCACCGGGGTCGTCACCTACAAAATCGCAGCGCACGCTGCCGACTTGGCCAAGGGGCATCCGGGCGCACAGGTCAGGGACAACGCGCTCTCGAAAGCACGCTATGAGTTCAGGTGGAAGGACCAGTTCAATCTGAGTCTCGACCCGGAACTGGCTACACAATATTATAAAGAGGCGCACTTCGAGAACGGAGAATTCTGCACCATGTGCGGCCCGCATTTCTGCGCCATGCGGATTTCGCATCGCCTGAGCGAATGCACGGAGCAGTAACACCTGCCCCTGTGCATCCTCTTACCTGTATAATTACACCGAAAGACTAACCGATGAACGCATATTTCCTCTTCCACAAAGACCAGCTGCTGCTGACGGCAGAGGCTGAGGTTCCCCGGTCAGAGACGCTACCCCCAGTTCCCATGGCTGACGGTTCCTTGCTCAAGCTGCCCCTGTGGGACGGTATGCCCTGCTATGCGGGGCGATTGGTTGCGCCGCCCCAGTCGCCGGGCTGGATGCTCATGGGGCTCAGGGAAACCTTCGGCGTACTGCCCGACGCACTCTTCCGTCTGGCCGGAAAGGCACACGAACTACTGCATTGGGACGCAACTACGCGCTTTTGCGGACGCTGCGGTGCTCCCATGCACCTCCACACAGACATCTCCAAACGCTGCACCCGTTGCGGCGACGAGGTGTGGCCACCCCTTGCCACCGCCGTCATTGTGGCCATCACGCGCCATGGTGGTGAAGAAATCCTGCTGGTGCAGAGCCACAAGTTCAAACGGGACTATATGGGACTCGTGGCAGGATTTGTGGAGACGGGCGAGACGCTCGAAGAATGCGTGAAGCGCGAGGTGTGGGAGGAAACACGTCTGCACATCCGCAACCTGCGCTACTTTGCCTCGCAACCCTGGCCCTTCCCCAACGTGCTGATGGTGGGATTTACCGCCGAATATGCCGACGGCGAGCTGATGCTCCAGACCTCGGAACTGAAGAAAGGGGGATGGTTCCGGCGCGACAACCTTCCCGACATCCCCGGAAAAGTGAGCCTGGCACGGCGGCTCATAGACCATTGGCTCAACACATGACAAGCCGTTTTCCCTTACCTATAAAATCTCTAACCCAAGATTTATCATGTACACAGAAACTAACACAACGGCCAACAGGCGGCACGAAGCGGCCATGGCTTCGCTCCTGGCGTTATACCACGACCACAACGTGAGGCCGGAAGCCGGCGAGGCCCGCAAACTGGCCGACTTCCTGCACAGCGCGGCACATACAGCACCGGAACGTATGTACGATGAATTCGGACTGGACCGCGTGGAACTGGCTCTCGAAACCATCAGGCTGGCTGCACAGGAAATCGGACTGCGCGGCCACGCCCTCGAGGCTTGCCTGTTGCGAACGGCCATCAGAGAGACGAAACAACTGGAGCTAGCAGAACGCTTCTTCAACAAGGACATCATCGAAACGCTGCGGGGCTTCATCAGGGTGGACCAGACGATGGAGAAAACGGAAGCCATGCGCACCGACAATTTCCGCAACCTGCTGATTTCGCAGGCCGGCGACATGAGGGTCGTGCTGCTGCTCATCGCCGAGAGCGTATGCCTCATGCGCCGCATCAAGGACACAGCTAACACGGAAGCACAGAAAAGGGTGTCCACCGAGGCGGCCTACCTCTTTGCCCCGCTGGCCCACAAACTGGGGCTCTACAAACTGAAAAGCGAACTGGAGGACCTGAGCCTGAAATACCTGGAACACGATGCCTACTACCTCATCAAGGACAGCCTGAACGCCACCAAACGCTCCCGCGATGCCTACATCGAACGCTTCACCGAACCAATCCGCCAAATGCTCGATGCCGAAGGGTTGCGCTACCACATGAAGGGACGCACCAAGAGCATCCACTCCATCTGGCAGAAGATGCAGAAACAGCAGTGCGGATTCAGCGGTGTGTACGACCTCTTTGCCATCCGCATCATCCTCGATGCGCCGCTACAAAAGGAAAAGGAGCAGTGCTGGAAGGTGTTCTCGCTGATTACCAACAAATATGAAAGCAACCTGAAACGCCTGCGCGACTGGCTGACCGTGCCCAAAAGCAACGGGTACGAAAGTCTCCACATCACGGTGAAAGGGCCGGAGGACAAATGGGTGGAGGTACAAATCAGGACAGAACGCATGGACGAGATTGCCGAACACGGCCTGGCCGCCCACTGGCGTTACAAGGGCATCAAGAGCAGCGGCGGAGGCGTTGACGGCTGGCTGGCCGACATCCGTTCGGCGCTCGAAACGGGCAACGACGAGATGTTGGCACACAACCTCTCGTCAGGACGTAAAGCAGACGACGTGTATGTGTTCTCGCCCAAGGGCGACCTCTACCGCCTGCCCACCGGTGCCACGGTGCTCGACTTCGCCTACACCATCCACTCTGCAGTAGGCAACCGCTGTGTGGGCGGACGCATCGACGGCAAGAACTACTCCATACGCCAGGAGCTGGAAAGCGGCCAGACCGTGGAAATCCTCACGGCCAACAACCAGACCCCCAAGGCGGAATGGCTCAACATAGCCCGTTCCAGCCACGCGAAAGCCAAAATCCGGGCGGCGGTCAGGGAACTCTCCGCCCGCGAAAGCGCGTTGGGAAAGGAAACGCTGGAGCGAAAGATGCGCAACCGCAAGATAGAATGGGAGGAGAGCCTGGTCAACCAGCTCGTCAAGAAGATGGGCTTCAAGGAGAGTCTGGACTTCTTCAAGGCCATCGGCGAGAACAAGGTGGACATGAACCGCGTGCTCGACACCTACGCCGAACTGGGGCGCAGGGAGCAGGGAACAGCCGAAAGGGCATCAGTACGCTCGGCCGAAGACTTCAATCTGGAGAGCGAAATCGGTGCCAGAGCCAAGGGCGACCAGGACGAACTCGTCATCGGAAGCAACCTGAAGGGACTGGACTTCCAGCTGGCGCGCTGCTGCAACCCCGTCTATGGCGACGACGTGTTCGGCTTCGTCACCGTGAGCGGCGGCATCAAAATCCACCGCACCGGCTGCCCCAACGCCCCCGCCCTGCGCGAACGCTTCGGCTACCGCATTGTCAAGGCGCGCTGGGCTGGCAAGGGGCAAGGCTCCTACCCCATCACGCTGCACGTGGTAGGCAACGATGACCTGGGCATCGTCAACAACATCACCTCCATCATCTCCAAGGAAGAGCACATCATGCTCCGCAGCATCAACATTGACTCCAACGACGGCCTCTTTTCGGGCATCCTCACGGTATTGGTGGACGATACCCAACGCCTCAACACCCTCATCAAGAAGTTGCGCACCGTGAGAGGAGTGAAAGCGGTGAGCCGCAGCTGAAGCCGCCGCCCAGGGCGCAACACGCATTGATTTACGGCTGGTTCTAAAAATACTGATTTATATATGCTGATATGAGAACCACCCTTACCACGGGGATGTCTGTTTCCCGGAAAGAAATCTGCCGGTGAATACCTCATTGCACCATCATCCTTCCGGCGCGAATGGCCAGCCCGGCCAGCCGAAAGCCCAAGAAACCTTTCTGACAAGGCACTTGTACGCACCTTGCCCGAAGTGGTTTCTTGGGCTGTGCTTTCTGCTCAGCCTGCACATTGCCGCGCTGCCGGTACATGGACAAACCGAGAAGGACGCGGTGAAACGCGACACCTGCGACAGGGTGCTGGAAAAACTGTTCGCTCTGGCGGAGCAGGATCCCCTCGTCGGCATCACCTACACATGCAATGCCTACATGCGCCACCGGATGCAGACCAAGCGCAACGGACAACTGGTGCGCTACATCCCGGGCATGATGCGGCTGGAGAAAGGCGCGAACGACTACCTCACGGAAGCGGAGTTCAGCCTCCAGCACAGGCCGAAGGGCGAAGTAGACTGCAAGGTGAAAGCGTTCACTTCGACAGACCGCTACCTCAGCCCCAACCGGTTCCTCTTCCAGAGCCGTCTAAGCGGCCAGCTCTACGACACCCAGCTCTTCGACGGCGGCGTGCTCAACCCCTTCCACCCGCGCAACCGTCGCTTCTACCGTTACCGTCTGCTGCACCACACCCGTTCCCGGGGAGTCAGCTCCCCCACGGTGCGCCTCGGCATCACGCCGCGTTGGCGCAACGACCGGCTGGCCGGCGGCTACGCCGACATTGACCCGCAAACGGGGCGCATCACGGGGTGCAGCCTCACCTTCCGTTACCAGCTGCGCAACCTCACCGTCACGCTGCGCACCGACACAACGGGCTACAGCCGTTTCCTGCCCATCAAGATGCGCGTGGTTTCCACGTTCCGGCTGCTGGGAAACCAAGTGAACGAAACGGCAGAAATTACCAACCGCTATTCCTTCAGTGCCGTCACGACGACGAAAGTCCAAACCACCTCACCGTACGATTTGACCAGCCAATGCCTGCTGCGCATCGACACGTCCCGGACGGTGCGGGGCAGCGTCGTCTATTTCGACACCATCCGTCCCTCCGCCCTCCGCCCCTCCGAGGCGCAGCTCTATGCCGCAGCATTTCCGCAAGCCGCCGTGGCCCATGCCATGCCGTCGGGCGCGCCACCCACAGCCGCAGCACCCTTGCCGGACACGTTCGTCCCCTCGGCAGCCGTCTACCGTCCTGCCCGCCAGACGGTGTGGGAGGACAAGTTCCTCTCCTCCCACACCATCTCTTGGGGGCGCGACAAGCGCGCCACGCTGAAGTTGCCGCCCGTCATCAGCCCCTCGATGGTGGAATGGGGCGGTTCAAAGGGGCTGACGCTCAAGACGAAAGTGAACCTCAGCCTGAAGCGCGAGGCAACGGACCGAATGCCTACGCTGACCTTCACGCCCCGGCTGGGCTACAGCTTCAAGCAGAAGCAGGTCTACTGGCAAATGCCCTGCCAGCTGGCCTGTCTGCCCCGGTGGGACGGCCAGTTCTCGCTGATAGCTGGTGGTGGCTCGCACATCTTCAATAACCGGCAGGCCGAGGTACTCATCGGAAAGTTGGAGGGAATAGAGAAATACGACTCGCTAGTGAACATCATCCGGTCGTTCGGCTTCCACGACTACCGCGACACCTATATGGCCGCCGACTTCAGCCTCTCGCCACGCCCCGGTTTCCGTTTTTCTCCCGGCGTGCGTTACCACCGGCGTTCGCTCATCCGCTGGAGTGCGGAGGCCGAGAAGGCACAGATGCTACCGCGTTTCACCAGCATTGGCCCTACCCTGCAACTCACCATCACACCGGGACAATACTATTATCGTGACGAGAAAGGCCGTCCCTATCCGCTTTATTCCCGCTGGCCAACCCTGCTGCTGAGCTACGAACGCGGCTACTCCTTGGGCGCGGGACAGACCCACTACGAACGCTTGGAGGCCGATGCGCGTTACCGCATCAACCTCTACGCCACGCGCAGCCTCTTCTTCCGCCTCGGCGCCGGCACGTTCAGCCACCGTGGTCGCGACTGCTTCCTGGATTACGATTACTTCAAGTTCGACTATCTTTCCGAAGGATGGACGGACGAGCTTTCCGGCGAGTTCCAGTTGCTGGACAGCCGTTGGTACAACGAGTCGCGTCACTACGCCCGTTTCACCGGCACCTACGAAAGTCCCATGCTGTTGCTCAGCCGCTTCGCCCCCCTGACGCGCTGGGTGCAGACGGAGCGGATCTACCTCAACCTGCTCACCGTTCGCCGCCTGCCGATCTACACGGAGTTGGGCTACGGCATCAGTTCCCACCTCCTCAACTTGGGCACGTTCCTCTCCATCGCCCCCGACCACAGCGTGAGCTGGGGCTTCAAGTTCGTACTGCGCTTCTTTGATGAATAGTGGTTAATGTTGAGGAGTTTATGGTTGAAGTGTATAAGATTTGAAGAGTTTATGGTTTATCAGAAGCCCGGGAACGCCGCCCCGACATTATGTCCCTAAACTAATCAACTCTCAGGCTTTCAACTCTATTTGGCTATAAACTTCTGAACGATTTCGTTAAGCCAAATGAGCAAAGCAAAACTTGTTTTAGCTTTGCCATGGCGAGAAATCGCACTTTTAAGAACTATATACTTTTTCTACTCACCTCTCCCCCAGCCCTTCCATGGCCGGAATACAGATACATCCCCGGCTGTACTCCAACTTCTTCCGCTCCGCCAGTCGCGAGAGCATGTGCGACACATTCAGGCGCGTCGTGTCCAGCTGTGCGGCCAAGTCCGTCATCTTCACGCGCAGCTCCTTCCGTCCCACCGGACGTTGGCATCGGAGCAGCAGGAACCGGTAAAACGCCTGTTCCAACCCCTTCGTCGGAGCCTGCCAATGCGCCTGCTGTGCCTGCTGGGCCTGCGTACACACCACATTGTAAAAGTTGATTTGGAACGCCTCGTAATTCACCAGCAGTTTCCTTACGCTCTGTTTGTCGATAATCACCGCCTGCACCTCCGTGTGGGCACGATAAGTATGGGCATAGCGGTTGTGCAGGCCGAACAGGACGGTGGGCTCCACGATCCAGGGCGCGCGCAGATACTCCGCCAAGCGGTAAGCATGGTCGGGACTTTCCGCCTCACACACCAATTCCCCGCCCAGCACCAGACAGAGCGCACCGCACACGTCGTCCTGACGGAACAGCAACTCGCGAGGCTTCAGCGTCCTGAAATCAAAGGGCGTCTGCTCCACAATGTCCAGGAAGTCCAGCCGGCTGAAACCCTGGAACAAAGAAATGGGCAATAAACGATTGGAAAAAGAATGGTCCATGGAAGCGATATTCAATTTATAATCTAAAATTTATAATTTACAATTAGGTCTGGCGACCATCATACAGGACGAAGCAGAACGGTTGGTGAAAAGCCCTAAGGCTCAATTATAAATTATAAATTGCCCCATCGGCATAAATTATAAATCGAGAAACGGCTCAATTATAAATTGCCTCAAGTCGGTGCGAAGCCGTCCTCAGCCGTCCCTGTCCATCGGCATAGATAAAATACGCCTTCAGCCCCTTGGTTCCCTTCACCACCTGCATCGCGCTGTCCAGTCCCATCACCATGAACGCCGTAGCATAAGCGTCCGCCGTGGCACAGTCGTGCGCCATCACCGTGGCCGACAGCAAGCTGTGCTGCACAGGGCGGCCTGTGCGCGGGTCAATCGTATGCGCATATTTCCTGCCGTCGCGGATGTAGAAATTGTGATAATTGCCGCTCGTGGCCAGTGCCGCGTTTTCCAGGCTCAGCACCGTCTGCACCTCGCCTTCGCTCTGCCGGGTCTCGTCGGGACGGCTTACGCCGATTTGCCACGGGCGCGCCGTCTGCGGGTTCCGCCCCTTCGTCACCACCTCGCCCCCAATTTCCACCATGAAGTTGCGCACGCCACGATCCCGCAGCAGCCGCGCCACGCGGTCCACGCCGTACCCCTTCGCTATCGCGCCGCAGTCGATGCTTATGCGCGCATCCTCCTTGTGCAGCACACTGTCCGAAGTCAGCTCCAAGCGCCGGTAGCCCACCAACGCACGCAACGAATCCACCTCCCTGTCGGGAACGGGCAGCTTGCCGTGTTTGAAGCCGAAGCCCCAGGCGTTGACCAGCGGCATCACGGTGATGTCGAACGCGCCGCCCGTGGCCTCGCTCACCTGGCGCGCCTTCTGCAGCACTTCGTAGAGCATGGCATCCACGCGCTCGCGCCGGCCGTCATTGATTTGCGAGATGACGCTCTGCGAGTTGAACACCGAAAGCGAAGCATCCACCCTTTGCAGCTCCGCCAGGATTTCCGCGTCAAGCGGTTGCGGACTCTCGTACTTCACGTGGTACGTCGTACCGAAAATGCCGCCCTGCGCAGTGCGGAGTTGCGATGTGCCCCGGAAACGGACAATCCATACGGTGCCCGCAATGAGGAGCAGGAGGAAAATGAATGCTGCTGTTTTCTTCATGAGTTAATCCTTTTGACTACGGATTTATCCTGATGTTGCCGATTTCCTTTTTCAGTCATATCAGTCAAATCCGTAATCCTTATTTCAAAATCGGTACTGTAATAAAAATGAGGCTGCGCCGATGCCATGGACGTAGTCCTCATTATACATCAGACAAATCACCTTGAAATATCCACAATCACCTGGAACGTGCCGCCCAGCGCGTGCGTGTCGTTCTTGCCGTAGCCCGGCACGTACCACGGATTGCCCAGCGCCGACTCCTTATTATATAAGCGCAACCTGTAGCGCACGGACCACCCCAGCCTGACCACGCTCCACACCTTAGCCTCCAGTCCGAAGAGCACCTCGGCCCAATGGTTCGTGCCGCGCAACCCCTCGTAACGGAAAGGCTGCGAAGTGCCATAGTAAGGGTCAGTAAGGTCTGGCCCGTCCACATCGTAGTTGAAAGTGGAAAAGGCATAACGTGCCCCCACGAAAATCCTGCCGGCATCGTTCACGTGCTTCGCCACGTTATAGTCCAACCCTGCGCGGAAATAGGGCGCGCGCACATGATAGTGCAAATTGGTGGTCTCGTTGCGGTGGTCGCTCACGCCGATGCCCGTTTCAAAAACGGGAAAATAGCGTCCGCGCAGGTTAAGGCGCGCCGCCGCCTCGTACTGGCCGTAGGGCGTACAGGCCGCCATCAGCGCGCCGCACAGGTCGGCCGACACGCTTACCCCGGCCCACAATGGCACACGCTTTTCGGCGGCCAAGGCTGCGGCAGCCTCCTCGGGCGAAGCGTACTGCACGCCGCGCACCCGTTCACGGCGCACCGTATCGGGCTGCTGGGCAGCCACCTGTGCCTGTACCGCGCTAACGCAGCTCAGTAGTAGAACGGAGGAAAATGCGAATATTTTCAATGTCATCATAATTTACAATCGAGCGCACCAGCGCAACGCTGTCCACCGTCAGCGGAAGCTGCGCGAGCGGATGCGAAGTGGCGCGTACGGAAGTGAGCGTATGGAACACCGAGGCCGGACAGTCCACCGCCTCGAAATGAGGCTGCGGCTTGTGGCCCACGAATAGCGTGTCGACGGCTTCGCGTCCGTCGTCAGCCGTCCAGTGCAGCAGCAGCGTGTCAGTTTCCGCCCCCTCTTTGAGCGGAGCAAGAAAAGAGGCAGCCTCCTTGGCCTCACTCAGGAACACATCATCGGTGCCGACAGCCCCTACCGTGAGCCTGATGCCCTCGTTGCCCGTCCACGCGCCCTGCGTTTCGACTGTGTAGAGGTTACATTGCATCAGCACCACATTGTCCAGCGGGCAGTCAATGTTGGAACAGGCCGTTAAGGCCAGCACCACAAAAGGGAAAAAGAGTCGTCTGATCAATTTTATAATGTACAATTCTTAATGAGGCCGTTCAGCCATGAGGTAAACAAACTCATAATTTGGTTTTCAGGTTACGGGCTTAGAAGGTTATAATGTTACGCTGGCGTATTCCTACCCTTCCGGCAGTTACTTTATAACCCTATAACCTAATTCCTCAAAACCTAAATTGTCTTCTCAATCTGGTAGTCGTTACGCCCTGCCGCGTTGCGGCTGATGAGTTCCCCCAGGAAGCCCGCCACGAACAGCTGCGTACCCAGTATCATCATCGTCAGGGCGATGAAGAAATAGGGCGACGATGTCACCAGCGGAGCCGGCACCCCATTGGAGAGATGCACCAGCTTCACCGCGCCCACCACCACGCAGGCCACGAAGCCCAGGAAGAACATCACCGAGCCCAAAAAGCCGAACACGTGCATCGGTTTCAGCCCGAAACTGTTGAGGAACCACAGCGACAGCAAGTCCAGGTAGCCGTTGACAAAGCGGTTCAGTCCGCCGAACTTCGTCTTGCCGAACTTGCGCGCCTGGTGGTGCACCACCTTCTCGCCTATGCGTCCGAAACCCGCGTTCTTCGCCAGGTAAGGGATGTAGCGGTGCATTTCGCCGTACACCTCGATGTTCTTCACCACCTCGCTGCGGTAAGCCTTCAGCCCGCAGTTGAAGTCGTGCAGGTTCGGGATGCCGCTCACCTTGCGCGCCGTGGCGTTGAAAAGTTTCGTGGGGATGGTTTTCGACAGAGGGTCGTAGCGTTTCTGCTTGTAGCCCGAAACCAGGTCGTAGCCATCCTCCGTAATCATGCGGTACAGCTCGGGAATTTCGTCGGGCGAATCCTGCAGGTCAGCGTCCATCGTGATGACCACGCGCCCTTTTGCCTGTCTGAAGCCGCAGAACAGTGCAGGCGACTTGCCGTAATTGCGGCGGAACTTTATACCGTGTACCTCGGGATGCTTGGCCGCAAAGCCTTCGATGACTTCCCAAGAACCGTCGGTGCTGCCGTCGTTCACAAAAATGATTTCGTAACTGAAGCCGTGCTCGTTCATCACGCGCTCAATCCACGCCCGCAGTTCGGGCAAACTTTCCGCCTCGTTGTAAAGAGGTACGACAACGGAAATGTCATATTCGTAATCGTGCATGTGCAAATTTGATGAATAATTGACTAATGAATAATGAAGGCTGCGCCGTTCATCTGTTAAACAATTGTTTGATGAATAATGAATATTGAAGGCTGCGCCGTGAAACCGGCGGTTCTGCTTCATCCTGAATGTCGGTAGCAGACCAGATTATTCATTATTCATCAAACAATTATTCATTACCTCGTCGCCACGCCGCCAATCCTGCCACAACGGACACCACCGGTCCCACAATGGGCGCGGCATAGAGGGCCAGCGCGGCGTAGGTCGAAGCCCCAATCTGCCGCATCTGTTCCGCCAAGCCTTCCACGCCCTTGCCGCCCGTCATCAGGTTGATTTGTGCCTCCATGCCCGACGCGCGAAGCTGCTGCCTCATGTCGGGTGCCTGAAGTCGTTGGGAGTAGGCATCGAACAGCGTGCCGTGGTCAAAATAGTGGAGGTAGACAAAAACGAACAGCGCCACCCAAACCGAAGCGTAAAAACCGGTGAACAGCGCGTGAAGGAAGCCACGTGCGAAACCGAAGGGCTCGCAGCCGGACGATACGCTGCGACGGAAGGACAAGGTCAACACAACGGACATCACAGGGCTGCCCAGCAGCATCACGGCGAACAGGGTGCTGAAGAAATCGTAGTACATGGACCACTTGAACACCGTCAGCGTCAGCATGCCCCAAAGCCCCAGCACCACGCCGTGGTGCATGGCGAAAGCATTGAGCTGGCGCATCATATCATTGTTTGGATTGGTTTGCATAAAAATCTCTGTATCCGCCCGCAGCGCGCCCCGTACCGGCATTGAGGCATCATAGACCCAGACAAGACGGACGGCGCATGGGTGCGCGATAAGCATCATCAATAGTTATTACAAGGGGCAAAGTTACGGTTTTTTTTCACGTACATTAGAAAAGCACATCCTTTTCGCCCTCAATCTGCTGTCAGCGGACAAGTATATAGAGTCAACAAGCAAGTGCAATATTACGAATAATGTTTGTAGAACTCCAAATTAATCTTACCGTCATCCTTAATGTCCTTAACTTTTACTTGTATGCGCTGTTTAGGCTTAAAATCGTAGATTTGCACTCCTTTCTTTTTCAAAACCGATTTGTGAACCAATCCTATGTGGTCGGATAAGAATTTCACAAATAGGCCAAACGGCTTTATGTTTGTAATTACACCATCGTAGATGCCTCCTATTTCAATCTTTTGGGAATCTTGCAACACTTCCCCCGTCAGAGCATTAAGAATTTTTCCTTCTTTAGTTTTTCCTTCGATTATACCGTTTTCCACATCGTAATGGATATGGGTAAATGTTCCTATTTTACGAAATGAACCATCAACAAGCAATCTATCGTTATACGAATGCAAACAATAATACACCTCGTCCTCAAGTTGTGTCACTTTACTTATGTTTGTAGCGTTATACGTTTTCTTAGAAAGTATGTTTGTACAATACCTCTCCCCCTTGTTGCGACATAGAACAATGTTCTCGAAAACCATGTCCATATAATTAAATTCCGGGTAGAGCAAACACTCTCCGTCGGGTGTGTAAAGTCCTTGCAATGTAACCGTTTGTGTATTCCAGCCTCGTCCGTATTCCTTCATGCGTTCCGCAATCACATACCCATCTTTTTCGTAAGCAGCAGAGAGATGGTCAGTCTTTTCCTTTCCGGACAAGTCATATAAAAGGATTTTGTTCTCATTATCGAGACAATGTTCGTCTTTCGATAACAATAAGTAGTCATTGAAGTATGAAACTTCTCCTTTTACGGTTTTGATGAATGCTCCTTCCGCTGAAATAATGTCGTGCCCGTTTCCGATAAAGACCCCGTTGGGCAATCGCTCCAAAGACTCGTATTTGCATGAAATGATTTCCGTCCCATCTGCCGCGTCTATGCCATACAAGCTAAAGCAGGATGTCTTCTTCACCCCGTTGGCATACACCTCCGCCACTTCCTTTACGCGGTTTCCGTTGATGTCTACCTTCCCCGAACGGTTGTATTCTTTCGCTTCAGCCACACCGTCTTCAGAGAAGATACCTATCTCACTGACATCGTTGAACCAAGGTAGAAACAGCGAGAAATCCGGATTCAGCCACACGTGATGTCTATTCCAATAGTCATATCTTTCTTGTTCTAGAAATAATTCTATGATTCCGTCTTGCCGAATATTGATGGATGTTGCGTTCCAAAATAGAGGAATCAACGCCCGTCCTTCAGTGTCGTATAAGGCGAAATAGCTAAGCCCTTTGGTGACGCTGATTTGTTTCTTCTTTTCACAAATGATATACTTTCCCTCTGCATGAATCTCGTGGAACTCAAAGGGTACTACCACATCAATGCTACCGACAGAAGTTTTTCTGTATACTCCTTTTAGTTGATTAGTATTGGATTTATAAGCATATAGTCCCACAAAGAGGTTGTCCATCAAAGCACATTCTTCCGTTATGCTCTTGGAATCTACCGTCGTACCGCCTTCATAGTGAAGTAAGCCTTCTGCATCTACGCACCCCACCTTTCCGTCCAATTCAAACTTCACCGGATAATTCTCAGCTCGTGTCTTGCGCATTTTGTATGAAACAGGAGTCAGCGGACGGTTGTCGTATGTCAGGCATTGCATACCATACCCATAGGGAGATGCAATAATGAAGTTATCGAACACAGCATCTATGTTGTTGGCTTTAATCTTCATCGGCAGCATCTTACCTTCCTTTATCAAAGTCCAATTCTCCACCCACTTGTGCGCTATTATTTCCTGCTGCAAATGTTCACAACAAACATACGTTCCGTTAAAGTGATATATGGTCTTGAATTGGTGCTCTTCGCCCAATATGATATTTCCACTATAGTCGATAATACATTTGTATTCATCCCTATATGGTTCCTTGGATGCAGCAATCAACTCACCTTTAGCCCCGGCCTCCAAGTATTTATAACCGGATAGAAGAGGAGCGGTGTCATGCAAGTTGTACAAGTTGTACCGCTGTTCTTTTCGGGTGATTATGTAATCGGTCGAGATAGGTACGATGGAATCAAACTGCGGAGTAAGCACTTCATGCCCCTCATTGTCGAATAGTCCGAACACAATGCACTTGGAAATATAATTCGCATACGCGAATCTCTCTTCCGTTGATTGCGTTTTATAGAAACCATAATCTGCAGGTATCACATTGTCAAATGCCAGGGGGACGATGGTCTTGCCCTGAAGAGTCATCACTCCCATGCCCCCTTCGCGCCTTACGAGAATGCAGTCCTCTGATATATATTCTATTTCACTATATTGTGGAGCAAGCATTTCAACACCCGATTTGTGCAGTCCTAATAAAAGTTTGTCTCCCTGCATCACGAGATTCACCTCACTGTCCATCTTACTATATATGTATCCATCTTGATGCAGCATATAGGCTCGGCCCTTTATGGTAATAGTCCCAGCTGCAATATCTACTTGTTCTATCTCTACGGTTTGTCGGTTTGGGAATACCAAGAACTTCATACATTGTCTATTGTAACCGCCTCTTTTCTTGAAATGAAACGTAAGCAGATAGAATCCCCACCGTATGTTCTCAAGCTGATACTCATCTGTTGTGGACACCGTTTTTAGGATGGAGCTCGAACCCCATATTCGCCATTCCTTTTTAGAGGCAATAAGATAGATGTCATCAGCTAAGTGCTTGATGAAGCTGCAAACGCAAGGTATGACGATACCTCCGGCACGATTGGCCAGTCCCCATCGGCGAGCTTTCTTCACGTCGAACATTCCGAGCTGCATGTTCCATTCTACGTCCGAATATATAGGTGCCGTCAGCGTTTGTGAGTGATACATGAATCCCCATGCACCATTCTTCTCGTACACACTCGCTCGTTCCTGCTTCTCGATGATTTCCTGCTTTATTCTTTCTATGCGCACACACTCAGCTTGTTGCAGCTCCAGTTCCCGTTGCTTCCGGTCCATCAGCCCTTGCAACAGCTCTGCGCGCGAGCGTTCCAGTTCCTCAAGACGAAGTTTTACTGCAGGATTTGCCTTATAGTAAATCTCGTCGGCATCCACATAGTAAGGTTTGAAGTTCTCTGTGTCATATTTCAGTTGCTCAAGCGAAATGTATTCAGCTTCCGAGAAACTACCGTCGGCATCCAGCCATTGACAACACAACACCAGTTCTCCGCGTTCGCGCGATAGTTCCTGTGCTTTTTTGTCCAAGATGAAGACATTGCGCTTATTGGCGTAATAGATGTCCTTGCACATCATGTTGTGCAAGTTTACATATTCCTTGTTGTCGTCAAAGTTGAAAACCCATACGATGAAGTATCCATTCAGTCGGTAGAATATGTCACGGTCTACTACAACGCTCAGGAACGTGGTGGACAGTTGTAGTTCGAACACTATATTCATCCCCTTGTATTGCGCTTGCACGTCCGGTCTGCGCCAGTTCATATAAGGCAACTGGCTGTCAATCCGTTTCTCTATCTTTACCCCGTCGATCCCCATTTCCCTGCTTTTCTCGTCTTGCAGCACATCGGCTATCAAGTGCTTCAGTTCCTGATGGCGCTTGCTCTCGTTCACCTTTCCGTATTTTCTGATTTCAATTTCCTCCTTGGTGAGTTGCGTCGTGGTCTTGATGGGGCAGTCTTCGCTGTCATACAGATGCGAGAAATATGAAACCACGCCACGCTGGCACTTCCGTCCGCAGAGCTTAAGCATCTGGTGACAGTAGGGGCAAATCAAACGCGGCTTTCCCATTAGGATAGACTCTTCCAATGCACGTCTCCAGTGCATCAGTTCATGTTCCGACTTACTCAAAAACTCGTTGGCTTGGTATATCTGTTCCTCTTTTATGTCGAAGACTTCATTAATTGTGTATTCCATATTATAAAAGAATAGTAACAAGACTCTTAATCATTAATAAACTCATCTAATCGTGTATAGCTTTGCCATGTAACATTTTTGCAAAGTTTGTCTATATCGATTAAATATGATGAATATGAAGGATCTAAAAATATGTGGAAATTTGGGAAGCGACAAAAAGCAGCCGAAAAGTGTTAATTTTTAGAATGTACCGATAATTAAAGGTTTACGCTTGAATATTTCTGATTGTTTTTGGTTGTTCTACGCTTCTAAATACACTTGTTGTATCTACCCAAGAGCAACCTGAAAACTCTATTCGGAAACTAACTATGAGTATAACGCTCGTCCAAGACTTGCCGTAATTTCGTATATTTCCAGGCTCATATCTTCACAAACATCTTCTGTCTATACATCCAGCGGAGGATGAAGAAGAGGATGAGGGCGTTGCCGAAGGTCAGCCATGTAGGGTAGTATGCGCCCAAGAGAGGTTCGAGGCCGTAGCTCACACTGCTGACGATGGACCGGAAGTTGATGACCTCGCCCAGCATGTAGGCCACTATGGAGTTCATGCCATAGATTTTCAAC
>SFQP01000102.1 GCA_004562975.1 bacterium
ATAGATTCCAAAATCCCCGAAGGTCCTATTTCCGAAAAGTGGACCAACTATAAAGCTCACCAGAAGCTGGTGAACCCCGCCAACAAGCGTAAGCTCGACATCATCGTGGTCGGCACCGGCTTGGCAGGTGCTTCCGCAGCCGCTTCGCTCGGCGAAATGGGCTTCAAGGTGCTCAACTTCTGCATCCAAGACTCGCCCCGCCGCGCCCACTCCATCGCTGCACAGGGCGGTATCAACGCTGCAAAGAACTACCAGAACGACGGCGACTCCGTTTACCGCCTCTTCTACGATACCGTGAAAGGTGGCGACTACCGTGCCCGCGAAGCCAACGTGTACCGCCTTGCCGAAGTCAGCGCCAACATCATCGACCAGTGCGTAGCCCAAGGCGTTCCCTTCGCCCGTGAATACGGAGGTCTCCTGGCCAACCGTTCCTTCGGTGGTGTGCAGGTGAGCCGTACCTTCTATGCCAAAGGCCAAACAGGCCAGCAGCTCCTCCTCGGTGCCTACTCAGCCCTCATGTGCCAGGTAAACGCCGGCACCGTGAAGCTCTTCTGCCGCTATGAAATGCAGGATGTAGTCATCGTCGACGGCCGCGCTCGCGGTATCATTGCCCGCAACCTCGTGAACGGTAAGCTCGAACGCTTCGCTGCCCACGCTGTCGTTCTCGCCACCGGTGGTTACGGCAACACCTACTTCCTCTCCACCAACGCCATGGGTTGCAACTGCTCCGCAGCCATCGCAGCCTACCGCAAGGGAGCCTACTTCGCCAACCCCGCCTACGTGCAGATCCACCCCACCTGTATCCCCGTTCACGGCGACAAGCAGTCGAAGCTCACCCTCATGTCCGAGTCGCTCCGCAACGATGGCCGCATCTGGGTGCCCAAGAAGAAAGAAGATGCCGTGAAGCTCCAGAAGGGTCAAATCAAGGGCAGCGACATCCCCGAAGAAGACCGCGACTACTACTTGGAGCGTCGTTATCCCGCCTTCGGTAACCTCGTTCCCCGCGACGTGGCCAGCCGCGCCGCCAAGGAACGCTGCGATGCCGGCTTCGGCGTGAACAACACCGGCCTCGCCGTATTCCTCGACTTCTCCGAAGCCATCAACCGCCTCGGCATCGACCAGGTTCTCCAGCGCTACGGCAACCTCTTCGACATGTATGAGGAAATCACCGATGTGAACCCCGGCGAACTCGCCCGCGAGGTAAACGGCGTGAAGTACTACAACCCGATGATGATCTACCCCGCCATCCACTACACCATGGGCGGACTCTGGGTAGACTACGAACTCTCCACCAACATCCCCGGCCTCTTCGCCATCGGTGAGTGCAACTTCTCCGACCACGGTGCCAACCGCCTCGGTGCCTCCGCCCTCATGCAGGGTCTCGCCGACGGTTACTTCGTGCTCCCCTACACCATCCAGAACTACCTCAGCGACCAGATCACCGTTCCTCGCTTCTCGACCGACCTGCCCGAATTCAAGGCCACCGAAAAGGCCGTTCAGGACCGCATCAAGCACCTCATGGGCATCAAGGGCAAGAAGTCCGTGGACAGCATCCACAAGGAACTTGGCCACGTCATGTGGGAATACGTCGGCATGGCCCGCACGAAGGAAGGTCTCCAGACCGCTCTCGGCAAGCTCAAGGAAATCCGCAAGGAATTCGAGACCAACCTCTTCATCCCCGAACTGGAAGGTGTAAACATCGAGCTTGACAAGGCACTCCGCCTCAACGACTTCATCACCATGGGCCAGCTCATCGCCATCGACGCCCTCAACCGTGAAGAATCCTGCGGCGGCCACTTCCGCGAAGAACACCAGACGGAAGAAGGCGAAGCCAAGCGCGACGACAAGAACTGCTTCTACGTTAGCTGCTGGGAATACCAGGGCGAGGACAAAGACCCCGTGAAGTATCAGGAGCCGCTCAAGTACGAAGCTATTGAAGTTAAAACCCGTAACTATAAGAACTAATTAAGCCATGGCTAAGAATATATCATTCACCATCAAATACTGGAAGCAGAACGGACCTCAGGATGCGGGCCACTTCGATACGCGCGAAATGCACGACATCCCCGACGACACTTCCTTCCTCGAAATGCTCGACATCCTCAACGAGGAACTCATTGAAGAGGGCAAAGAACCTTTCGTCTTCGACCACGACTGCCGCGAAGGTATCTGCGGTATGTGCTCGCTCTACATCAACGGCACACCCCACGGCAAAACCGAAACGGGTGCCACCACCTGCCAGCTCTACATGCGCCGCTTCAACGACGGCGACGTCATCACCGTAGAACCCTGGCGTTCGGCCGCATTCCCCGTTATCAAGGACTGCATGGTCGACCGCTCCGCATTCGACAAGATACAGGCTGCCGGCGGTTACGTGACCGTGCGCACCGGTGCTCCTCAGGATGCCAACGCCATCCTTATCCCCAAGCAGGACGCTGACGAGGCTATGGACTGCGCCACCTGCATCGGTTGCGGTGCCTGCGTAGCAGCTTGCAAGAACGGCTCCGCCATGCTCTTCGTGAGCTCCAAGGTTAGCCAGTTCGCCCTCCTGCCCCAGGGTCGTCCCGAGGCTGCCAAGCGTGCCAAGGCCATGGTCGCCAAGATGGACGAGCTCGGCTTCGGTAACTGCACCAACACCCGCGCCTGCGAGGCTGTCTGCCCGAAGAACGAATCTATCGCCAACATCGCCCGCCTCAACCGCGAATTTATCAAGGCTAAGCTCGCCGACTAATCCGCGCTGAACCATAAAGATTATCCCTCGCCGATGCAGATGTGTCGGCGAGGGATTTTTGCGTCATTGTCCCGCTGCGTTCTGCGAAATGGCGTGGCACACGCGGCTCTTGTCTGATACCTAGCCCATACAAATCTGACATTTCCGGCACACCAAACAGCAAAAAATGTAAATTTGCCTCCGAATGCAGGCAAACATCTCCTACATTGACCGGGGCAAATATGGGTATTTACATCAATCGGGGCAACGGCAGCTTCCGCAGTGCCAGACGAAGTGACTATGTAGACAAATCAGCACTTATCTCGTTCATCAACGGAACCATCAACACGGAAAACAGGTTCACCTGTGTGAGCCGTGCCCGCCGCTTCGGCAAGTCCATGGCCGCCCGGATGCTGTATGCCTATTATGACAAGTCGAGCGACAGCCGCAAACTGTTTGAAGACCTTCGGGTGGCCGACCCAGCCAATGCCGCCAACCAGAACCCGGACACGGCATTTGAAACCCACCTGAACAAATACCCGACCCTCTACATAGACATCATGGACTTCGACGGAGTGAAACAGACCATCTAAAACCTACTGATAAGCAACGAGGAACAGGTGCCGGTGCTCAACTACGGCAACGACCGGAACGCATTGGAAAGTCGCGATGAACTGTTTGCCTTGCTCACGCACTACGGCTACTTTGCCTACAAGCTCAACCATCAAACGCTGCGCATCCCCAACCAGGAAGTGCGCGCCGAACTGCTGCTAGTGGTCAAGACCGGCAACCGCCCCGAACTGGTACAACTCATCAAACAGTCGGACCAGCTGCTGGAAGCCACGCTGTCCATGGACGAAGCATATGTAGCCCAGGCATTGGACACGCTGCACAGCCAGTACACCTCCCCCCGGTTCTACAACAACGAGCAGTCGCTGCGCGCACTCGTGCGCTACGCCTACATCGGAGCCACAGGCAGTTTCGTCCCCATGGAAGAACTGCCAAGCGGCAAAGGCTTCGTTGACGTGGCGTTTATCCCTGCACACCCCAACGGCAAACCGGTCATACTGGTCGAACTCAAGTATGACGAAACAGCCGACACCGCCATCCGGCAAGTCAAAGAACGGCGGTATCCCGAAAAGCTCGCTCAGTTTACCGGCAACCTGCTCCTCGTAGGCATTAACTACGACAAGAAAACGAAAAAGCACACTTGCAGGATAGAACATTACGAACCATAAACGGAATATTGCAAACATAACAGTAATCCCTCGCCCAAACATCATTATCGGCGAGGGATTACAATTATCTGTTATTGAAGTCCGGCTAAAATTCATGAATGATGAAAGGCAGTGAATACGCAGCAGGGTAAGCCTTCATAGCCGTCAAGCTACGCCCCAATGGGGCAAAAGCATAACGTGAGGTCGCCATGGCCGAACTGTTCTGTCACAAATCCAGAATTTCCTCTTCACTGAGACCGGTTGCCAGCTGGATGTCTGGGAATGCTAATCCCATTGACTTAAGCTTCCGCGCAGTTTCCTTGATTGCTTTTGCACGACCCATCTCCAAACCCTGTTCCAAACCCTGTTCAATTCCTTGTTGCAAGCCTTCAGTACGGCCTTGTTGCAAGCCCTCAGTACGGCCTTGTTGCAAGCCCTCTGCACGGCCTTGTTGCAAGCCTTCAGCACGGCCTTGTTGCAAGCCTTCAGTACGGCCTTGTTGCAAGCCTTCAGTACGGCCTTGTTGCAAGCCTTCAGTACGGCCTTGTTGCAAGCCTTCAGCACGGCCTTGTTGCAAGCCCTCTGCACGGCCTTGTTGCAAGCCCTCTGCACGGCCTTCAGCACGGCCTTGCTGTAAGCCTCTTTTCAGTGCGCTGCCGTAGTACGTCTTCTCCGTACTGATGATGTCCCAGAACTTCTCGTAGCCGAGCAGCTGCTCTTCGGTATAGGCCGAGCGTTCCACCACGGACAGTGCTTTGCTGATGTCCGGGTTGTCAAGCAAGTCGGAGGAAACCTCGCGGGTGGAATTTTGCACCTCTGTCAGGTAACGGAGCCAGAGCACGTGCATTTTCTTCTGGCTGAAGGTCTGGGGAGTGAATTTCGGGAGTTCCACAAACACAAGATGCAGGCCATCAATGACCTTATCGGAATACATCTCGTGTACCATGCGGTAATAATGATAGTATTCCGGAATGTCCTTTTCAAAAACGTCATTGACGATGTTCAGCGAATACACCGGTTCGAGTAGCGTATAGTTTTCG
>SFQP01000103.1 GCA_004562975.1 bacterium
GCGTCCTTCGGAGAGCACTGCTCTCTCTTCGTTAATTTTGTTGGTTCCGCCCAGCTTCATCGTGGTGCTGGCGGCCAGCATTCCTTCGCAGGCAATGCTGACGGTGGAAGCCTTGGGAGCGATATATTGCTTTCTCATTTTCATTAAATTGTTAGAGGGTTTATAATGGGAATGACTGTTAGGCAATTATTACTTGATGAATACCTTCTTGCCCGTGTTGGTGATGAAGACACCGTTGGAGGGATAGAGCACTACGCGGCCGTTGAGGTCGAAGTACTGCACTTCCTCGTTGTCCTTCAGCGTGTTGGCGATGCCTGTGCTTTCACCGCCGAAGTTGAAGGCCAGGGCCGAGCTGCTGTTCGTCACGTTGGCGGCGGGCAGATAAGCCTTGTTGGCCGGAACGGTGTTGATGGTGGCCTGGAGGAACTTCACTTCGCTGTCGCTGTCAACACCCAGCATATAGTTGGCGTTGGCCTCGAAGCCCGTGCGCTTGGCGGTAGCGGCCACGAGTTTGTTGTCAAGGGTCTTTTCCGTAGTGACGATGGTCAGGTTCACGTTGGTGGCGGCAGTGGCGGCGAGGATGGCACCCGTGTTAGCGGGGATGATGCCGTCTTCGATTTCAGAGAGGGTCAGCTGGCCGTCGCCGGCAGCCGTGGCGTAGTAAGCCTTCACGCCGCTTCCAGCAGGAACCTGTACGGCGAAGGGGAAGCCTACAGAGGCGTAGAGCGCTTCGGAGATGCGTACGGGAACAGAGGTAACCTTCTCTAACTGCCAGTAGCCACCGGCATCGCTGATATCATCAAAACTCTGCAAAATGTTGTTGTCATTGCCGCCGAAAGCGTTGATCATGTGTCCGCTCGTGAGAATTTGGAACATCGTCTTGCCGTCGTTAGTCTTGCCGTTTCTGATGGAAACGCCGGGACGAACCGTGAGGGTGTAGTCGAATGCAGAGGCATCGTTGATGGGCATATCCACAGCAGCACCGTTGCCGCTGGCCCAGTACTTGCCGTTGTTGGCATTCTTGATTTTCACCGTCCCGTCGCCGTTGGGGAGTACCTGCCACAGCATGGGCACGAATGCACCGGTGCTCTCAACGCGGCGAACCACGCGGTCAATGTTATTGTCGGCATTATAAGCACCTTGCAACGATCCTTCGGTGTCGGTGGGGATGTTCTCGGTCGAAGCGTACTTCTTGCTGATGTTGATGTTGGCAATGCGGTAGTAGGCATTGGCTTCGAGGTCAACACCGGGATAGTTCAGTTTGGCAACAATGGCATCCAGTCCTTCGATATTGGTGACGGAAGCAGCAGCAGCAGCGTTGTAAGCGGCGGTGATGTCAGCTGCCAAGCCAGCGGTTACATAGTTGGCATCGGCTTCGTTGGGAGTGATGTTGTTGATACATTCTTTACCTACGTTAACCAAAGAGGCATTGTCTTCGTCTACGCTCCAGAAAAGGAAGCGAGAACCGTTGTCAGAGGCAGAATTTGCATGATTCCAAACGCCCAAGCGGGTATTGGCGCCGCTGTTTTTGTAGTTTTCACTGGCATTGAGGTATTTGTTGCCGTCACCGGTCCACAAGCCGAAGCAGTTGGTTCTACCGGTGGTGGGGTTTTCGGTGATGTAGAAGGTGGTGGCATTGGCGGCAGCTTCGAGGGTGGCACAACCGCTGGTCCACTTCAGGTATTTGTCTGTTCCCTTGTTGTACAACTTCACACCGGTACCGCTTTCCACAAAGGCCCAGATGGCATTGTTGAAACCATCGTAGTCGCCTAAGTCTGTTTTGTTGAATTCCGATACGACTGTATTGACGTGCCAGATATTATCTTCCTTGATGGCTTTCACGGTACGGGTGCCGTTGTTCATAATCTGCAATGCGTACCACGTTTTGCTTTCGGCGGTTGAGAAAGTCACAGGGATGGTGCCCTTTGTCACGGTGTAGTTGAATTCGTAGTTCGTAGAAGAAACCACATTATTTTCATTGATAGGTGTAAAGTCCGTATAGTAGTATGAGAGTGGCGGATTGTAGCTTATCACTGTGCCGTCTGCCTTAATCGATGTTTCTGAATACAGGACATCTTCACCAGACTTGAGTGTGATGGTGACGTTACGGTAATTGTCTACTTCTTCTTCAGAAAGAGTGACAGGAATAAACTGGTATTTGCATCCATCACCTGCTCCCACCCAACTGCAAAAGTAGCTGTCGGCCATATCGAAGTAGTTGCTGTTTCCACTGTTCTTGATTTTGAACTTGCCCGCTTCACCGTCAATGGCAGAAACGACAAAAGTGGAAGGATTGGTGGTGAAGGCGGCATAGTTTTGAGTGCTGTTTTTAGCAGCCTGCATGTAGCAACCGGATACGGCCGTTTCAAAGCTGAAAGTGTTCTCTGCGGTTTTGTGTAAGGTAAAGACAGCCAGACCATCGGTTTCATCGTCAGCGGAAAGCGTGGCGTCGTTGGCCATCAGCAGGTTGTCTGCAAGGCTCATTTTGATGTACTTGCTGTAACCTGTGGAATAAAGTGCATACGTTCCGCCATCCGTCAGCTGGTCAAGGCTGGTGACGGCAGTTCCCGTTGAGGCCAACTTCTTGTAGGCGTAAGAAGTCTGCGCCGTTGCCGTTACACCCAGAAAAGCAAGGAGTAACGACAGAATGAAAGTAGATTTCTTCATGTTTGTAATAAAATTTAATAAAAGAATGTATTTCTGTGAGAATGGAAAACAAGGCTATGTCCGACAGGTTTGGCATCGGAGCAAGTTTTAAGCGGGAAATGAGTCGTCAGATGACGCATTCCCTCTTTATACATCTCTTGATTTCGCGGCAAAAGTATACTTGAATTGTATAGAAACCAAATAGGGGGGGGTAAAATATGTTAAAAGAATAAATTTTTCCGCCTTTTGTGCCGACCAAAGCTGTTTTTAATGGAAAAAAGGGTGAGAAAGGAGTGGGGTAGGGAGGAAATGGGGCGGTGGAAGGCGGTGGTTTTTAGGCAATTGGCGACAGAGGGTGAAGAGATGGAGAGAAGTCTTTTGATGATTAATAAATATTATTCAAAATCGGAGGAGCCGGAGGGACGGCCCGAGGGGCTGATGCAAAAAGTTGCCGACTTGTGTGAAACAAGTCCAGGACTATTTTTTTCAAGTCGGCGAGTAGGAAAAAATAGTCCTGGACTTTTGGGTGTGTGAAAGGCGACGGGAGAAGTGGTCACTTGGGGGAGTTCGCGGTGGGAGCTTTCGCGTCCTCCGCTCACTCCATTACGAACCGAAGGGTGCCGCCCTGCATGATTTCCTCGTGCGTCAGGTAGTTGCGGCGCAGGCGTCGGCCATTGAGCTTGACGCTGCGGACGTGGCAGCGGCGGCTGTCGAAACCTTCGGCCACCACCGTGAAGGTGCGGCCCGAAGGCAGATGGAGGGTGATGTGCGGCAGCTGGGGCGCTCCCAGCACGTAACGGCCGCTCACGGGGTCGACGGGATAGAAGCCCATACACGAGAGGACGTACCAGGCGGACATCTGGCCGCAGTCGTCGTTGCCGCACAGGCCGTCGGGACGGGCGGCATACTGCGTGCGGCAGATTTCGTTCACCAACTCCTGGGTGCGTCGGGGCTTGCCGGCCAGGGCGTAGAGATAGGCCACGTGGTGGGAAGGCTCGTTGCCGTGGGAATACTGCCCTATCAGTCCCGTAACGTCGGCCAGTGCGGGGCCTTCGGGAGGCAGCGTGAAGAGCGTGTCGAGCTTGTGGCAGAAGGCGCGTGAGCCGCCCATGAGCTTGATGAGCGACGGTACATCGTGCTGCACGTGCCACGTGTACTGCCAGGCGTTGCCCTCTGTGTAGTGGCCGCCGGAACTTTCGGCATGGGCCAGGGTGGAGGGGTTGAAGGGGCTGAGCCACGACCCGTCGACCAGACGGGGACGCATGAAGTGCGTGACGGGGCAGAACAGGTTGCGCCACAGTTCGGCGCGGCGGCCAAACTCGCGGGTCTCGGCCTCCTTGCCCAGATGGCGCGCCATGCACATGGCGGCATAGTCGTCGTATGCCTGTTCCAGACTCAGCGACACGCTCTCGGTGGGTTTGAGGTCGGCAGGGTAGTAGCCATATTTCAGGTACGTTTCCCAGTCCGTTTTGGCCGGATGGCTCACGCGCAGGGTGCGTTCCACCGCTGCCCAGGCGCGTTCGCGGTCGAAACCGCCGAAGTCCTTGCACACGGCCTCGGCCACGATGCTCACGGCGTGGTTGGCCACCATGCAGTAGTTGTCCTTGCCCCACAAAGCCCACACGGGCAGGTGGCCTTGCACCTCGGCCTGCATCACCAAGGAGCGCACGAAGGCCGGCACCATGGAGGGAGCGGCCAGGGTGTAGAGGGGATGGGCCGCGCGGTAGGTGTCCCAGCAGGAGAAGGTGGAGAAGAAGCTACCGCCTTCGGCCTGCACCGTCCGGCCGTCGGGCAGGCGGCACGCGCCGTCGGCATCGGCCACGTTGTTGGGCTGCACGAAGGCGTGGTACAAGGCGGTGAAGAAGCTGCGCAGGGCATCGGGCGTGCCTTCGGCGGCGAAGTGGGACAGGAGCTCTTCCCACTGCGCTTCGGCCCGGCGGGCTGTCTGCTCGAAGTCCCATCCGGGGAGTTCGGCCTGCAGGTTGCGCCGTGCGCCGTCGGCCGACACTGCCGAGAGTGCCACCTTGGCCTCTACCGTGCCGTTGGGCGACGTGAGCAGGTGGAGCACCAAGCGCCGGCCGCGCTCGCCGGGGAGAGGTGGCAGGGTGTCGGTGCGAAGGATGGGCACATTGAGCCGCAGGCAGAAATAGACGTCCTGTTCCACCCACACACTGCTCTTGACGTGGCCCTGAAGGGTGAGGCTGTCGGTCTGCCCAACGCTGCATTCCTTGACGCGGCGGTGGTATTGCTCTTCGCTCCAGGCCGGTCCGTGCTGGAGGTCGACCACGAGCATGGCCTTTCCGGGATGGTCGAACGCGAGGCGCACGGTGTAGTAGCCGGGGCGGGCGGTTTCGGTGGCCTTGTCCATGCGGCTGCGCAGCAGGGGGCTGCCGTCGGCGGTCTGCGAGGGCATGAGTAGCACGTTTCCCAAGTCCAAGCAGCCCGTACCGTTGAGGTGGGTCTGGCTGAAGCCCCATGCCACGGTGTCGGCATACTGGTACTCGGCACAGTAACGCCATCCCACTGCTCCGGTTACGGGACTGGGCTGCACCATGCCGAAGGGGGTGCAGGCTCCGGGGAAGGTGTGGCCGTTGCCGTCGGTTCCGATGAAAGGGTCCACGTGGGAGCAGGCATTTTGTGCCGCCACGGGGAGGACAATGCCGAGGCTGAGAAGGAGCAGGGAGAAGATGCGTTTCATGGCAGGGTAGTGGGAAGGAGAGGTGGAAAAGCCAAAACGTCCGAAAGTTTAACTTTTGTGGCAACGGGTGGAACGATGTTGCCTGTTAAACTTCCGGACGCTTTGGCTTTTACTTAGTGATATCCGATTGAAACCGGCGTTATTAGAACGTCAGGTCGCGCCAAGCATCGCCCAGCTGTTCGGAAGCTGTAGCGTTGGGTGTCTGGGGCTTGCGCAACTTCAGCTGTGTGGCCTTGCGGCTCACGTTGGTGTGCAGCATATCGGCCAGGTCGCCATAGTCGATGAAGCCGGTGGTGTTCTGCAACACCTTCAGCAGGTAGTAGGTGAAGAGGCCGTGGCCTTCCTCCTCAATGCCCTGGGCCGTTTCGTTGCCCTGTGCAGCGGAGAATACGACCACATTACCCGAGGAGATGGTACCTTCTTCGGCGGCAATTTCCACACCACGCATACCCTCGTTCACACTTTCGTTGTCGCGGTTGATACCGCTGAAGCAGGCGTCGAGGAAGATGGAGGTTTGGTTGAAGGCCAAGTCGCCGAGTCGGGCATAGAAGTCGTCGAGTGCGATACCGTTTTCAGGCTTTGTGCCGCGCACGTCGGTGGGCAGGAGATAAGCTTTGTTCTGCTTTTTCGTGTCGGGCACGCCGTGGCCTGCATAGTAGATAATCAGTTTTTTCTTATCGCGGTTCTTGATGGTTTCGAGCCATACGAGTTCGTCCTCCAGGATGAGCTGTTTGGTGGCATCCTCGCAGATGTGGATGTTTTCGGCGGGCAGACCCAGTGCCTTCTGGCAGTAGTCGCGGAACACGCGGGCATCGTGGATGGCATAGGGCACCTCGGACACGAAGCGGTAGTTTTGGTTACCGATGACGAGGGCATAGGTATCGTTGCGCACGATGGGGGCAACGGGGATGAGGCTGTCCACCTCGGAAGTGATGTAGTCGTAGTCCACGAGCTGGTTTGTGCTCTTGCCGCTCTGGTAGCGTTCGAGCACTTCCTTGGCCAAGCCGTAGAAGTGGCAGTTGCGAGAGTTGATGCTGATGGGGAGTCGGCGCACTTCGTCGTTGTAGAGTGTGTGGCGCACCTTTCCGTCAATCGTTACTTCGCTGGCAAACACATACTGGCCGAGTGTGGCGGTGGGGCTCACCTCGATGCTGCGCACTCCCGAGCAGTTGAGATATGCCTGGTCCTGCACTTGGCACTGGTCGGGGATTTTCACCGAATTGAGCGACTTGCAGTTGGCGAAGGCGATGGTGCTGATGGTGCGGGTCTGGGTGGGGAGAGAGATGGTAACGAGGCGTTCGCAGTTGAGGAAGGCACCCCAGCCGATAGTGTTGACCGAGTTGTCTTCAAACACCACGTCGGTGAGGTTCTTGCAGTTGGCGAAGGCGCAGGAGCCGATGTTCCTGATACCGGCGCCGATGCGTACACTGCGCACGTTGAGTTTTTTCTTGTTCCAGGGCGAGAGCATTTTCTGCGTGTCGTAGTTGTCCATGCTCACGAAGAAAGATTTCTTGGAAACGTTGGTGATGGTGAGCGTCTTTCCGTCGAAGGACCATGCAACGTCCGTTCCGCAAGTACCGTCTGCGGCCACGAAGTCCTGGGCGGTGGCAATGCCGGCTGTCAGCAGCACTGCCATGAGGCACATAATTATCCTTTTCATAAATATCTTCAAGTTTTCGGGTTAGACTGATGATTTCTGCTGTCGGTTACCAGAGGAAGGTGATACCGATGCGGTTTGTGCTGGTGGAAAATTCGGTTTTGCCGGAGCCGAACACTTTCGTTTCAAACGACTTGTACTTGTTCGTTCCCTTCACCATTTCGTAGGTAACGCCGATGTTCTTCCAGTTGAGGCGTATGCCGAGGGTGGTGACAAAGCCGTGGCCCCAGTTGAACAAACTGCTGTTGGCGATGGGGCTGTCGTCGTTATTGCCGGCCACGTCCATTTTCTCATCGTCCTGAAGCCAGAGCACGGAGAAGCGGTAGCCGAAGGTGTAGTAAGCTTGCAGGCGGATGTTAGCCAAGGCATTGTTGTTCACGGCGGACAAGGGGGCAATGGTGATGGAGGGGCCGATGCTCATGGCATAGGAGAACTCATACATTTCCTGACCCCAGGGCTGGAAGTAGCATGTTCCGTAATTGTTTCCTTTTTGTTCCTTGAAGTATGCCTCACTGTTGTACATCATGTCGGGCTCCTGCTTAAAGTGGTTCACACCCAGGTCAAAGCCTGAAAATTCCAGGCCGAAGGCCACCATGTTGGCGATGGGTGCCTTATGCAGGCGGATGGTGGAGCTGCTCTTCAGGTTGGCGGCCCAGTCGCTCTTGAACTGGCGGTTCACGGGGTAGCCTGCGTATTCTCCGTCGACGCCCTCTGTCAAACCGGGCTGTACGCCGAGCAAGAGGTTCTTGCCGTCGAATTTGCTACTCATCCAGTTGATGCTGAAGGCCTTGTTGCGCTTCCACACAGAGTTGATGGCGTTGCGCCGGTGGTTCCTCAAGGAAACGGCTTCCTGGATTTTAATGATGTCGTTGAGCGAGGAAACGTTGGTAGTGTCCTCCTCCAGGTCGAGGTTGGACACGGCCGGCGTTTCGTCGGTCTGGGCGAAACTGCACATCGACAACAAAGTGCCGAAGACAGCCATGATGATTTTTTTATTCATACATTTTTGATTTAGTTGGTTTTACTTGGAGAAAAAGGGCCAGGAGTGATCGGCGCAGTGGCTGCGTGGCAGCGTGCGGCCGGCGGACTCAGCTATCCTTGCCCATGATGGTGAGATATTTGCTGCGATCTACCACCATCTCGGCGTCGCGATGCGTCATGCCTCTCACCCATTTTTCAAAATTGTCGATGCTCAGTGAGTTGGGATGCAGGCGGTCGCCGCGGTTTTCGTTACATTTGGTAAACTTGTTGGGCGAGAAAATGAGCACCACCTGATTCATTTCCATGGGCTTGTTTGTCGTGAGGCGGTAAGGTATGGCCTGCGGGTCGGTGTCCCGGTCAAAGAACACGTAGTCCCTGCCTGCCTTCACCTCATGGAAGCCGTCGGGGTTGGTCTTGTAGGGAAGCAGGCAGTTGGCCTCCTTGTTGGTACTGTCGAGCAGGTAGATGGCCACGTAACCCTTGACCGGCGAGCGGAAACTGACGAAGACGCGCTGCTTGTCCTGGAACTTGTCGCTTTCAAAGTAGTTCTCCGTGCCGTCGCAGAGCACGTGCCACGTGAAGTCCACCTTTGCCTGCACGATTTCGCGGGCCACGCCCCACACCTCGGCGGTGATGACGAGGCAGTCCTCGGAGTATTTAATATCGAAGACGGGCTCCTTGGAATCTTCTACCCATTCGGCCTTGGCATTCATGGTAGTTTCTTCCACGAAGTTGTTGATTTCTTCGCCGTTGAGCTCTCCCTCGGCCATGTTGGTGGTGGAGCTGATGATTTCGCCGAACGCTTCCTTGATGGCGTTGTAGCGTGCGCGGAGGATGCACTTCTGTTTGGCTTCGGGAAGGCTGATGTTGTCGTGTTCCGACACGACCATTTTTGCTGTGCCGTGAACTTTTGCTTCCTTTTGGGCTTGGAGGTTCAGGCTGCAGCAGATGAAGAGTGC
>SFQP01000104.1 GCA_004562975.1 bacterium
ATGGTTCGCCTACAACTATGAGTGGCAATACGTTTACTACGCCATGATGGCCGCCCTGGGCGTGGCCGTCGTCATACTGATGGTGACCATGCCCTACAACCCCTACCCCACACGCCATTTCCCCATCACCTTCTCCAAGTTCGGCAACGTCACCATGTTCTGCCTCGCGTGCCTCTCCTTTATATATATAATGGTGTACGGCAAGGTGCTCGACTGGTACGATGCCCCCGAGATACGCTGGGCCACCGCCATCTTCACCCTCTGCACCGGACTCTTCATCTGGCTCGAAAGCAGCCGCCGCTCGCCCTACTTCATCATCGGGGCCTTCAAGCTGAAAAGCATTCAGGGCGGCATCCTGCTGTTCCTGGGACTCATGATTTTCAACTCCAGCCAGATGTTTGTCAACATATTCTGCTCCGTGGGCATGAAGATGGACAACCTGCAAGTGGCGGAACTGGGCAACTGGGTGCTCGTGGGCTACTTCATCGGACTGGTCATGGCCGTGGTGTTCAGCAGCAAGGGGTGGCATTTCAAATACCTCTTTGCTTACGGCTTCCTGCTCATCGGCCTCTCCGCCCTGTTCATGTATTTTGAAGTGCAAGGCCAAGGCTTGATGGAACGCATGAAGTGGCCCATCATCATCCGTGGAGCCGGCATGATGCTGCTCTACGCCGTCACGGCGGTCTATGCCAACCAGCGCATGCCCTACCGACTCATGTCCACCTGGGTCTGCATCATGCTCACCGTGCGCATGATCATAGCCCCCGGCATCGGGTCGGCCATCTACTCCAACGTGCTGCAGGAACGGCAGCAGCACTATATCACCCGCTTTGCACAGGAATACGACCGCACCGACGCGGCCACCGCCGCGCAGTACGGGCAAACCGTACAAGGCATGAAGATGCAGGGCAAGAGCGAAACGGAAGCCGAACAGATGGCAGCCACTTCCATGAAAGGAAAGGTGCAGGTGCAGGCCACGCTCACCGCCGTCAAGGAGATGGCCGGATGGACGTTCTACGGCTGCATCGTCTGCGCCGGATTCATCCTGCTCGTGCCGTGGTCGAAGCGTAAACTCAGCACCATCTTCGGCTGAAACCGACCGGATGCTCCGGTTACCGCACGAACGCGGCTCACGAAAACCCCGGCTGCCTCCTATATACGTAATTTCATCCTTGACAAAAAAGGTTCAATCCTTCATCACGAGAGCGTAATCCACTGATTTCCAATGCTCTTCGCGATGAAGGATTGTTCTTTCCAAAGAGTCAACACCGTCAGCCGGTGAATGTACATATTTCAGCCGATGAATGGTTTGCCGGCTCAATCATTCATCAGCGAAACCACTGGTAATCAACAGGAAACAGCACAGAATGAATGATTGAGCCTTATTTCTTAAAGGGAAAATCACGTATATAATATGCGCGCATAGAGATATCCTCGTCTGGTAAGCGGAAGCCCGGCACAGATGATGCCACGAAAGCTTCATGATTCCCCCACCCTATTCCGCTGCGCCGTCGGGTACAGCCCATCGGCAACCTTGCCCACACAAGTCCCGGACTATTTTTTCCTACTCGGCGATTAGGAAGAACTAGTCCGGCTCTTGTAGATCACAACCTGCCGACTTCTTCCACCTGCAGAACTATCAAGCTCACAAGAGCCTTGCCCGTTATCCGGTCCCCCTGATTTTCACGTCCGGCAGAAATCCCGGAGCCCCTGCACAAGCCCCAATGCCCCACGCTTCTGGTGGCGCGCCTCCCACCCCGATGCACCGCCAATCTGAAGCAAGGGCTTTCTGCCCTACCCACCCATATTTTCAAAAAAAATTAACGAGAAGTGAAGCATTTTTCAAACTCCACTTTGAAAAATCACCTCTTTACTTGTACATTCCAAAACAAACACTTAAATTTGCGCCTGTACTCCTTGTCCGCATTCCCCGACAACCGTACAGCAACATGATGGCATTGCTTTTTCGCGTTGAAATGAAAAACTGAGAAGCAACAAGAAAGCTCATGGCCGACCCATGAGAAAACGACATCGGTTACGCCCTGCCTTTTTCATTCAAAAACCGAAAAAACACCTGCAAAACAAACCCATCGGCAATCAAAATTCATTCACTCATTTAATATTAACCATGAACAACGTAAAAAGAGTTTACACGTTTGGTAACGGTAAGGCTGAAGGTCGTGCCGACATGCGCAACGAGCTGGGTGGCAAAGGTGCCAACCTGGCCGAAATGAACCTTATCGGTGTGCCCGTACCTCCCGGCTTCACCATCACTACCGACGTCTGCAACGAATATTACGAAATCGGCAAGGACAAGGTTGTTTCCCTGCTGAAAGAAGAGGTTGAAAACAGCCTCCACCTCGTAGAAGAGCTGATGAACAGCAAGTTCGGCGATGTGGAAAACCCGCTCCTCCTCTCCGTTCGTTCCGGTGCCCGCGCTTCCATGCCCGGTATGATGGACACCATCCTGAACCTCGGTCTGAACGACGAAGTAGTTGAAGGTCTGGCACGCAAAACAGGCAACCCCCGCTTCGCTTACGATGCTTACCGCCGCTTCGTGCAGATGTACGGCGACGTGGTGCTCGGCATGAAACCCGTCAACAAAGATGACGTTGACCCCTTCGAAGCCATCATCGAAGAAGTGAAGAAGAGCAAGGGTGTGAAGCTCGACAACGAACTCGAAGTCGAGGACCTTAAGGAACTCGTTGTACGCTTCAAGAAAGCCATCGTTGAACAGACCAAGAAGGAATTCCCCACCGACCCGATGGAACAGCTCTGGGGTGCCATCTGCGCTGTGTTCGACTCTTGGATGAACGAACGCGCCATCCTTTACCGTAAGATGGAAGGCATCCCCGCCGAATGGGGTACCGCCGTTACGGTAATGGCCATGGTGTTCGGTAACATGGGCAACACTTCGGCCACCGGCGTTTGCTTCAGCCGCGACGCCGCCACGGGCGAAGACCTCTTCAACGGCGAATGGCTCGTCAACGCTCAGGGCGAAGACGTGGTGGCCGGTATCCGCACACCGCAGCAAATCACCCTCGAAGGCTCACGCCGCTGGGCAGAACTCCAGGGCATTACCGAAGAGGAGCGCAAAGCCAACTTCCCCTCCATGGAAGAAGCCATGCCCGAAATCTACCGCCAACTTGACGCCATCCAGACAAAGCTCGAAGAGCACTACCACGACATGCAGGACATGGAGTTCACCGTTCAGGAAGGCAAACTCTGGTTCCTCCAGACACGTAACGGCAAACGCACGGGTGCTGCCATGGTGAAGATTGCCATGGACCTGCTCCGTCAAGGCATGATTGACGAAAAGACGGCCATCAAACGCTGCGAACCGCAGAAGCTCGACGAACTGCTCCACCCCGTGTTCAGCAAGGAAGCTCTGGCAAAAGCCAAAGAACTGACCCGTGGACTCCCCGCCAGCCCCGGTGCCGCATGCGGACAGATTGTATTCTTCGCCGAAGACGCTGCCAAGTGGCACGAAGACGGCCACAAGGTGGTAATGGTTCGTATCGAAACTTCTCCTGAAGACCTCGCCGGTATGGCCGTGGCCGAAGGCATCCTGACCGCACGCGGCGGTATGACCTCCCACGCTGCCGTTGTGGCACGCGGTATGGGTAAGTGTTGCGTGAGCGGTGCCGGTGCCATCAATGTGGACTACAAGAACCGCACGGTAGAAATCGACGGCGAAGTGCTCCACGAAGGTGACTACATCTCCATCAACGGTACCAACGGACGTGTTTACAAAGGTGAGATCAAGACGCAGGCTGCCGAACTCTCCGGCGACTTCGCCGCTCTCATGGACCTCTGCGCCAAGTACACCCGCCTGCAGGTCCGCACGAATGCCGACACGCCCCACGATGCACAGGTTGCCCGCAGCTTCGGTGCTGTAGGTATCGGTCTCTGCCGCACGGAGCACATGTTCTTCGACAACGAGAAGATTGTGGCCATGCGCGAAATGATCCTCGCTGAGGACGTGGAAGGACGCAAGAAGGCTCTCGCCAAGCTCCTCCCCTACCAGAAGGAGGACTTCAAGGGCATCTTCCGTGCCATGGACGGCTATCCCGTGAACGTGCGCCTGCTTGATCCCCCTCTCCACGAATTCGTTCCCCACGATGTAAAGGGTCAGGAGGAAATGGCCAAAGCCATGGGCGTGACTGTAGAGTACATCCGCCAGCGTGTGGAAAGCCTCTGCGAGCACAACCCGATGCTCGGTCACCGTGGCTGCCGTCTCGGCAATACCTATCCCGAAATCACGCAGATGCAGACGCGCGCCATCCTTTCGGCCGCCATCGAGCTGAAGCGCGAAGGCCTTGACCCGCACCCCGAAATCATGGTGCCCCTCACAGGTATCCTTTATGAGTTCGAGGCTCAGGAGAAAGTCATCCGCGACGAAGCCGCTGCACTCTTCGCAGAAGAAGGCATGGAAATCCCCTTCAAGGTGGGCACCATGATTGAAATTCCGCGTGCAGCCCTGACAGCCGACCGCATCGCATCGCGTGCCGAATACTTCAGCTTCGGTACGAACGACCTGACGCAGATGACCTTCGGTTACTCTCGCGACGACATCGCCAGCTTCCTCCCCGTATATCTGGAGAAGAAGATCCTGAAGGTAGACCCCTTCCAGGTACTCGACCAGAACGGTGTAGGCCAGCTCGTAAACATGGCCGTAGAGAAGGGCCGCTCGGTACGTCCCGAACTCAAATGCGGCATCTGCGGCGAGCACGGCGGTGAACCCTCATCTGTGAAGTTCTGCCACAAGGTAGGCCTCAACTACGTAAGCTGCTCACCCTTCCGCGTGCCCATCGCACGCCTCGCAGCGGCGCAGGCAGCCGTAGAAGAATAATCGACGGAACTTGAAAATAAGCGAGTTAGGCGGTAAGCCCCTGAAAACAAAGGGACTTCCGCCTAACTTCGTAAAGGAAGGTTCGTTCATTCCGACACGGAAAATGCAACAAGATACAGATGTATAACAAAAAACGATAGGAACACAGATTATGGCAACACTGAAAGCATGTGTGCAGAAGATGCGCAATGACGGGTTCTTCCCTGTCTACATCAGAGTGACGCACAACCGCACGACACAGTACATCAAGACGGACAAGATGGTAACGAAGCGAGAACTGTCAAGGAGTAAGGAAATCACCGACCCTGTAGTGATGCAGTTCTGCACGGCGCTCATTCTTGACTATAATGCGAAGTTGAACAAGACGGACACTCGCAACTGGACTGCACGAATGGTTGTGGACTACCTGCAAAAGGGTGAGGAAGACTTGTGCTTCTCTGACTATGCCAGGCGGCACATTGACAGGCTCATCGACAACGGACAGGCGAGGAACGCTAAAAACTACGAGCTGGCACTCCAGCACATGGAGCGTTACTTCGGCACCACCAAAGTGAAGTTCTCTATGCTGACCTCAACGAACGTGGCGAAGTGGATAAAGGGTTTGGAGAAGACGAGCAGGGCAAAGGAAATGTACCCTGTGTGCATGAGGCAGGTGTTTCGCGCAGCCATCGAGGAACTGAACGACTATGACACCAGGCTTATCAGAGTGAAGACCAATCCGTGGGTAAAGGTGAAGATACCACATGCAGACCGTCCCGAGAAGAGAGCCATCAGTGCGGAGGAGTGCCGCAGGTTCTTTTCTTCTCCCCTGCCCGAAAGCAAGATGAAGTCGCCCCTGCCTGAACTGGGGCGCGACGTGGCGATGATGGTGCTGTGCCTCGGAGGCATCAACACGGTGGACTTGTACGGACTGAAGAAAGAGGACTATCATGGTGGCATCATCCACTACAAGCGTGCGAAGACCATGCGCAGCCGTTCTGATGGAGCGTACTTTGAAATGCGTGTGCCGGAGATTATCAAGCCGTTGTTTGAGAAGTATGCTTCAGTACCAGGCAGTGAATGGCTGTTCAACTTCCATGACAGGCACACCACCAGCGACAGTTTCAGCGCGAACGTGAACATAGGCATCCGAAAGATTTG
>SFQP01000105.1 GCA_004562975.1 bacterium
GGCGCAGTGATTGCCAACAACAAGATTTTCGCCGGTCTGGAAACGCCGATGGGCGTGCAGACAAGCGGTGCGGCCAGCGACCTTGACCATTTCACGAAGGACGGATGGACAGCCAGCGATTTCTCTTGGCGTCCCTCGGAGATTCCCTCGGGCATGACGGGCGTCACCCTGGAGAATCTGGCCGTGAAGCGCGGCTACCTGCACTTCAACACGACAGGCTCGCAAACCATCACCCTGACCTTTGCCTCGGGTACGCACAAGTTGAACATCAAGGGCGTTGACCTGTGCGACCCGCTCACGGGCGAAGTGGTGGCCAGCGACTACCACGCAGGCTCCACAGGCGATTCGCACTCCAACAACGTCTATACGCTCAACGTCCCCGCAGCCACCAACTACATGGTGCGCTTCTTCGTGGACGACGTGACGGAAACCATCACCAGCACGGGTAACATCACCTACAGCGGTGGCGTGGCCGATGTGGAAATTGTGCGCGACTTGCAACAAGGCGAGCAGACCACCCAGCAGAAAGCAATTCAGATGAAGGCCGTTGCTCTCAAGCCTGCCCGAACCGCACCTGTAATTAAACTGATTACTAATGTCAGTGGAACGGCCGACAAGACCTTGACCGTTGGCGGCTCGGCGCAAGAGTTTACTTGGACCACGGGAGCAAGCAGTTGGCCTACCAACACCAGCGATGTGCCTGCTGAAGTGACTGCTCTGCAAACTTCCGCTTCCACCAACCGCAAGATGGAGAAGATTGTCACCTTCGAAACAGCAGGCAAACTGACTACCACCGTGACATACACCAGCGGTAACCATAAACTCAATCTTTTCGGTATTGACATAGTAGATGGTAATGGCAATGTCATTGCTGCCGACTACCACCACGGCACAATGGGAGGAAGCCTCACGAATAATATTTATACCTTCATCGTGCCGGCTGGTACATTTAAGATACGCTATCATGCTGCCGACTACAGCGGAGACCAGGTAACTTTGAATGCCGGTAAGGCTTCAATGGCGTTGACCGCTATCGGTAGCATCACCACGACGGCCAGCAACGAAACATGGACCAACAGCACATGGAGCGCGGCCACAAATGTGCCTTCAGGCATCACCAGCCTGCAAGGAAAGGATGGTTCGGACATCTATAATATCACTGCTGCCAACACCAAGAGTTTCACTAATCCCTACGCAATCAGTAGCGCAGGTACCCTGAATGTGGAGGTTCTATATGTAGGCGGTTCAAGCCGCATTGACGCTGTCGGTGTGGAATTGCTGAATGCGCGCGGACAAGTACTCTCCTCCGACTACCACTTTGGCTACAGCGGTAATGCTAAAGAGAACAACACCTACCAGGTGATTGTGCCCGAGGCTGGTGCCTACTATCTCCGCTATTATTGTAGCCTTGACAAGCAGTCGAGCCTGCCAACCTCTGGTAAGATGAATTTCGCCCTAACGCCAGTGGAAGGCGAACTGACAGAAGCCTCTGCCCCTCTGACCACAAGTTGGCAGACGAGCACTTGGACTGCTGCAACGAACGTGCCCGCGGGCATCACAAACCTGCAAATCGTGGACGCTTCAACGGTCAACGTGACGGCGGCCAACACCAAGAGCTTCACCCGCACATATATCATCAACGCTGGCGGTATGGCCGTAGAGATGAAATACCTCACTGGTGACAAGCGTCTGGATGCTGTCGGCGTGGAACTGCTTGACATGAGAGGCAATGTAGTAGCCCACGACTACCACTTCGGCTACTGTGGTAACGCAAAGGACAACAACCTCTACCACCTCGTTGTTCCAGAAGATGGTATGTATCAGGTGCGCTACTATTGCAGCACCGACTATCAGGGCTCACTGCCTGCAACGGGCGAGATGAAACTCTATCTGTCCGAAAGCATTGGCTCGCTGAATGCCACGACCACTACTTGGAACGGCAACTGGCAATCTTCGTCTTGGTGGAAGGCCAATACCTACGAAATCCAAAACCGCCTCATCGAGGCTGGCGCACAAGCCAATCAACTCTATATGGCCTCCCGCAGCCTCCATCTGGACTTGCCCGAAGGTGTGGGATCGGCTCAGATGAAGGTGAACTTCACTTGGGTGGACAATGGTACAAGTGGACAGAAGCGTCTGAATATTTATGGTGTGGAACTGGCGGACCAGAACGGTAGCATCGTAGCCAGCGACTACCATGCCGGTACAACGGGTACCTCCAATAGCAACAACAACTACACCTTCACCATTAGCGGCCAGCCCTCTGGCAACTACGAACTCCGTTACTACGTTTCCAACAAGGAGACACTCAACTCTAGCGGAACCATGTCCGTGGACCTTGGTTTCACCTACACCCTACACCTCTACGCCGAAACAGCCACCCCCATCAAGGGAGTTTGGCGCCGCAACACCACACTGGCGCAGGGCAAGACCTGGAAGGTGAGCCATGTCGTAGGCCTCATTGCACAGAGCGGCGAAACGACCAACATGAAATACACCGACCAGTCACGCCGCTCCTTCCTCGCCTACAGCGAACGCGAACGTGCCGTGCCCTGGCGTGCCTTCCCCTGCTACATCTCCTGGTACGAGCTGAACATCAACCGCAACAACAGCCAGGACTACTCGCGCAACATGACCGTGGCCCAGTGTACCGACGTGGTGAACCAGTGGAAGAAGAACCTCTTCGACAAGTACGACCACAGCGTGAAAGCCTTCCTCTGGGACGACGGCTGGGACGAATACGGCACCTGGGGCTTCAACCCCAACTTCCCCAACGGCTTTACCGAACCCGATGCGGTGGCCCGCAAGATGGGCAGCGGCATGGGCGCATGGCTCGGCCCCGTGGGCGGCTACGGCGAATCGGGCAACTATCGCCGTGCTTACTGGAACGCCGGACGCGGCGGAATGCAGCTCTCGAACCCCGCCTATTATAAGGTGTTCATCGATGCCTGCTCGTACATGATCAACAACTACGACTTCCGCTTCTTCAAGTTCGACGGCATCAGCGCGCAGTTCTCGTCTGTTGGTCCCGATCCAGGCACTACGGGCGAGGAGAACGCTGAAGGCATCATCGGTATTGAGCGCGACATCCGCGCCATCAAGCCGGACATCTTCCTCAACACCAGCGTGGGCACCTGGGCTTCGCCCTTCTGGTTCCAGTTCACTGATGCCGTATGGCGACAGGAGAACGACTATGACAAGGTGGGCAACCAGGGCTCCGACCGTGAGCGCTGGATCACCTACCGCGACAACCTGGTTCACCAGAACTACGTGACGAACTCGCCCCTCTGCCCCATCAACACGCTGATGACCCACGGCTTCATCCTCTCTACTCACGGCGGTGCACAGGACCGCAACTACGCCGGCATCGTGCGCGAACTGCGCTGCGCCTTCGCCTGCGGTTCGGGCATGGTGGAACTCTACAACGACTACGAACTGACCAACACGGTCAGCGACGCTAACCACCCCGCCGGTGGGCGGCGACCCCTGGACGGGCACCAAGAGCGAAGTCTACGGCTGGGCTTCGTGGAACGGCAAGAAGGCCACCCTCGCCCTGCGCAACGGACAGGCTTCGGCACAGAGCTTCACCACCACCCTGCGCAAGGCGCTCGAAATCCCCGCACACGTCACGGGCACCATCACCTTCACCAAGGCATTTGACCAGGCCGACCTGGAGGGTCTGACTGTGGGAACGCCAATCAACATCGACACGGAATTGACACTCAACTTCCCGGCTTCGAGCGTGTATGTGTTTGACGGTGTGGACAGCAACGCCACTACGGTCGATGCTGCCGCCATGAACGCCCTGCTCCTGGAAGCCAAGCGCACACTGGAGCACACGGGTACGGGTTATCCCAAAGCCGCTGCCGACGATGTGACCACCGGCTCTGACGCCCGCACCACGCTGGCTGCCGCCATCACTACGGCACAGCAGCAGGCTTATGCACCCACGCAGGATGCTTTGAACGCTTTGCAGCAGGCTATCAACACCTACAAGGCTGCCACGGAAGAAATCCAGCTCTTGCAGGACGGCTATGCCTATGCACTGACCACGAAGATTGACGATACCGAGTACTACCTGGACTACAACGCCGGAAACGGAAGCCTGGCACTGGCCGAGCGTCCCGAAGGCACGGCTATCCCGGCCACGGCTACCTTCGTCTGCCACAATGTGGAAGGACAAACGCTGTTGGTGAACAATGCCGGCAAGTACCTCACCGTACCGACTGGCTCCGGCGCACTGACCGCCAGCTATGCCGCCGCCGACAACCTGCTCTCGTTGCAGAAGACGGCAGCCGACTTTGGTGTGCTCCGTCTGGCCAACAACACCGGCGACAGCTGGCTCACGGCATCCATCTCTTCAGTGGGCAACGCTGCAACGGCTGCTGAGGGCACCACGCTGCTGTTCCACCCCATGGAATATGCCAACCTGGTTACGCTCCGCGCCCCCTCGGAATCGGACGGCAACACCTACGCTTCGCTCTGCCTGCCTTTCAACGCCATCGTGCCCGAAGGCGTGACGGCTTACTGGGGCAAAGCGGTGGACAACAGAGAGGAAACGATGACGTTGCAACAGCTCAACGGCGGTATTCCTGCCAACACGGCTGTCGTGCTGGTGGGCAAGGAGGGTGCAAGCACGGAAGCGCGCTTCATTCCCGCAGCCGACGAGCAGCTGGGAACGCTGGATGGCACGAACCTGCTGAAGGGTGTGTGCAATAGCAACGAGGTACGCAACACATCGGCCACGACCTACGTGCTGAACGGCAACCGCACGACGGGCGCCATCGGCTTCTATCTCTACACCGCCGACTACCTGCCGGCCTACAAGGCTTACCTGGAACTGACGGAGTCGCAGGCCATGGGCTTCCGCTTCGACTTCGGCGGCGAGGTGACGAACCTGAACGGCGTGCAAAGCGATGCCGAAGGCAACCACCTGCCCCTCTACGACCTGAGTGGCCGCCGCACGCTGCGTCCGCAAACCGGCGGTGTCTACATCAGCGGCAAAAAGAAAATTATCGTAAAATAACCTGAACTCCAAGGTGCGGGGTCCGCTCCGCAAGCCTGCTTTGCAAGCCCGGCCCCGCACCTGCTGTTCTTAACCCATCTTATCTGACATGCAGAAAAAGAACTATATCCGTCCGACGGCACAGGGCATTTCCCTGACCCTTGAAGCACACATCCTGGACGGCAGCACGCGGACCTTCCAACTGAACAAGTCGGAAAACACCAAGGTTTCGTCCTCATCGGATGCCTGGTCGCAAAAGAAAACGGACATTTGGAGCAACTGGGAGGAATAACCCATCGCCCCATCCTCTCCCCCCTTACCGGAATACCAACGCCCCACGTGCTCGCGGCACGTGGGGCGTTCTTTGTTTGTGCCCGGAAAGGGCGGGATATTTCAAAAATTGGGGTGTCCGGTAAAAGTCCGGAAAAAAGTCGAAAGCGCAAGCGTCAATTCACCTGCACCTCGTCGACAAAAAGGAAGGCGGGATGGCCGGCACCGCTGTGCCATTCGGGCAACTGTTTTTCCGAAACGGCCTTCACCCGGACATAGCGCACCGTGGCCGGCGCGAAGTCCAACTGGTGGGTATAGATGCGGTTGGCATCGTCGCGTGTGAGCGGAGCGTAGGTTTCGGAAGCCAAGGGGGTGAAGGTCTTGCCGTCGGAAGAACCGTACACTTCGAGGCCCCGGGCATCGAATATCCAGTCTCCCTTCTCCACACAGGTGCGGAGGGTCACGCTGCTTACCCGGGTGGGGCGACCCAGGTCAATCTCCGCCTCGAGGTCATTGCCACAGAAGCCCAGCCACTCGCCCGTGCGGTAGTTGGTGGAGCGGCCGCAACGTCCGTCGTTCAGCACCTGCGCTCCGGCAAAGGTGTAACTGCCGTGGGGCGCGCTGAGCAAACGGATGGGGCAGGCGGTAGAAAGGCTGAAGGTGAAGGTTTCGCTCACCTCGGGCGTCACCTCCCCACCCCTTACGGCCACGGCGCGCAACGTGCCGCTTTGTGTCAACCGCAGCGGGCCTTCGTAACGCGGCGAGGCAGTGGTGGGTGCAGTGCCGTCCAAGGTGTAATAAACCGGTGCATCGTCGATGGTGGAGAGCGTGGCCACCACGGCGTGCTGCAAGGTGTCTGCACAGAAGCCGGACTTGACGCGGTAAATCACCTTGGCATAGTTATAGCCTTTGAGACGGTAGACACTGACCAGCCTTTGCAACCGCTGCACGAACGCCTCATAGTTCTTCTGCTCGGGGCTACACCACTGCACTTCGCTCAATGCTGCCATGCGCGGCAGTTCCATATACTCCACCTGACGGTAGCTCTTGAGATACTCCGCCCAGCAGTTGGCCTGCACGCCGATGATATATTTACGTTCCTCGGGGCTGAGCACAGCGGGCACCGGCTCATAGCCGTAAACACGCTCAATGGGTACGTAGCCGCCGATGGCCTCCGGCTCATACTGCGGCGTGTCGCTCTGATAGTAGTCGAAGTACATATAGGTGTTGGGGGTCATGATGACATCGTGCTGCTGCCGGGCGGCCTCGATGCCCCCGCCTTCGCCGCGCCAGGACATGACGGTAGCACCGGGTGCCAGTCCGCCCTCCAGGATTTCGTCCCACCCTATCATGCGTCGGCCCTGCTTGCGCAGGAACTCCTCAGCATGGTGGATGACGTAGCTCTGCAGCCGTTCCTCGGCACTATGCTTGCCGTCGGCCTCCAGATGCTCGGCCTTGATGCGGGCCTGGCATTTGGCACACTGCTCCCACTGCGTCTTGGGACATTCGTCGCCGCCCACGTGGATATACTCCGAGGGGAAGAGCTTCACGATTTCCGCCAGCACATCCTCGATGAAACGGAGGGTTTTGTCGTTGCCGGCACAGAGCACGTGCTCCGAAACGCCCCACATTTTCCACACCTCATAGGGTCCTCCCGTACAGCCCAGCTCGGGATAGGCCGCCAGCGCCGCCTGCATATGGCCGGGCATGTCAATCTCGGGAATGATGGTGATGTGGCGGTCGGCGGCATACTGCACCACCTGCCTGATTTCCTTCTGGGTATAGAAACCGCCGTAGGGCTTGCCGTCGTACTTGCCGGTGTTGTGGCCGATGACGGTTTCGGAGCGACGCGAGCCGATTTTGGTGAGCAGGGGGTATTTCTTTATCTCCACCCTCCAGCCTTGGTCGTCGGTGAGGTGCCAGTGGAAACGGTTGATGTTGTGCAGGGCCAGCATATCGATGAAGCGGCATACGGAGTCGACGCTGACGAAGTGGCGCGAAACGTCGAGATGCGCGCCGCGATAGGAAAAGCGGGGCTGGTCGCTGACTTCCGTGCCGGGCACCACCACGCGCTGCACCGTGCCCACGGGCAGGGCCTTGCGGAAGGTCTGGATGCCGTAGAAGAGGCCCGCCGCCGACGCGCCGTCAATCAGCACTATCTCGCTGTTGACGCGGATGCGGTATGCCTCCGGATGGTTCTTCTTCAGTGCCGCCGACAGACGGATGCAATTGCGCTGCACGGGTACCGTGGTAAGCGTCAGTTTGAGCCCCGTGGCTTCCTCGATGAATTGGGCCAGGTACTCCGCGTGGCGTTTCAGCGTTTTGTCGCCCTGCGGATAACTGATAAGGGTTTTCTCGCTCAGTTCGAAACTCCCGGCTTGCGTGGCCCGAACCTCCTTGGGCAGGGGCACGACATGGAAATCGGCATTCTGCGCCCCGGCATTCCCGTTCCAGGAAAGAGCCAGTGCGAAAAGGAATGCGGCCATTCTGCTCATCTTTCTCATATTTCAGCTTGTTGGTTTGGTAATGATGACGGCAAAGGTAATGTTTACAATCGGGTTTTGCCCGGAATGGGGGCAGGAATGAGGTTCGTAAGAAACAAGAAGTGCTCTGCATGCGAAAGGAAAAGAAAAGGGTGGAGGAAGGGTTCTTGCTGAAGCAGCAGGACGAATGGCTTGCCGTTGCCCTACACACCAGTGCCCCATGCACACATCTATATACGTAATTTATTCCCGAAAAAAACATTCACACGTTCACAGGCAGGTCGTTTTCCCATGAGTTTCATCAGGAAACAGTGTGAAGGTTTGGGAGTTTCAACCCTTCACACGCTTCACTGCTCGTGAAGCGAAATCCGGTGTTCCGGTGTCTTGTACTGAAATAGGTTGACCAAAAAACCATCAAATTTTAGTACAATGCCATTATCAAAATTCAGTCGTGCGGAGAAGAACCGCATAGTGGA
>SFQP01000106.1 GCA_004562975.1 bacterium
GGCGTGTAGGGCGTGAGGGTGTACACCGTGCGGCCCTCGGCATCCACGATGTGGACGTAGGTCAGCGGATAGGCGGCGTTGGTGGTGATGTTCACCTTCTGTCCGTTCACGATGACCAAAGGCTTCACGTCTGTCAGTTCCTCCTCAGCCTCCGGCGTGGCCGAAGAGAGCAGGAAGTAGCGGTTGGCCACATTCGCCTGCATATCCACCGTGGCAGCCAGTTCGTTCACGCCCGGCAACGGTTTCGCATTCAGCGTCAGCGGGGTGACTACGCCCGTCAGGTCATCGAGGAGCGAGAGCGACTCGCCGAAGGTTTCCAGTCCGCTGAACACCACCTGCACCGGTCCGTCCGTGCCGCCCGTGATGCCCACGGGTACCCGTTGCATCGTGCGGCGCGTGTTCACCGTGAGAGCCTGGTGGTCGGCCAGGGAGTACACCATCGGCACATCCTTCAGGTTGTCGTCCAGCAGTGTCAGCATATCCTCCGCTGCGGCGTAGTCGTTCGATGCCTCCGCCAGTTTCACGATTACCGCCTCGCTGCTGCCCGCTTCCGTTTCCGTGCGCATACGCAGGGTGGGGCAGGAGGCCGCCGTGCTGCGGCGTGCCGGGGCGCGGAGTACAGCGTTGTAGCCACGTGCCGAAGCCATCATCGCAGCCGTGAAATTCAGTTCCAGCGTGCCTGTGTCTGAAGTGCCGGTGGCCTTCACGAAGAAGCCCTGTCCCGGTGCCAGTACATCCGGAGTGCCCGAAGTGTTGATGGCAATCCATCCCGCATCCGTCTTCATGGCAGAAGCTTGTCCGTCGGCTGTCAGCAGCCAGTACTTTTGTTCGATGAGCGTGCTGTTGCCGTTGAAGAACTGCGTCATGTCCAGTCCGCAGGGGAAAGGATTGCCCACCAGGAAATACTGGTTGCCCGGCACACTGTTCGTGATGGTATCCTTGAATTCAGCGTCAGGGGCCGGGCTGAGCTTGTCCGTCCGCAGCTTGTAAGTGTTGTTGCGTTTACCGATACCTTGTTCGTTGCCGCCGCTGCCCGGCGTTGCGTTATCCTTATAGTATTTATAGGAAGTGTCCTCCTTGGGCAGGCGGAACAGCAGGTTTGTGTACGGCGTGCCGCTCTTGCTTGCCGCGAGAGTCTTGAGCGAGAAACCACCTTTGCCATAGGTCTCCGTGACATCGTTGTACACCGAGCTCCACATCGCTTTCACCGCCACGTTCTGGCTGTTGGCTGCGGATGCTTCGTTGGACAGGTTAGACAGGTAGTACAGCGTGGCCGTTCCCTTGTCCCATCCGCGTTGGTACACGGCGGGTGAGAAGCGGTTGTAGTCCGTGGTGTTGAACGTGATGCCCTCGAAGTACGGCGTGAGCTGTCGTCCGCCCTGGGTAGGAGCAAACCAGTCGCCGGCATACATTTGCTGCATGGGCGAGCCCAGCGTGTACCAGCGTCCTGCCGCCAGTTCATATTCCATCCAAGCCTTGTTGTACTTCAGGTGTTGCGCGTTGACCAGCTCGCCGCCCGATTGCAGCAGCACGTCCTCGCAGGTATTAAGGTAGAACGCTTCGCAATTCAGGTAATTGTATGGCGTAGCGGCAGTATAATCAGCTTTCATCACCATGTCGTACTGGATGTCCTTCGTGGCCGTTGCATCGTTCAGTGCTCCACTTAGCTGCGGCTGGTAGTCAGCCGGGGCAATCACCACGTGGCATCCCTCGATAGGCACGAAACCATTGTCCGTTTGCAGCAGCTGCGGGTCGGCGGCCATGGCGTTGTTAACGGGGTACGTATCGCTGGCAGTCTTGTTCAGCTCGTCCTTGTCGGCCCGTTTCCAGTTGCCGTCGTTGTTCCAATCCGTGTTGCCGGCGTAAGCCTTCCACATCAGGTATTGCGGCACTATCTTCAGGTCGAAGCATACCGCGCCGTTACAGATAGGTTTGCCCGATTCAGCCGGTTCGGCAGGGTCCTCCTTGTATTCAAAGCGCAGCTGATACGTATATCCCTCGCGGGGCGTGAAATCCTTCAGGAAATAGAAGTCGGCATAAGGTTGGTAAGGGTCCGGTTGGTTCTTCACCAGGGCTTCTAAGTTGACCACGCGTCCCACCTCGCGCATCAGCATATCGCCCTCCGCATTGGTGGTGTACACCTGGCAAGCGGGGTCGTTCGTTCCGGCAATGTACACCGGCGTGTAGGCAGGGTCACCGGGAGTGGTAGCCTCCAGCTGGAAGGGAATCAGCTCGTTGGCCGATGAGCTTGTACCCTTGAGGCCGTGCAAGGGAAGGCGGAACAAGGTGGCCGGCTGCGTGCCCGCTGTCAGTTCGGTGGCCTGTTCCGTGCGGTCCAAGGCGGTGCGTACCGGCGCGTTGAAGTTGTCGTTCGGATAGGTCGTGTTAGCCAGTCCGCTGAGCATACGCGGGGCATTGCCGCTGATGCTCATTACGATGTGCTGCGGGTCGAAGCAGTAAATGATGTTCTCGTTGGTGAACTCGATAGGCACCACCGTAACGATGCGGCTCTTCTCCCCTTCGGAATAGGTGGAAGGAATCTGCACGTTGAGCGAAATGCGGTAGAGGAAGAGGCGGGGGATGCCGTCGCTTTCGGGCGTGAGTGCCGCCTTCAGGCCGTTAAGCATCTGCTGCGTCAGTTCCACGGGTTGGTCAGCGTCGTGGCGCGGGGTGAGTCCCTCGATGCTGATGGCTTTGGGGTAGTAGTGGCGCATATTGATGAGTGCCTCGCTCAGGCTGACTTGCGAAGCGTCTGTAGGTTCGGGTTTCGCGTTTTTCGACAGCGTGCCGTCGGCGTTGATGTACATATTCTCGAACGCGCCGCCCTTGAAGTCGAGCCACCAGTCGTAGTAAGTCTGAACGGTGGTCAGGTCGCCGGTGTTCTTGTCCGTACCCTTGATTTGTACCGTGAGGTTCACGTTCTGTCCGGCGCACACTTCCAGTTCATTGCCGCCGTCGGCCGCGTGTTCCGTGTCGCCCAGGATTTGCACTGCCGAGGTTGTGGTGAAGCTGTTCTTGATACAGCAGTTGGAGCTGATTTGGAACTGTTCGGCCGAGTTGGCTGCCGTAATGGGGGCATCGCCGTAGCGCGGCACGAACACGATGTAGTAATCATGGCGTGGGAGGAGCCTGTCGCTGTTCACCTTGTCGGAGATGACGATGTAGCGGTTGCCGCCGGCATCCTCTTCTCGCTGCACGATGGCTTTGTTGGTGGCAAGTGCTTTGGCATAGTTGAAGTCCTCAATCTGGTTGTAGTATGTTGACACTTCCACCCATCTGAACGCCTTGTCCTCCTCTTTGCTGCTGTTCGGGTCGCCCACAATGCAGGCGTTGAACAGCTCCTGCCATTCGCTTGACGAGATGCCTTCGATGGCGTTGCGCATGGTGAGCGAATCCACCATATGGTCGAACAGTTCCTTGTCGAGCAGGCAGAACCACAGTTTGGGATTGCCCGATGCCGGTTTCTTGTCTTCTTCCAGACCGAGGGACAGCATCAAGTCGTCGAAACTCGTACTCATTTTCGTGAGTGTCACCTCTCTTCCGCAGACGGGCGATGTCTTCTCCACTGTCACTGTGGGCTTGCTGACAAATACCTCCACATCGTCAATCAGGATGTCGCCGCCGGCAGTCGAGGTACAGGCGTTCTCAATGTCGAGCGTGTAGTGGTCGAAGGATTGCGTGGCATTGTTCACAAACGAGAAGAACACCTGTTGCCATACACCCACTTTCGAATTGTCATCGTACCTCTTGGTCGTGGTGGTGTCCAGTACGGCTTTATTGCCTTTATCATCCGTATAGCAGGCTTTCGAGGCAATGGGTCCGGGGCAGTAGGTATGCAGCAGCACGGGGTGGTCGGTGGCTGCATTGTCAGAGGTATGGCCTACCACTTTGAACTGCACGGTGGCGGGTACCGAACCATTGGCCCATCCGTTGGGAGAGGACATCCATGCGGAAGCATAGATGCGCGAGCCGCTGCAAAGGTTGGAGTTGAAATGCAGGGAGGCAATCTGGCCGGGAAGGTCGGAGGCATCAAGGTAGAGGAAGGCGTGGCTGTCGATGTTGTTGAGCGGAGCAAGGTCAATGCCCCAAGCTTGCCGCTGCGCCTCGGTGTACTCGTTGTACAACAGCTTGTACACGTGCGATACCGGCTTGAAGTTACCGTAGCCCCATCGAACTTGTAAGCGTCGGGTGATGGCGTACGACCCGAAGCTGTTTTCGGTGAGGTTACCTGTGGAAGGATAGGTGTTTCCGCCCACGGGATAGAAGTTGTAGCCGCTGTTCTCGTAGAGCATGGGATAACGGTAGGTGTTGGCCAGTTCCTGATTGGCAGAGAAGCCAGTTGATGTACTTCCTACAGGAGGCGTGCGGAAGGTGCGGAAGTCGACGGCATTGTAGTCGATGGATGCCACGGGTTCACCCGTCAGTTTGCGCAGGTATTCAGGGGCTCGTCCTGTTTTGAATTTGCCATCGGCGGTGCGTCCTATCACTTCGGTGTAGGGCAGCGGTTCGCAGTTGTCCTCAAAGCGCAGGGTAATCTTGGCCAGTTGGTAGAGCGTACCGCCTTCGTAGCCGGCTGTGCCGCCGTCGCGGGCGTAGCACAGGATGGTGGCACTGCTTCCGTCGGGTACTTCGCCATAGCCTAAGCTGTCAATGCTTTCGCCGGGATTGTCGGGATTGTCGGGATTGTCGGGATCGCCGGGATAGTAGAAGCGGACAAAGCGGAGTTTGCTCAGGTCGGCTGAGGACGTTGTCGCGCCCTCAACGGGCCAGTCCGTCACATCAAAACCCCTGATGTGAGCCGTATTATTCTCGCATCTGAAGTAGATGTTGTTATAGGAGGTGATGTTCTGCAGGTTCTCTTCGGAAGGGGTGCCATTCAGATAGAACCAGTAGTTCTGAAGCTCGTTGCCTAAGGTCCTCTAACCACTTGTCAGAACCCTCGGTGCAGGCCGTGAGCTGTTTGGCCATTTGGTGGGCGTTGCGGACATCGTAGACATAACGCTCGCTCAGCGTAGGTTCAATGAGGTCCTGATGTTCGGGCACGTTCACCTCCGTACAGATGATATCGTTGTACTTCTCGTTGCCGTTGTCACCGAAGTAGTCGATGAAGTCGGTGTATTGTGACACGTCGACCGCCAGGATGTAGTTGTAGTCCTCGGGGGCATCCTTGGGCATATTGAAAGTGATGGTGCTGGTTTTGGCATAGCCGGTCGTTTCGTTGTTCAACAGCAGCAGCGATCCCATCACCGTACCGTTGGCATAGTCGCGGCGACCCGGTTCGGTGAGGTTGATACGGTCGGGGTCGACACGTCCGCCCGTTTGGTAGTTGTAATACCGTTGGTACGCTTTTACTTTTGAATCGCCAGCGCTATTGCTGCGCATATAAGTAGGCGTGTCAAAGGCGCGGGTTGTGCCCTGCTTCAAGTATCGGATAACCTTATATTCGTTGGTCTTTTGCTGCTTGATGGAGGGTTGGTAGGGATTATTCTCAAAGCCGTAGGTGCCTAATGGGTCTTCTTTGATGAAGCCGGCAAAGGTTTCCACTTTGTCGTCGTTCAGCTCCTTGATGAACCAGGAGCGTTTGGGGCGGATGTAATATTGGGTATATGTATTGGTTGAGACGGCTGTTGCTCACCCCTTCGCCTCCGATGAGCAGGAAGTGGCCGTAACTGGTGCCGTTGGCTGTGCGGCCGGCCAGTTTCATGTTGAACACGGCGGCCTTTGTCCAGTCGGCAGTAACGCCGAAGGTAACAGACGCTTCGTCCCAGCAGATGTAGTAGTCATTGCGGTTCTTCAGCCGCACCTCGTCCTTGTCGCCCACAAACATCCACTGCATACTGTGGACCTCCTGTTTCAGTTCGGCATAGGCGTCGGAGGTCTTCTCCACACCGTCGCTCATATAGAGGTTACCGTTCACTGCGGCATTGTTCGGGTCGCTGTATTGGTTGAAGTTGATGTAGTAGTAGGTTTCGGAAGTAGTGTCGGAGAATTTGGGCGTGGTGGCGGTGCCAAAGCTCAGGGCATAGTAGGTTGATTCTTCCTGATTGGCCGGCCATGCGGCGGTGGTGAACTGACCTGTCGCGCTGTCGTACTTCAGGTAGCGGGTGGGAGAAGTGCCATTGACCTCGACAATCCAGTCGATGGTGGTTTTGTCAATGGCAAAGTAGTTGAAGTGCAGCGCCAGACTGGCGGCATCTTCTTTATTGTTGGTCAAAGTCACATTGCCGTTATTGTCCACTTTCAGATAGGTGTCCGTGCCGCTTTTGAGTATGAAGTCATCAGCACTGCCCATCACCTTCCACACCGTTTTGCGGGCATCTGGGGTAGAGGTCGAAGCCGTGACGGTGCTTCCGTTGGCCGCTGCGCCGTCTTCTGATGCTTCCATGCGGGGCGAACCGGTCAGCTGGTCCAGGTGGATGAACTGCCAGGCTCCCGTGGTTTCGGTGCTGAAGTCGGGATAGAGGTTCAGCTCTTCAAAGTACACGTAGTTGCCGGCATCGTTTCGGTCGGCCAGCGTGAAGGAGTAGGTGGTTGTCCCTTCACTTGTAGTGCTGAGCAGCTTCAGCATCTTGTTTCCGTGGTCGGGCAGTTGCAGTTGCCAGCAGTCGCGTCGGGCATCATTTTCTACCAGACGGAACTTGGTGGCATCGGTGGGAATGTCGCCCACCGTAGCTGTTGCGACGGTGGTGAAGGTGGACGAAGCGTTATCGTACTTCAGGAAATGGCCTTTGCCGTTGCTCAGGAAGACATCGCCACTGTAGGTGCCGTCGTCGTTCTGGCAGCGGTACAGTGCCCAGGCGTTGCT
>SFQP01000107.1 GCA_004562975.1 bacterium
GGCCCCGGCAATTTCGGCATCTACCGCAATCTTCACGGCTTCTACTTTCGTGAAATCCACCTGACCGGCATCGGCCACTGCCACCGCATCGTCGAAGCCCACAGCCATGTCCCAAGGGAGAGATTGCCCCTGAAGACACTCAAGATAATCGCGGGCTATAAAATGCACCGCCGGAACGGCCTGGGATGCCAGATAGTATCGGTGGGCAAACTGCCGGTGGATGCTGCGCCCCAAACGGACAATGCGCACGGCCACACAAAGGCTGGCATCGCACACTGCCGCAAAATCGGGAATGAAGAAGGGACGCTTAGCAATGAGCAGCGCAGTATCGGGAAGGGTAAGCACGGCCCAGAATGGAGAAAGCGAAGCCTCAGCATCGCCGGACGAAGGTACTTGCACTAAACGGAATATCTTCATAGACTTATCTGTTCAAAATAAACTTCATGCTGACACCAAAGTCCTGCGTGGTAACGGGATAGGAGGAGGAGGTGAGCAGCGGCTTGTTCATCTGACGGTCATAGTAGGCGGTCAGGGTGAGGAACTTGCTCAGGGCGTAATCTGCCGAGAAGCTGATTTGCACGGCCTTGTTACCACTCGTGGCCTGGGTCAGCTCGGTGAGGATGTCGCGGTTGAGGGCGGCCTGGTTGCGCAAAGTGATGTCCAAGCGCAAATTGAGGTCGTTGGCAAAGCCCTTGGAGTTGGTAGTGGTTTTCTTGTCTGCTCCTGTGCCCTTGGACTTGGAGCGTACCACGCGCTTGGGAGCAAAGAGATTGACTCCGGTGATTTTATATCCCAAACCTATGACGAAGTCGTTGGAGCGGGTTTCATTCACCTGCATGGAGGTCATGCTGAGGGTCAAAACGCGCGTTTTACGGAACTCTACCTTGGCGGTGATGTTGTTCAAGAAGGTCATGTCAACCCCGAAGAGGGGAGAGAAGCTTTCGTTGATGCTTACCGTGGAGACATCGTAGGGACAGCTCGGGATGGGGGCACCCGTGGTCACTTCGTTGACAAAGCCAAAGCCATTCATATACTCCATATAACTATTGAAGGTACTGTATGAACCGACCGAGTAGACACTCTTATAGCCATGGTTGAGGTTGAAGCTCTTGAATACTTTCTTCATACGCGGCAACTTGGCCAAGCCTCCGTAGGTAATGGTCCAGTTGGGCAGCATCTTGGACAAGGCCGGGAAGATTTCCAATCCGCCACCGCCTGCGGTGTAGGCATTAAGGAAGGCGGGTATCATGACCTCGGGGGCATAGGGACTTACGGTACCGTTGGCAGGATCGAAAGGTTCGCCGGCATAAAGGGTTCCTTCGGGATAGACGGCTCCGGCATACCTTGCCTCTATCTGCTGGCGGTAGCCTTCAAGGGAATGCACAAACTTGCTAAAAGTTTTGGACTTGTAACCTTTGTCCGGAGAACCTGTTCCTTCAAATGCCGAACCGATGGAAATGGTGGTCATGGAGAAAGAACCGGATTCAATGGTCGGCATTCCACCGAACATGTATTGGATGCTGCGGTTGGTATTCTTGTTGCGCGAAGCGGTAAGGTCTATCTTTACATCGCGGAAGGGTTCCAGCGTTGCCCGGATTTGGAAACTCTCCGTGGCACTGGTGGTAGCCGGCGTAATGATGCTGTCGGTCATGAGCAACCAGCCTCTATCGGCAGCTCGGCGGATATAATCCTCTCCCGTCAGTCCGAAGGCGAAGTCCAAACCAGGAGCCATCATTCCCCCACCCTTTGTCTGTCCGAACACATCGCCGATTTCGGGCATGAAACCGGGCAGATTGAGATTGTACTTGTTGGTATAGGTCACACTGACATTACGTGCCATCATCAGGAAGCGGGAACCCATTTGCAGTGCTTTGTACCACTGCTGGTCTTCCTTGCGCTTCTTGGGACTTACCATCACCTTGATGCGAGCCGTGTCCTTGGAAAGGATGACTATCTTGTTGTTGTCGATGACCTTGAAGCGCAAAGGATATTTGGAACCATCGGGACGCAAGGCCACGACGCGGAGCTGTTTGCTGCGCTGGTTGTGCTGCAATTCCTGGGTGGTATCGGCCTTGAGGGTTATTTCCTTTTCAAAGAACTTCTTCTCCACCTCTCCTGCCTTCTTGTCCTTCGGGGCCTGCGCGTATTTCTTGTTTACGGCCTTCAGGAAGGGCACGTGGTTGTAAAGGGTTTCCAGATTGAGGCGGCCGTTACCGGTGATGTTGCGTGAATTGGTAATGGTATGGCCATAGGTGCTGCCATCAGCCAGTTCGGTGCCTCGGGTCCAGTTATAGGTGGCGTTGTAGGAAACATCGGTCGTTACCCAATCAAACACAGGAAGCTTGTTGATAGGAATTTTCCAAGAAGCATCGAAGTTTTGTTGGTAAGTGAGAGGCCGTCCCAAGTGCTTGATGCTGGTCCAGACAGAGTCTTTCCAAGCCGTATACCGGTCGGGATAAAGGTCTTTGTTTACCGCAGTATAGGGTTGCTCGATTTCGGCATTGGTTCCTGAAGAGAAGTTGGCGTGCAGGTTCTTGGTGAAATCCCATCGCAACTGGAAGGAACGGTTCCACAAGAAATCACTGGACCAGGTGAGCGGCAGGGAAGTATTGTCCATGTTCTCCATGTCGCGCTCTTGCAACTCGTAGTACGAACGGGTGATGTCCGAATTGAAACCGATATTCTGAGGGAGGAAATTGAAACTCTGCTCCTTCAAAATCTTGAACCACTTGGATTTGCTCTTCGACTTCTTGAAAGGCTCAAAGGGCTTGAGGTTGGGCGACCAGGAATAGTTGAAAGAGTATTTCCAATTCTGATTCTTCTCCCAGGCTGTGGTTTCCCCCGTGGTGTTGGTGGTGGAATAGGCATAGCCGAAGGTGAAGTTGGCGGGGTCGTAGGGCATGGGATGACGCTTGGTGGCAATGTTGAAGCGCACACCGGTCAGGCTGAAGTTCTTGTTTATCACCACCCTGTCGGCGATATTCTTCAAGGAGTCCTTTTCGTGCTGCGTTGTCAATGCACTGAGGGCTTCTTCCAACTCCATGTCCGTATCAAGCGGATTGTATCGCGGCGAAGTGCGCTGTTTGCTGTAGGAATAATAAACAGGTGCATTGAGCTTGACTTTCTCGGGCAGGAACTTTCCGGCTTGCACATTGGTAGTTACGGAATATTCGTACAGGTTGTCGTCACGGCGTTGGCTGACTGTTTCTTCCAAACCACCAAATCCTTCTGTTTCAACATGGCCGCTGAGATTAAGGGTGGCCACGTCGGATAATTGCAGGTTAAGCTGTGACTGGGCAGCCCATCCTCCTTTATTGGCAAACTGCTGCAGGCGAAGTTCGTTGGCCCATACTTCCACATTTTGCAGGGTACGGGAATTGTTGCGCACACCAATCATGATGGTGCGCACCTCGCCCAAGCTGGGGTTACCCACAATGCTGATTTTATTGGCTGGGCGATTGGGGTCGTATTCTGCATACAATTGGGCATAGCTTGTCAAGCCCAATGACTTCTGCTTGTTGCGGTTACGCTTTACATCGGTCAACAAAGAGAGGTCAATGTCCACCATATTATCTTCCGGCCAAACAATTCTGGCATTGGACGTGTTGTCGGCATACTTCTTGGCCGGCGTGATGGTGAGAGGCACTTCGTACTCGTAAAAATTGCTTTTATAGTCGGAGCCCAAACGAATGAAGAGTGATACTTGGCCATCTTCGACCGGCGTCTCTCCCATCAAAGAGTTGGCATGGGTGAACATCTGGAGGTGTTTATAACGCCGCAAGTCCAAATTGGTGTTCTTGTAAACGGCCCGTGCGTCACCCGAAGCCAACTGCTTCACCGTCAACGCCAAGGACTGCTCGTTGTTCTGCAATATTTGCGACTGGCCGGGGTCGACCACGCGGCTGATGCCCGGTGGCAGGATATAGTTGACCGGTTCTTTCTCGTTGTTCTCCTCGAAATTGACTGCGCTCACTTCCAACACACCACTCGTTTCCGGTGCCGTTCCCTGATAGAGCGCCTGCTCATAGGCACGCCACTCGCCATGCACCAGGTTGAGCGTTGCCAAACGCAACACGACGGGCTGGCTGAAGCCTGTCATGAACATTCGCATGAAGCGGATGGAAGAAAAGTCAGAAATGCCGCCTTCCCGCCGTTCATATTGATCCACAGGGATGCGGAAAAGATACCATGTATAGTCACGCACCACGCCATCCCGGGTCTTCTGGCTTGCCACGCGCTTATCGACAATGTAGTTTTGCCCCACCTGCATGGCATCTTCGGCAATACGGACCTTGTACTCATAATACTTTTCGTATTCATTGAGCGTGAAGTCCTGATTGATGTCTTCCACATCAGGCTGGGTTTTGTAGGCCGTGCTGTAACTCTCGGGAGAGTTGTCGCTGTCCACGGAGTTGCCGTTCGGGTTGTTGATGTATTTATAACGATCGAGGATGGAGCGTTGCTCACGGTCGTAGTCGGAGCCTCTGAAATAGTGGTACTTGTCGGCCGACGGGGAGAGCAGGATGGAGTCGTAAACCTCGGGGCGCACCTTTGCCTGTACCGATGCCAAAAATTGGGCATAGGCAGGATAAGTTTTCTCCTGCTCCGAAGTAAGTCCGTTAAAGCCCACGTCCTGTTTGTTACGGGAACCGCTGGCCGTGTTGAATGCGTAAGTCACCGTATTCTGAGTGGGCACACGTCCCCAAACCGTTTCCGTGTATTGTGTAGGGTCATCGTCAACGGGCAGGCCGCTTTCGTAGAATTTCTTGCCGTCCTTGAGCACATCCTCACTGATTTCGCCCAAGTTGAAATACAAATCGCCACTGAAGGTGCGGCCTTCATCGCGTGCTTTGATGAAAGGGTCGAGCATCCAGAACTCAATATACTCGATATTCGCC
>SFQP01000108.1 GCA_004562975.1 bacterium
TAAGTTGCGTAGTGCATTCAGCACCGAAGGCCGGCGGATGGCCGGAGCCAGGGCTTTGTGGATGGCCACCGGAATGAAACGCGAACAGCTGGGAAAGCCTATAATTGCCATCGCCAACTCGTTTACCCAGTTTGTGCCCGGACACACCCATCTGCATGAAGCGGGGCAACTCGTGAAAAGCGAAATAGAAAAGCTGGGATGCTATGCAGCAGAGTTCAACACCATTGCCATTGACGACGGTATCGCCATGGGCCACGACGGTATGCTCTACTCCTTGCCCTCGCGTGACATCATTGCCGACAGCGTAGAGTATATGGTGCAAGCTCACAAGGCTGATGCTTTGGTGTGCATATCGAATTGCGACAAGATTACCCCCGGAATGCTGATGGCCGCCATGCGGCTGAACATTCCCACCGTGTTTGTAAGCGGTGGGCCGATGGAGGCAGGACGTTTCAAAGGCGAGAATGTAGACTTGGTGACAGCCATGGTGAAGGGAGCCGATGCTTCGGTGAGCGATGAAGAGTTGGCCGAAATCGAAGCACGGGCTTGTCCCGGTTGTGGCTCCTGCTCCGGTATGTTCACCGCCAACTCCATGAACTGCCTGACGGAGGCGTTGGGCCTTTCGTTGCCGGGAAACGGCACGGTGCCGGCTACGCACGTGAACCGCAAACGGCTGTTTGAAGATGCCGCCAAACTGATTGTAAAGAACGCCTATAAATATTATGAGGAGGGCGACGAAAGCGTCTTGCCTCGCACCATTGCTACAAGGCAGGCCTTCCTCAATGCCATGACACTGGATATCGCCATGGGCGGCTCTACCAATACGGTGCTCCACCTGCTGGCTGTGGCCCATGAGGCCGAGGTCGATTTTTGCATGGCCGACATTGACAGCCTGAGCCGGAAGGTGCCTTGTCTGTGTAAGTTGGCTCCCAACACGCAGCGTTACTCCGTGCAGGAATGCAACCGTGCCGGAGGCGTGATGGGAATTATGGGTGAATTGGCCAAAGGCGGCCTGCTTGCCACGGACGCCATCCGCGTGAACGGTGCCACGCTGGGCGAGGATATCCAAAAATACAACATCATGGGGACGGCAACCGATGCCGAGGCCGAACGCATCTATCGCAGTGCGCCGGGCGGCAAGTTCTGTACGCAAATGGGTGTGCAGGATGCGCAGTGGCCCACACTGGACACAGACCGCGCCGAGGGATGTATCCGTTCGCTCGAACATGCCTATACGCGCGACGGCGGACTGGCCGTGTTGTTCGGAAACATAGCCCAGGACGGTTGCGTGGTGAAAACGGCGGGCGTGGACGAGAGCCTTTGGCATTTTGAAGGGCCGGCCCGGGTGTTCGATTCGCAGGATGCCGCTTGCGAAGGTATTCTGGGCGGAAAGGTGCAGGCCGGCGACGTGGTGGTGATTACCCACGAAGGTCCCAAAGGAGGGCCGGGCATGCAGGAGATGCTTTATCCTACATCCTATATCAAAAGCCGCCATCTGGGAAAACTTTGCGCGCTGATTACCGACGGACGTTTCTCAGGCGGAACCTCGGGGCTGAGCCTCGGACACATCTCGCCCGAAGCTGCCGCCGGCGGTGCTATCGGCAAGGTGGTGGATGGCGACATCATCGAAATAGACATCCCCTCGCGCAAGCTGTGCGTGCATTTGTCCGATGAGGAATTGGCTGCACGCCCCATGCGCCCGCTGGAACGTCAGCGCGTGGTGTCAAAGGCTCTCCGGGCTTATGCCTCCATGGTTAGCAGTGCCGACAAAGGAGGCGTGAGGGAAATATGAGTTACTGCCTAACCTCCGAAACGTAAATAAAATAAACTATATGACGAAAGAAATATCAGGTGCGGAAATCCTTATGCGTGCATTGCTGGATGAAGGGGTGGAAACCCTTTTTGGCTACCCCGGCGGTGCCATCATGCCCGTGTACGATGCGCTTTATGATTACCGCGACCGACTTAACCATATCCTCGTGCGCCACGAGCAAGCCGCAGCCCATGCTGCCGAAGGCTATGCCCGTGTGAGCGGACGGACTGGCGTTTGTTTGGTGACGAGCGGCCCGGGGGCAACCAACACCATCACGGGTATCGCCGATGCCATGATGGACAGCACGCCCATGGTGGTGATTACCGGACAAGTGGGAGCGCAGATGCTGGGCACGGATGCCTTTCAGGAATGCGACGTGGTGGACATAGCACAACCCATCAGCAAATGGGCTTACCAAATCCGATCGGCAAAAGATGTGGCTTGGGCTGTACACCGTGCCTTTTATATTGCGGGTAGCGGTCGTCCGGGACCCGTGGTGCTCGATCTTGCCAAAAACGCCCAACTGGAGAAAGCGGAATATGTGCCTGGAAGTATAGATTTCATCCGCAGTTATGTACCGGTGCCCAACACCTCCAAGCAGAGCGTGGTGGAAGCCGCTGCCCTGATCAATGCCGCCCAACGCCCCTTGGTACTGGTGGGACAGGGCGTGGAACTCGGACATGCCCAGGAAGAACTGAAACGCTTTGTCGAGAAGGCCGGACTGCCCGCCGGCTGTACCCTGTTGGGACTCTCGGCCCTGCCTTCCGACCACCCGTTGAATGTCGGCATGCTCGGTATGCACGGTTCGCTCGGCTCCAACAAGAAGACCCAGGAGTGCGATCTGTTGATAGCCGTGGGCATGCGCTTTGATGACCGTATCACGGGCAAACTGGATAGTTATGCGCGGCAGGCCAAGAAAATTCATTTCGACATAGACCCGGCAGAAATTGACAAAAACGTGGCCGTCGACGTGGCCGTGTTGGGCGATTGCAAGGAAACGCTTCCTGCCGTTATGGCCTTGCTTGAAGACAAAGAGCACAACGAGTGGCGGGAGAGTTTCCGCGAGTGGGATTCACTGGAAAACGAAAAGGTGATAGAACCGCAAATCCATCCCTCCGAAGGTCCCTTGCGTATGGGTGAAGTGATACGCCGTGTATCGGAATTGACCCACCACAAAGCCGTGATGGTGACGGACGTGGGGCAGAACCAAATGATGGCGGCGCGCTACTTCCGCTTCTCGGAGAAGAGGAGCGTAGTAACCTCCGGAGGTATGGGAACGATGGGCTATGGCCTTCCGGCCGCCATCGGTGCCACCTTCGGCGCGCCGGAACGTACGGTCTGCCTGTTCCTGGGCGACGGAGGGCTGCAAATGACCATCGAAGAACTGGGCACTATCATGGAACAGCAGGCTCCGGTGAAAATCATCCTGCTCAACAACAACTATCTCGGAAACGTCCGGCAGTGGCAGCAACTCTTCTTCCGCCACCGGTATTCCTTCACGCCCATGATGAACCCGGATTATGAGAAAATTGCCGAGGCTTATCGCATACCTGCCCTTACGGTAACGGACCGCAACAAGTTGACAGAGGCTATAGAGCTGATGCTGTCCACCCCCGGCCCCTTCCTGCTTCAGGCAGCCGTGATGGAGGAAGACAACGTGATGCCCATGTGCTGTCCCGGCCATGATGTGGATGATATGATATTGTCGTCTGACGAACTCAACTAACCAAACAGCCTATGACACCCAAACCCAATACAAATACCGGTGCGGCCGGCCCCTCGGCCACGACCCCATGCGAGAAGGCGGGCGGCGTAAAGCTGTTCACCATCATCGTGTTCTCCGAAAACCTGGCCGGCGTGCTCAATTCCGTGACGAATGTCTTCACGCGTCGCCAGCTGAACATCGAAAGCCTCAACGCTTCCGCATCAGGTTTTGAGCATATCCATCGCTACACCATCACCACTTATACAGACGAACAAACGGTGAAAACCTTGGTGAAGCAACTCGAAAAGAAAATTGACGTGCTCAATGCACGTTATTATACGAGCGATGAGGTTTACGTGATGGATCAGGCTTTGTACAAGATTGCCACCGCCCAGCTCGTGGCCAACCGGGACATATCGAAGGCCATCCGCTTCTACGACGGGAAAATAGTGGAGGTGAACAATACCTACGCCATTGTCTCGAAAGAGGGACTTCCCGAAGAAACCATGGCGTTGTACCGCAAACTGAAGGCTTGCAACTGCCTGCTGCAATACGTCAGTTCCGGCGTGGTGGCCGTGACCAAGAGCCACCGAGAACCCTTGGCAGAGTTCCTGCAACTAAGGCAGGAGGAGTATCGCGCTTCGCAACATCCTGCCGATATTTAACTGGAAGATAAGTGAATAATAGACGTAAACAACAATTTTTAAATAACAGAAATGGCACAATTAAATTTTGGCGGAGTCGTTGAAGAAGTGATGACCCGCGAAGAGTTTCCCCTTGAAAAGGCCCGTGAAGTGTTGAAGAATGAAACCATCGCTGTCCTGGGCTATGGTGTCCAAGGTCCCGGCCAGGCTTGCAACCTCCGCGACAATGGCTTCAATGTGATCGTCGGACAGCGTGAAGGGAAAACTTACGACAAAGCAGTGGCCGACGGTTGGGTGCCCGGCGAAACACTCTTCTCTCTCGAAGAGGCAGCCGAGCGTGGCACCATTGTCTGCATGCTGCTTTCTGATGCAGCCCAGATGCAGCTGTGGCCCCGTCTGAAACCCTATCTCACCACAGGCAAGACACTTTATTTCTCTCATGGTTTTGCCATCACGTGGAACGACCGCACCGGCGTGGTGCCTCCTGCCGACATTGACGTGATCATGGTTGCTCCCAAGGGTTCCGGTACTTCACTTCGCACCATGTTCCTGGAAGGTCGCGGCTTGAACTCTTCTTATGCCGTTTATCAGGATTATTCCGGCAAGGCCACGGAGAAAGTGCTCGCTTTCGGTGTAGGTATCGGTTCCGGCTATTTGTTCAAAACGGATTTCAAGCGCGAGGCTACCAGCGACCTGACCGGCGAGCGCGGCTCCCTGATGGGTGCTGTGCAGGG
>SFQP01000109.1 GCA_004562975.1 bacterium
TTGGGTACTTTCGCTATCCTCATGAATAGAACCATTAACATTAAGACCTTTTATCTTTGCTGCAGCATCGACAATTTCTTTTTCTGATTTATCAAGTTGTCTATTGCTTGTAGTTGAAAATTCTTCTTCATATTGAAGCAGATTACTTTCTAGTCTTGCCTGAGCCATTCTTTTCCAATTTTCATTGAGTTCATACCAATTACCCTTCTGAAGGAAAGGTTTTTTAATAGGATCATAGACATACTTGACTTTTCTTGACGATTGCTCATCTACTTTAGTCTGCATATTTCCAGATTTATTTTCTGACATACTACAATCTGCGAAATGGAGGTCTGCTTCGGCTTTTGAATTATTAGTGTAAGATTCCATCGCATCCAATGTGAGCCCCTTATCAAAAGTAATACATATTTCAATGGCACCCAATCCTCTCAGCATATCGCAGTACTCATTTACTTTTTCGAGAAAAAGAATCTCTTCAGATTGTTCCTGAGGTATATATGTTGTACTAGAACTTGGATTCGCTATATACAGGGTATCATCTACGGGATGACCATAAGGAAACGATATTGTCGAAGGGATATTATTATTGCAATATACAAGCGATGACTTCATATCGACTTTACCGAAACTATTGTCTGACATGACCATCAGAAATTTTCTCTGATTATATGGTTTCTCAATAATGCTATCCCATTGTCCATTACTTTTCATTCTGCATTCTGTTTCTTGTATGCAAGAATACAACTCACGTCTGTCTTCGGTAGTTGTACAATATACAAACGCAGCTATGTAGGCTTTCCTTGCTTCTTCATTTAAGCCTTTTGCAAAATAATCGTCTGCAATACTTTTATGAATAATGGGGTAATGAAGGTCAAATTCTAATAATTCTTTTGCGAACTCTGCTCGTTCAGAGCAAGTCTTACCTTTGAACATTTCTTTATAAGGATAATAGATAAGTTCTTTAATAAGACATGCAAGTTTATCGTAATATTCTCCTCCTTCAGAACCATAAAAAAAGTAATTAGTTGACAATTCTATTTCTTCCTTCTGGTCAGAAACAAACACAAAGCAACCTTTGTCATTGTAGTAAACATCAATAACCTCGTCTAAATCAATATACCAACCATCCTTTCTTGAGTCTGTATAGTATATACGCCTATCAGTAAGAATAAGACCTTGATCTGAATCGTCCCACGGAGAAGTATCTCTAGAGAATAAAACCTTCTCATTTTCAGGTACACCAAAGTTATTACATAATAATTTTGCAGATGTATGCTTTGGCAGCGAACGTCTGTCTGATCTATTAGGCAAATCAAACCAAGTACTAAGGCTTTTATTTCTCTCGAAATAGATAACTCTATATCTCAAGAGCATATATTTGATATTATTCATATTGATTGTTTTTTGGGATGCAAAATTATAGAGATAGTGTGCCTTTTAAGGGCACTGTTGTTTATATTTTATTTCCATTCAAAATTTTCTTTTCCTACAGCAATCTCAAAGTGACACTTAGCAATACCTAAGTCCATCTTGGTATAGCCAATTAAAGAGAAACCTTTGCTGGCTTTCACTATGTGGCGGTTATTCTTTATTCCAACATACTCAAATGAGAACTTCTGCTGATTGACAGCTGTAGGTGCGAGCAGAACAGCTTCAATTCCCTTCTTGAACCAAGCTGGAGTGATGTCGCTTGCGTTACTTACTTGTTGAACGGTCTTCCGTTTGAGATTCCTGCCTGGATCATCACCATAACCGACGGCTATCATACAACAGAGCTTTTCATCATTACCTTTCTCGTAAGCCTCCTTGATGTTGTTGTATGTGAGACCCACCCAACAAGTATTGAGTCCAAGAGTCTGAGCAAGCAGAACTAATTGCTCACCATAGTAGCCGACACGCTCAGAGAGATCATCAGCTTTCTTGCCGACCATCGCGAAGTAATTGGTTACTCCGCTGAAGGTTCCATAAGCCATTTTACCCTTGAATGCCTTTGGCTCATTGGTAACAAGCTGAATGTGAAGATTACCGAGTTTGTTACATTCTTCAATCTTGGCTTGAAGGATGTCAATAATATCTTGTGATATGGGCTTGTCTATGTATTTTCGCACACTATGGCGTGCTTCAATAGCTTCTTGTAGATTCATTGTCCTAAAATCGTTATTTTGACTTCTGTTTCAATATTAGAAGCATTACGGTTACACTTCTTTTTTATAAAGGCATTTTCCTTTCCTGTAGTGATTAGGAGATAGCCTCTTGATACCTTCAAATGCCGCTTGGTAGTCGTGACTTCGGTGCCGGGGTGGCATGGGGCGGCGGAAAGGCCGCCCCGGTCACTCCGTGCGGTAGGGATGGTTCAGGGCTTCGGCGATGCCTTCCAGACTGTCGGCGAAGCGGATGCCGTGGGCTGCGGCACGGGAGCAGTCCATCACCAGGTTGCGGGGCTGGGCGGCAAACCGCTCCTCGTCGGGCAGCAGCCAGCCGTCAGGTTCGGGCAGGCCCATCAGCCGCGCCGCCTCCAGGTGGAGCGTATAGCTGTTGGCGCGGTTGCCGCAGCCGAAGTTGTAGATGCCGCCGGGCAGCGAGAGGGCCTGCTCCACTTGGCGCACCACCTCCCACACGTAGGTCACGCCCCGGAACTCGTGGGTGGCGGGCATCCATGTCAGGCGTAGCCCCACGGCATCGGGCAGGTTCCACCGCGCCCGCTGCTCGGCTTCCAGCTTGTGGCGGCCATAGAAATTGACCGGTTCGAGCGGTGCATCCTCGGCCAGCGGTCCGGCCAGCGGCGTGCCGTTGTACACCTGGTCGCTCGACATGAACACGAGCCGGGCACCCGTCAGTTTGCAAGCCTTGGCCAGCCTCACCGTGGCCTGCACGTTCACCCGGTGGGACTCCTCGGGGTGTTGTTCGCAGTACCATGTGTTGCTCAGCGCGGCACAGTGTATCACGGCCTCGGGCCGGTGTGCCTCCACGTAGGCCCTGACGGCCTCCTCGCGCGTCACGTTCAGTTCGCTGTGGGTGGGCAGCAGCAGGTCGTAGCGGTTGCGGAGGCTGTAGGCCAACCGGCTGCCCAGAAATCCGCTGGCACCCGTAATCATGATTTTTTTCTTCATCGTTTCAGTTGTATGGTCAGTTTCGGGTCGTGGCCGTCCGCCTTCCGCCGCGCGGTAGGGCCGGCTGTGGTTCGTCCCGGGGTTGGTGGCGGCAGTGCGGCGTATGTCGGGAGTATCCTCCGGGAGTACTGCAGTGCCCCATAGGGAGTACTGCGGTGCCCCGTAGGGAGTACTGCGGTATTCCTGCCGGGGGTACTCGGGTACTCCCCGGGGGTGTACGCGCTAATCCGCCCAGTTGAGTTGCTGTTCGTAGCTGTCGAAGGGCAGGTTGTCCGTTACGCCGGCCTTGAGCAGTGCTTGGCGCACCGTTTCCTGCTCCTTGGGCGGCAAGGCCAGCTCGCCGCGCCGCCGCATGAAGTAGCCGTTGCGTCCGAAGCGGGCCATACAGCAGTGGCGGAAGGTGGAGTACTGTTCGGGAAACATCTTTTTCTGCATGGACGCGAAGCCCCGGGCGTAGGTCACGGGTTGTGCGTTGCGGAAGTGCGGACACGTGGCATCCTTCACGCACCGGGTGGGGTTCAGCAGGATGAGTGTGGCGCAGGTCTTTATCAGTTCCGCGTAGGCTATCTGATGCAGGCAACGGGATGCGCAGGGGCAGTCGGCGAGTTCACAAACGGGATAATTGACCGCGAGGGTCAGGTGGTCTTTCTTTGGCATAGCTTGGATGTCTTTAATAGTTTGAATGTTTTAAGTGGTGGTTTTGGGAATGTCGGTAGAATGTTTGGCGTGCAGGCCTTCCGTCGGTAGTGCGGCGGCCTGATTGTTTTTCGTAACGTGTCGGTTGTCGTGGATGACCGCTGGTTGGGTGGTCAGCGATGGTTGCCGGTAGTGGATGGTGTGTGTGTTGTTCGCAGGAAACTTTCGTTTGTATTGCTGGAAACCGTTGTTTGTATGTTGCTGGCTGTTACGTTGTTCGTATGCATCTGCCTACGGGTGCAATATTAGGCATAATGTTTGAACCGACTCCCTTTTTCCCCCTCATTTTCTTCCACTTCTCGCCTCCATCCCCCTTTTTGCGCCGCAAAGGCTGCCGCCGGGGCGGAAAAAAGGCGCAACCGCCGGGGGAAGGGGGTTGCGCCTGATGCTGGATGGCCGGTGAGGCTGAGGGGATATGGGGGTTGTGGGCTGCACTCCGGCAGCTCCGCGTGGGGTTAGGCCAGCCGGGCTTCGAGGTGACGGCGGATGGCTGCGAGGAAGTCGGCGGAGTTGACAGCGCGGGGGGTGAGGCCCTCCATGAGGTTCACCAGGTCCTTCGTCACCGTGCCCTCGTTGAGCGTGTCGAAGCAGGCGGCTTCGAGTTCCTGACCGAAGCGTACGAGGTCGGGCAGGCTGTCCAGCTCGCCGCGCTTCTTCAGCGCACCGCTCCAGGCGAAGATGGTGGCGATGGGGTTCGTGGAGGTTTCCTCGCCCTGGAGATATTTGTAGTAGTGGCGCGTCACGGTGCCGTGGGCGGCTTCGTATTCATATTTGCCGTCGGGCGATACGAGCACGGAGGTCATCATGGCCAACGAACCGAAGGCGGTGGAAACCATGTCGCTCATCACGTCGCCGTCGTAGTTCTTGCAGGCCCAGATAAAGCCGCCATGGCTGCGGATGACGCGCGCCACGGCATCGTCGATGAGGGTGTAGAAGTAGGTCAGGCCGAGGCGTTCAAAGTCGGCCTTGTACTGCTGGAACACTTCGTCGAATATTTCGCGGAAACGGGCATCGTATTTCTTGGAGATGGTGTCTTTGGTGGAGAACCACACGTCCTGCCGCGTGTCGACGGCGAATTTGAAGCAGGCGTGGGCAAAGGAGCTGATGGACTTGTCCGTGTTGTGCTGGCCCTGGAGCACGCCGGGGCCTTTGAACTCATGTACCACTACTTCCTCGTGCTGGCCGTTCACACCGTCGAAAATCAGGCGCGCGGTGCCCGGCTCATTGGCGCGGATTTCCACATTCTTGTACACGTCGCCGTAGGCGTGGCGGGCGATGGTGATGGGCTTTTCCCAGTTGCGCACGGCGGGTTTGATGGAGGGCAGGGTGATGGGTGCGCGGAACACGGTGCCGTCGAGGATGGAGCGGATGGTTCCGTTGGGGCTCTTCCACATTTTGTGGAGGTTGTACTCCGTCATGCGCTGGGCGTTGGGGGTGATGGTGGCGCACTTCACTGCCACGCCCAGCCGCTTGGTGGCTTCGGCAGCTTCGACGGTGATGCGGTCCTCCGTCTTGTCGCGCTGGGGCAGCCCGAGATCGTAGTATTCGGTCTTCAGGTCGACGAAGGGCAATATCAGCTCGTCCTTGATCATCTTCCAGAGTATGCGGGTCATTTCGTCGCCGTCCATTTCGACGAGCGGGGTTGTCATTTTGATTTTTTCCATGGTAGTTGGTTGAAGTGGGGTTGTGGTTTGGGGGAGCTATAGATTTCTATAGTTTTCTATAGTTATCTATAGATTTCTATAGCTTTCTATAAAATTCTATAGCTCTCTATGATTATCTGAGGCTTTCAGTTTTTGGGCTTCCTATGCCTGTTTGGCGGCGTAGTAGTTCATCAGGCAGCCGTCGGCCAGGATTTGGCGTTCGGCGGCGGTGAGGTTGCAGAAGCGGAGCTTGAGGTCAAAGATGCCGTTGGCCGTGATGACTTTCGCCTCGGCTTCTTCGCGTCCTTCGAGGATGGCCTGGCGGATGTCAGGCACGAAAATGAAGTCGCCGGCTTCGTAGTCGAAGGGCGTGCCGGGGTCGATAGTGTAAGGCACGATGCCCCAGTTGATGCAGTTGCTGCGGTAACGCTTCGTGGCATATTCATAGCAGATGTTGGCATCGCCGCCCAGCACTTTCTGGCAGCTGGCTGCCTGCTCGCGTGCTGATCCGTCGCCGGGCTTGTTGGCAAACACGCAGGAGCCGAAGGATGTTTCGTCCGCCTTTGCCCCGAGCTGCTCCAGCACTTGGGCTACCCGCTCGGGCACGTTGCCGGCGCGGCGAGCCAGGTCGTCGGCCTGGATGCGCTTGCTGCGGCCCACGTACTCCGGCACACGGCGCGACAGGGCGAACTCCGACAGTTTCAACGGGTTGGAGCGGTAGCTCGACGTCTCGCCCGAGGGAATCAGTTCGTCGGTTGTCGTCACAGGGTCATGGATTACGGCCGCGAGTTCCAGCAGCTGGTTACGCTCCATGGCGTACATCTTCGGCCAGTCCTTGATATTGGGGCCGTAGCGCAGCGGTTCGTCCGTGTGGGCGTGGCCAAATCCGTAGTAAACACGTTTTTCGTAAATCCGTGCATCGTATTCGTAGGGCTGGTGAGCGTCGGCATATTCCACGTCTGTAGCCGCCGTAATGCAGCCGCCGTTGGCCGCCGTGGCCGCTATGGAGCGTGCGTCCATGAGTGCCACGAGCGAAATCTGTCCCTGTCCCGGTTTCGAGCCTTCGCGGTTCGGGAAGTTGCGCGTGGTGTGGCGGATGCTCAGCCCGTTGTTGGCCGGCACGTCGCCTGCCCCGAAGCACGGGCCGCAGAAAGCCGGTTTGATGACAGCGCCGGCTTCGAGCAACTCCTCCGCAATGCCGTGGCGCGTCACCGAGAGGTAAACCGGCACGGACTGCGGGAAAACCGACAGGCTGAAGTAGTCATTGCCCACGGAGCGGTCTTTCAGGATGGAGGCCGCCTGGCTCAGGTTGTCGTACGTGCCTCCGGAGCAGCCGGCTATGATGCCCTGGTCCGCCCACAGCTTTCCGTCGTGCAGTTTGCCGAGCAGGTCCACCTGCACCTTGTCGCCGTAGCGTTTGCGTGCGTCTTCTTCCACCTCGCGCAGGATGCGTTCCGGTTCGGCCTGCAGTTCGTGGATGGTATAGGCGTTGGAGGGGTGGAAAGGCAGGGCAATCATCGACTCCTGCGTGCTCAGGTCGATACGTATCATGCCGTCGTAGTAAGCCACGTTGCCCGGTCGGAGTTCGCGGAAGTCCTCTGCGCGGCGGTGTAGCTCATAGTGGTGTCGCACCTCCTCGTCCGTTATCCAGATGGAGCTGAGGCAGGTCGTTTCCGTCGTCATCACGTCGATGCCGTTGCGGAAGTCCGTGGGAAGTTCCTTCACGCCGGGGCCGGCGAACTCCAGCACTTTGTTCTTCACGAAGCCGTTTTCAAACACGGCCTTGACCAGCGAGATGGCCACGTCGTGCGGTCCCACGCCCCGCCGGGGTTTGCCTTCGAGCCATACGAGCACCACCTCCGGAGCCTGGATGTCCCACGTGTTGCGCAGCAGC
>SFQP01000110.1 GCA_004562975.1 bacterium
TTGTAGGGCATGGTCACCATCAGTATGACGACGGCCACGCCCAGGGCGGCCATCATGGCGTAGTAAACGTATTGCCACTCATAGTTGTAGGCGAACCATGCCGTGAGCCAGGTGCCGATTTGTCCGAGAATCATGAAAAAGAAGTAGATGATGGGCATGCTGGCGGTTTTCTCCTTGTCCAGCTTGTCCCATCCCGCTTCGTCGGTAGGTTCGTTTCCCGGTGTGAGGTTGTGGGTGGCCTCGATGCCGAAGCCGTATTTTATCAGTGTGAAGAGGTTGCACATGAGCAGTGCCTGACGCACGAATCCCATCACCAGGCTGCACAGGGCGAGCACATAGATGCTCTGGGTGCGGGCACAGATGTAGCTGAGCAGCATCAGGATGGCAAAGCCCACCATGAGCATCATCTTCTGGCGGCGCAGGCACACCAGGCGATAGAAGAATGGCGAGAAGGCCGCCATACCCACCGAGGTGGCGAAGCCTACGAAGGTGATGTGTTCGGAGATGATGCCCAGGCCGCCCATCATTTCGGTGCTGTTGGCCGAGTACACGCCGCTCACGGTCATGATGGGGATGAAGAGCAAAATCAGGAAGATGATGCCCAGGGGCTTCGGCACCCAGTCGTAGAAGGGGAAGTTGCGGGGAAGGTTCCTTGGTGTGGTCATCCAGTGTATAATTATTGTCGATGCGCACCGGCACGCGCTGCTGGATTTTCACAAAGTTGCCGGCGGAGTTGTCTGTCGGCACCAGCGAATACTTGGCTCCCGTTGCACCGGAGATGGCCGTTACCTTGCCTTCAAACACCTTGTCTCTCATGGCGTCGATGGTCATTTTCACCTTTTGGCCCACGTGGATGTTTTCCACCTGCGTTTCCTTATAGTTGGCGATGACCCATTTCTGCGTGTCCGGCATGAGGTACGTGATGGTTTGTCCGGCATTGACCATCTGTCCCTCTTCCAGCGCGCGTCGGCCCAGTTTTCCGTCGCACGGGGCGAGTACCACGCAGTAGGAGAGGTTGAGCTTGGCCATTTCGAGTGCGGCTTTGGCTCTCTCTATGGCCGCTTCGTTGTTGGCCTTGCGCGTCTGCACCTCGTTCACTCCCGAGAGCGCGGCCTGCTTCTGTTTCAGCACGGCATCCAGTTTCTGCTGTGTGGCCTTGTATTCCGTTTCGTACTGTTCGAGCTGGATGGGCGTGGCGGCGTTGCGCTCCACGAGGTTCTTGTACCGCTTCACGTCCTTGGCCAGTTTTTCGAGGCGTATTTTTATTTCCGCGATGCTGGCATCGTAGACCGTGGCCGAGGTCTGTGTGGTCTGCAGTGAGGCATCCGTCACGTTGGCACCGGCCATGGCATCTTTCAGTGCGGCTTCGGCCTCCATCAGGCGGATGCGGTATTCGCGATCGTCGAGCGTGAGGAGCGTGTCGCCCTTATGGACGTCCTGGTGTTCGGTGAAATAGATTTTCTTGATGTAGCCCGAGGCCCTGAGGTTGACGGGCGAGATGTACTGCTCCACCTGTGCGTCGTTGCTCGATTCGTTGCTCTTGTAGTCCACGAACATGAGGACTACCTGCACCACGCCCCAGACCACGAGTCCGAGGCCGATGAGGCTCACGAGCATTTGCCTTACTCTTTGTTTCTTCAGCTTTTTGGCTTGGTTTTCATGGCTCTGGGAGCCGCCCTGTGCCACGTTGTTGCTTTGTGCTTGGTTATCTTGTGCCATTGTTGTGCGTTGTTAGTTGGTTGTTAGGTTATTCAGAGAGTTTTTCGAGTTGTCCGGTATATTTGAGCACCATGAGGTTGGAAATCTGGTAATTGTAGTGGGCCGTGAGATAGTTGTTCTGCGCTTCGCTCATGCTCATTTGGTCCTGCAGCACTTCGACCATCGAGACGATGCCTTCGCGGTAACGGTCGTAGGTAACGCCGTAGATGTTCTCGGCCAGCAGGTAGTTGTCGCGTTGCTTGTAGTAGTTGCGCTCATTGTTCACCTGGTCCTTGATGGCGTTGGCGTATTGCGTCTGTAGGTTCTTCAGGGTGTTTTCGTAGCCGATGCGTGCGTTGTCGGCATCGAGTTGAGCCTTGCGCAGTTTCGACCGGCGTTCGTAGCCGTCGAAGATGGGTACGCGCAGGGAGAGGCCGATGCCGTTCGAGCCGTACCAGTGGTTCGATTCGCCGGAGCGGAACCAGTTCTTGAATTTGTCGGTGTAGGAACTGTACATCACGTTGGCTGTGAGTGCCACGGTGGGCAGGTACGCCCCTTTGGCCAGTTTTGTCTGTTTGTCGGCCAGCGTCATTTTCTGTTCCATGAGTTGCAGCTCGTAGAGCCGGGTGTCAAGTCCGCTCATGGCGGCGGGGTCAAAGTTGTCCACCGTTTTCTCCTCCACGTATATCTCCGCATCGGCGGGATAGTCGAGGATGTATTTCAGCATGTTGTACTGCTCCACGAGCATGGCCTCGGCGTTGGCGGCTTGCACGCGTGTGCTTTCCAGCCGCACGTTGATGCGTTTCAGGTCCACCTCCAGTGCCATCTCGTTGTCGTGGAAAGCCTGCGTGATGCTGCGCAGTTCCTCGAAGCGGCGTATGTTGTCGTTGATGATGCCCAGCTGTTCTCGGGTGTTCTGTGCCAGGTAGTAGACTTTAGCTATTTGCAGGATGAGGTCCTCGCGTGCCTTTTCGTAGGAGAGCTGGTTGATTTCGTCCACGGTTCGGGCAATCTCCACGGCGGTTTGTGCCGTTTGGCTGTACAGGGGCATTTGGAGCTGCACGCCGGCAGCGGCGTTGTATTGCAGCGTTTTCGTCACATTGTACGCCTTGCCGTACGCCCTGCCGTCTGTCACGGACACGGGAGGGTCGAAGTTGTCGTTGAAGTTCGCCACTGCGTTGATTTGGGGTAATAGCCTGGCCCTGTTCTCGCTGATGCCGTATTTGCCTTTGGCGATTTCGTTTCGCGAGGTTTTCAGGGAAAGATTGTTTTCTATGCCCAGCCTCAGGCACTCCTTCAGCGTGAGCGTTACTTGTGCGCCGGCCGAGAAGGTGGTCCAGATGGCAGCACAAATGGTTAGCAATTTCCTTTTCATGTACATAATGTGTCTTAAACGGCGGCGAAATTAGTGTTTTTTGGCTGATTGCCACCTTCTTTTAATGTACTTGTTGAGAATCAGCCCCCTTATTCCTTCCCTAAGTGCCGCGTTTTGTCCTATTGGGATAGCAGACAACACGTTCGGGTGAAGCCGGAAACCGCATTTTCATGTGAACACCTGCTTGCAAACAGTGTTTTTAGGAATATACCATTTTTAGGGATATACCATTTAGCCGGAGGAAGAAAAGCGGCTTTTCAACCTCCGGCTAAACTGTATGTTCCTCTGGGAGTTTTTTCATTTCTTATACTGCTTGGCCAGTCCGCCCTCCGACGTTTCGCGGTAGAGCGAGGGCAAGTCGTGGCCCGTCTGTTTCATCACCTCCACGGCTTTGTCGTACGAAATGCGGTGCTGCCCCTCGGCATAGGTGGCATAGAGGTTGGCGTCGAGGGCGCGTGCGGCGGCGTGGGCGTTGCGTTCGATGCAGGGGATCTGCACGAGGCCGCAGATAGGGTCGCACGTCATGCCGAAGTGGTGTTCCAGCCCCATCTCGGCAGCATATTCCGTTGCAGCCAGCGAGCCGCCGAAGATATAGTTGGCCGCAGCGGCAGCCATGGCACATGCCACGCCCACCTCGGCCTGACATCCAGCTTCGGCACCCGAAATCGAGGCGCGGGCTTTGGCGATGTTGCCCACCAGTCCCGCAGTGGCCAGGGCGTGGAGCACACGTTTGTCGCTGAAACGGCGGCTCTTGGCCACGTGGTAAAGCACGGCGGGCACCACGCCGCAGCTGCCGCAGGTGGGGGCCGTCACAATCCTTCCGCCCGAAGCATTCTCCTCCGAAACCGCCAGCGCATAGGCAAACACGAGGCCGCGCGACTGCAGGTTGCTGCTGTACCCCATGGCCTTGATATAGTAATGAGGAGCCTTGCGCCGCAGGTTCAGTCCACCCGGCAGCACCCCCTCTTCCTCCAGTCCGCGTTCCACGGCAGCCTTCATCACCTGCCACACCTCTTCGAGGTACTCCCATATTTCCGGGCCTTCGCAGTAATCCACGTATTGCCAGTAAGAGCGACCGCGTTCCTCACACCATTGTTTGATGTCGAGCAGGTGGTCCAGTTCGTAGAGGTCGGGCGTTTCCATCTGGTTGCCTCCCTCTTCGGCCAGTGCGCCGCCTCCTACGCTGAAGACCGTCCAGGCATCGTGGGCCTGTCCTTCGCTGTCGACGGCTTCAAACTTCATGCCGTTGGGGTGGAAGGGCAGGACCACTTCGGGCAGCCACACGAAGTCGGTGCGTTCCTTGCCCAGCACGGAGTAAATGGCCCAGTCCGTGAGGTGGCCTTTTCCCGTGGCGGCCAGACTGCCGTAGAGCGTCACCTTGAAGCGTGGCGCGTCGGAGTGGGCGGCAAGGTATTTTTCGGCGGCGCGTCGCGGTCCCATGGTGTGTGAAGAGGACGGGCCTTGGCCTATGCGATAGAGTTCTTTCAGAGATTTCATTGAGTAGGGGATTATGAAGTTGTTTTGAGGTTATGGGGTTTGGCGATTTCTATTCTTTGATAAATCCGCGTCGGTACGCCACGAGCAGCTTTTCGAGGTCGGCAATCTGTTCGCGTAACTCCGCCCCCTTGTCCGTATCGTTCACCATGGCGCGGTGGCCCATCATCTCCACGATTTGCGTGGTCGACTGGATGTCCGTGCCGTTCAGGATGGCTTCCTCGGTCGAGGTGAACGGTGCGTGCTGCACCAGTTGGAAGCCGCGCGAGTGGTACACCAGCGTGTAGCCCGCAATGCCCGTCGTGTCGTGATAAGCCTTGGCAAATCCGCCGTCGATGACCATCAGTTTCCCGTCCGCTTTGATTGGATTCTCGCCGTTTGACGCTCTCACGGGCACGTGTCCGTTGATGATGTGGCGGTGCTTGCCTTTTACACCGAAGGCATCCATCAGCGCGTCGCATATCTCGCCGCTGTTGCGCAGGTGGTAATACCATCCCTTTTCCTCCTTGTGCGTTTCCTTGTCGGCGATGAAGTAGCGTTCAAAGGTCGCCATCTTCGACTTGTCGAACAGCGGAGAGTCCGGCCCGCACCATAGGTACCAGAAGTAGTCGCAAGCCCTTTCTCGCTCTGCCGGGTCGGCTGCTTCGTCGAATGTCAGGCGCACCAACTGCTCCGTGCGTTCCAGCAGTTCGCGTCCTTTCACCTCCTGTCCCTCTACGCACACCGTTTTCAGCGAGCCGTCCTCGTTCATCGGCACCGAGGCGTGGAACAACAGGTTGGAGTTGAAGATGCCGTACATCTCGCTCAACCGGTAGGGATCTGTTGGGTCGAGCGTGGGCCAGCAGGTATCTTTCAGGGCATATTCCATCCCGTTCACCCGGCACGTGCCGGCAGTCAGGTCCACACCCTCCAGTAGTGCGCGGTCTTGCATGCCCCATTCCGGGTGCGCAGCGTAGAGCTGCCCTTCCAGCTTGAACTGGATGATGGCAATCGCCTTGTGCATTTGCGCGATGAGGCGGCATTGCTTCTCGTTGGGCCTGCGTTCCGGGTCCTCAATCTTCGGGTAGAACAGCGTGCAGGGATCGTCCGCATACGTTTCCATGGCAAAGGTGGCGAGGGGCACCATGTTGATGCCGTAGCCCTCCTCCAGCGTTTGGGTGTTGGCGTAGCGGAACGACAGGCGCATCACGCTGGCTATGCACGCCTTGTTGCCCGCCGCCGCGCCCATCCACAGCACGTCGTGGTTGCCCCACTGGATGTCCCAGTGGTGGTACGCACTCAGCGTGTCCATGATGAGGTGCGCCCCCGGCCCCCGGTCGAAGATGTCGCCCAGGATATGCAGCTGGTCAATGGAGAGCCGTTGGATCAGTTCGCAGATAGCCACGATGAAGCCCACTGCACGTCCTGTGCCGATGATGGTTTGGATGATCACTCCCACGTAAGCCTGTTTGTTGCGGTCGTCCGAGCTTTCGTGCAGCAGTTCCTCGATGATGTAGGCAAATTCTGGCGGCAGGCTTTTGCGTACTTTCGAGCGTGTGTACTTCGACGAAACATTTCGGCACACGGCTATGAGCTGGTTCAGCGTAGTCTGGTAATAGTCGGCCAGATTCGTGTCCGTCTGTTTCACCAGTTCCAGTTTCTGTCTGGGATAATAAATCAGCGTGCAGAGGTCGCGTATTTCCTTTTCGCGCAGCGTGTTGCCGAAGAGCTCCTGAACTTTCCTTTTGATGTTGCCCGAGGCGTTGTGGAGCACGTGTTCAAAAGCCTCGTGTTCGCCGTGCAGGTCGGCCAGGAAATGTTCTGTGGGTTTGGGCAGGTGCAGGATGGCTTCCAGGTTGATTATTTCGGTCGTGACGCGCGAAATGGTGGGGAAGTCGCGTGCCAGGAGTTTCAGGTAGCGCAGGTCGGCACGGACATTACCGGCCGAAAAATCGTTTTTGGGCATAGAATAAAGGTTTGGTTTGGAATGGCCGGTGTGCCTATGTACGAGGCAGTCCTTGGTGCAACCGACGTGGCAAAGGTAATCCAAGGTTGATGAAACGGCCAATGATTTGTGTAACTTTTTCGTGAAACGCCGCCTTGTCGCATGGCTTCCGTTGCCGCTGGGCTTGGCAGAGGCTTGGAAACGGCTTGAAAACGCTGTGCTTGCCTCCCTTTCATATTAACATATTTAACCTTTGTATGTTAAAATCACTTTGCAAGATTTTACGACTCTTGGCTTTGAATTTTCTGGACAGGGCTTTGTCGTCACGGTTCGCCGTGCCGGATTTACGGCACTGGGTGCGAAATTTTTCACACTGGGCTTAGAAAATCCGGGGCTGGGCTTAGAAAAAGCGGGAGTAGGCTTCGGAAAAGCAAAAGCCGGGCCAAGAAAAAAGGAAAGGGGTTTAGAAAACAACCTCTTTCCTTTTGCTACCGCAAATATAAGTCCAAAAGTCCGAAACGCCAAATCGGCATTTTCGATTTTAACATTTCAAACGGCGTGATCCGGGCTGTTATGCTTCGGCACCAGCCGGACACCACACGCCGCCCCGTCCGTGACGGCCATCCATCTGTATGCACAGCGGAGCGGAGAAGTGTACCTGCCGCAGGAAGTGGCTTTCGTACACGGCGGGCTGCTCGTTCAGCCATTCCTCGTCGAACGAGCCGTCGTCGGCATAGGGGCGGATGGTGAAATAGCCCACGCCGAGCGATGTAAGGTTCTGGAAGAAATGCGTGCCCTGGCTGGGGTCGATGCGGTAAGCCGACAGGCCGCACTCCACGATGATGCGCGCACCGCTGATTTGCGGCCACTTCACGGG
>SFQP01000111.1 GCA_004562975.1 bacterium
CCCGGCGTGTTCCGCAAAGAGTTCGGTTTTGAGAAATGGAAAGACTTCGACCCCGACCTCCTGCAAGCCATCTATGAGGACGACTCCCAGGAGCGCGAGTTCCACCATCGCATCTACGGCTACGACCTCAACGTGCCCGCCGTCGAAGCCGCACAGAAAAACGTGCGCAGTGCCGGAGTCGACGACATCGTCAGCGTGCAGCAGCAGGATTTCCGCAAGTTCACCCGTCCGGAGCAGAAAGCCCTCATGGTGACCAACCCTCCCTACGGCGAACGCCTCACGCCCCCCGACCTGCTCAATCTTTACCAGACCATAGGCAAGACCCTCAAGCACGAGTTCTCGGGCAACGAGGCGTGGGTCATCTCCTCCAAGCAGGAACTCTTCGAAAACATCGGCCTGCGCCCCAGTTTCAAGGTGCAGATCTTCAATGGCAAGCTCGACTGCGACTTCCGCAAGTACCAGCTCTTCGAGGGCCGTTTGGGTGACTTCCGTGCCGAGGGCGGCAAGGTAAAGACCGATGAAGAGCGCCGCCTCATGGGCGACCGCACCCGCTTCAAGGCCAACCGTGAAGAGTTCAAACAACGTCTTTCCGAAACGCCCCGCGAGCGACACGATGAGGAAGACCTCGATCCCGAATACCTCCTGCTGCGCCGCAAGCACCGCGAATTTCAGGATAGCCGTTTCGCACCCCGGCCGCCGCGTCCTGCAGCCAAGAAGGGCGACTTCCGGAAAGGCGACTTCCGGAAGGGAGGAACCGGCAAGCCCGCTTCACGACGCGGCGGCTTCGGTTCCAAGCCCGACGGACGGAAAGGCGGACCGCGCCGGCCGCCCTTCCGCGACCAGGATTAAGCCGGAGGCCATCATCACCATTATGCTGAAACAACCCAACTTTACCTCAATGAAAACCAAATACCTTTGGAGCACGGTGCTCGCGCTGTTGCTCGTCATACCCGCCATGGCACAGCAAACCAAGCAGTATTCGCTCGAAGACCTCATGTGGGGCGGCACGAACTACTGGCAACTGCAACCCAAGAGCCTTCAAACCAATTTCTGGGGCGACCGCCTTCTCGAAATAGACGTGGAAGAGGTCAAGACCCTGATGGACGAAAAAGGGAAAAAGGTGAAAACGCCCCAAACCCTTTTCACCCTCGACGAGGTCAACGCGGCGGTGGACACCGCCAAGTGGGGCAAATGTTACTCCCTGCTCTATGCCTCCTTCCCCAACGGCAAGGCCACGCAGTGCATGCTCAACACGCACAAATGCCGTTTCATCTATGACTGGACCACGAAGCAAGTGGTCTGGACCATGCCCGACAACTTTGACAGCCAGGTTTCGGCCTTCAACACCAAGAGCCGGCATCTTGCTTACGTCAAGGACTGGAACCTCTTCGTGACCCGTGCCGACGGCAAGACCCTCCAGGTCAGCACAGACGGCAGCCGTGAACTCCAGTACGGCATGAGTGTCCACCGCGACGAGTTCGGCATCAGCCAGGGTCTCTTCTGGAGTCCCAAGGGCAGCCTGCTCGCCTTCTACCGCATGGACCAGACCATGGTGACGGACTATCCCCTCGTCGACATTGACCACCGCGTGGCCCAGCTCGCCCCTGAGAAATACCCCATGGCCGGCATGACGAGCCACAAGGTGACCGTGGGCATCTACAACCCCGCCACGGAGCGTACCGTCTACCTCCAGGCCGGCGACCCCACCGACCGCTATTTCACCAACATAGCCTGGAGTCCCGACGAAAGCACTGTCTATATGATTGAGCTGCCCCGCACGCAGGACAAGGCCGAGCTCGTGGCCTATGATGCCGCCACCGGCCAGCGCAAGGGCGTGCTCTACACCGAGACCAACGCCCGCTACGTGGAACCGATGCACCCCATCAGCTTCCTCCCCTGGGACGACACGAAGTTTATCTACCAGACCCGCCGCGACGGCTACAACCACCTCTACCTCTTCGACACCACAGGCCGCGAGCTCAAGCAGCTCACGCAGGGCCCATTCGAGGTGCTCGACGTGTTGGGCTACAACCAGCGCACCAAGAGCATTATCATCCAGAGCAACGAGGCCTCGCCCATCCGCTACAACCATTACAGCGTCAACGTGCAGACAGGCCGCCGCACCCTGCTCGACAACGGCCGGGGCGTTCACTATGCCCGTCTGAGCGAGGGCGGAGCGTTCCTCGTAGACCGCTGGTCCGCTCCCGATGCCTTCCGCCGCATCGACCTCGTGGCCACCGCCAAGCCCGCACAGACCGAGCTTCACCGCGCCGACAGTCCGTATCAGGGCAACGGCGTGCCCCCCGTGGAGAGCGGCACCATCAAGGCTGCCGACGGCAAGACCGACCTCTACTACCGACTGGTGAAACCCGCTGGTTTCGACCCGGCCAAGAAATATCCCGCAGTGGTCTACGTCTATGGCGGTCCCCATGCCCACAACGTGGACGAATCCTGGAACTACCTGTCGCGGCCCTGGGAAACCTATATGGCGCAGCGCGGCTACGTGGTCTTCGTGGTCGACAACCGTGGTTCCGAGAACCGTGGTTTCGAGTTTGAGAGCGTGACCCACCGCCACCTCGGCGACAACGAGATGGCCGACCAGATGGAAGGGGTGAAATTCCTCCGGAGCCTGCCCTATGTCGATGCCGACCGCCTCGGCGTTCACGGATGGTCGTTCGGCGGATTCATGACCACCAACCTCATGTGCAGCTATCCCGATGTGTTCAAGGTAGGCGTGGCCGGCGGTCCTGTCATCGACTGGAAGTATTACGAAGTGATGTACGGCGAGCGTTACATGGACACGCCGCAGGAGAATCCCGAGGGTTACGCTTCGAGCAGCCTGCTTCCCAAAGCCAAGAACCTCAAGGGCCGGCTGCAGATCATCGTGGGCTACAACGACCCCACCTGCGTGCTCCAGCACAGCCTCTCCTTCCTCCGCGCCTGCGAGGATGCCGGCACCCAGCCCGACTACTTTGTCTACTTCACGAACGCATCACCCGCTACTTTGACGATTATCTGAAATAACATCGGCGCACCCCTTCACAGGGCCGCCGATAGTGCTCCACAAGTCCTGGACTATTTTTTCCAACTCCTTGAGTTGTAAAAACAAGTCCGGGACTTGTGCGCGTGAAGGTCGCGATGTTGTTGGGTGATGAGGTGAGGGAGAGAAGCGACCGTAACCCCATAATCTTCTAACCTATTATATACGTAATTTTTATCCTGAAAAAAGCATTCACTCTTTCACCGATTGCCCTATTCTTGTTGAAACCCAGTGGTTTTCGCTGTGAAGGCTTTGATTTTCAAGTGTTCACAGCAGACCGGCTGCGTGGGGGTGTTGCGGGGGAATGTGTGAAGGCTTGAAATTCAAAGCCTTCACACGCTTTCCTGATGAAAATCAGCGCAGAACGGGCAGTCTGTGAAGGAGTGAACGCTTTTTTCCAGGAAAAAATAACGTATATCCGCGCGCATGAAGGGAGCGTGAAGGGCGCGTGAAGGGATAGGGAGCTATAGCAATTTATAGCAACCTATAGCAATCTATAGCAATCTATAGCTCCCTATAAAAACCAATAGCTCCCTAAAGCATTCTATCAAGCTCTGGCTTCTCCCTTGAAACTAAAAATCATATCGGCCTGACAACGTAATTGCTCATTTTTTTTATTTTTTAGAAATAATGCCTTACTTTTGCGGCGTTCATCGTACAACTTACCTGTTTTGACAAAACCTTTGTTGACCTTGTTCTTACGTTAAGGCTCGTTGTGCATACACAGAATTATCTTTATTGTATCACATATCTAATTTATCTATGAGAAAACTCCTCAGTTTATGGCTGATGCTCGTGGCGTTCATCACTGCGGGCGCAGCACCGGCGACTCCCACCTTCTCTACAGACGATGGCGAGGCTACGTGGTACTACATCCGGTTTAAGTCGCATTTCGACTTCTACCTCACCGATGTGGGTGCCAATGAGAATGTATTGCTCAAAGGCTATGACGTTGCCTTGGCCGATGGCCAGCAGTGGAAAGTCGTGGGCGAAAGTACCACGAGCTTCAACCTCGACCACCGGAATGCAGACCTACGGCATGCACCAGTATCCCAATTTCTGGGAAGCCTATCGTACAGAGGTCGGCGACGTGGACGGCGGAACCTGCCTGACTATTTCGGGAAGTGCTGCCTACGGCCAGCCCTTCACGGAGCGCGCCAAGAACAATGACCTCAACAAGTTCATTTTCGTGCCCGTGGCCACGGTTGTCGCCGACTACGCCACCTACCGGTCGAAGCTCCCCACGCTTTCCGACGAGGAAGAACCCATCTACTACTACCTCGCCCTGACCAACGGCACCACGCACTACCTCAAAGACAATGGTGCGAGCGCGAAAGTAGGCCTTGATTCCAGCGAACCGTACAACGACAAGAGCCGCCAATGGCAGTTTATCGCCGTGAATGACGAGGGCGACTTCGTCATCCGCAGCCGCCAGGGCCGCTACATCACCAGCTTTTCCCACAAGGATAACATCGGAACCGCCGGTGACCAGACCAACGGCCGCTACTACATGGGCAGCGCCGCAGCCACCCAGGCCGATGCCATCGTCTTCCGCTTTGGCCTGGGCGCAACCACCTCGGACTTTGAAATCTACCGCAAGAACGACAACGCACGCCTGGGCTTCAACAAGCGAGATAACGCGGAAGTCGGCGTGTGGAACGCCCACGACAACGGCAACAAGATGGCCGCCTTCGATGCCACATCGCTCGATGAGGCCTACAACGCTTATCTCGCCAAACTCCCCAAGTTCTCCGACGAAACCAACGAGTATTGGTATTTTGTCAAGATGCAAGAACGCGCACACTACTTCCGCGCCGCTACCACCGACACGAAGCTCGAAGTGGTTTCATCCGCAACCAACGAAGACCAGTTCAAGTGGAAGTTCATCGGCACGAAGGACAACTTCATCATGGTCAGCAAGGCCGGAAAGTACGTCTACGCGATGAACGCAGAGAATACGACCACTGCCCGCTTCCAGCTTGGCACGGAGGCTGCCTCGGCCGAAACTTTCTACTTCGACCCCTGTGGCGACTACGTGGAAATCGTCCGCGTGGGCGACACGAACAGATACGGCATGAACAACCGCAATAACGGAGTCGATACAGGCGTCGGCATATGGAACAACGACCAAGCCGGCAACCGCCTCCAGTTCTTCACCGCCGAGAGCATGTTTGCCGCAGAGCCCACGCTCTACGCCTCGGCTTCTGAGCTCAACGACGAGTCGCTCTACTACTACATCCAGTTCAAGACCGGCGGTGCCGTAGTCGAGGACAAGGGTGCCGGCACCAATGCACAGACGGCCACGATGGCCAACTCCGATGCACAGCGCTGGGCCTTCATCGGCACAAGCATCAGTTCGCTCAAAGCCATCAGCAAGACCGGACGATACCTCAGCTATAACGGCACGAATTACCAGACTACGACCGACGAAGCCGATGCTGTGACCTTTGAACTTCGCCAAAGCTCCGCACATCGCGGCTATTTTGAGTTGGTCAACCGCGGTGCCTCGCAGGCCATGAACCAAGTGGGCGGCACGGGTGCCGGAAAATCCCTCGGCGTTTGGAACATTGGCGATCCCAACAACCCCTTCCGGGTCGTACTTCCCCCCGCTCCCGTTGAGCCGGCCTTCTACGCAGACGCAACCCCTGCCGACGGCGACGAGTGGTACTATATGCAGTTCTGCAAGAACACCCTCTACTGGGTTGCTCCCGCCTCGGTAGGCGAGAAAGTCACCGTGACGGCCGCCGCCAAGTACAAGGAAGAAATGATGTGGCGCTTCATCGGCAACAAGAATTCCTTCAAGCTCGTCAACAAGAAGGGTCAGTTTGCTTATTTCGACGGCACGGACCAGAACGGTTTCCTCAAGACTTCTACGACAGCAGACGATACGGACAAATACAAGTTCAGCCTCGTTGTTTCCAAGGGTGCTTATGCCCAGGCGTGGGAAATCAAACCCACGGGCGTGACCAGCACCAGCTATCCCCACCTCAATATGTATCAGGGCGCCAACGAGGGAACCTCAATTTCCGTTTGGAGTGCCGGCGACGGTGGCAACCCCATCAAGTTCGTGCCCGTGAGCGAGATGAGCTATGCCGACTACGAGGTGGCCGGTTCCGAAACTTACCAGCCCACCGAGAAACTCACCCTCTGGTACAACGAGCCTGCCACCACCGCACCCCTCTATTCCGGCGGTCAGGGCTACAGCAACTGGATGGAATGGTCGTTGCCCATCGGTAACGGACAGCTCGGCGCCAGCCTCTTCGGCGGCGTGATGCGCGACGAAATCCAAATCAACGAGAAGACCCTCTGGAGCGGACGCTCCTCCGACGTGAGTGCCAACTACGGACAGTACGAAAACTTCGGCTCCGTGTTCGTTGAGAACCTCAGCGACGACCTCACGCTCCGCCCGGAACAAGGCGCAACGGACTATGTGCGCGGCCTGAACCTGACCAATGCCACCGGTTTCGTGCAGTTCAAGAGCGCGAAGAGCGCAACGAGCTACGAACGCCAGTACTTCGCTTCCTATCCCGACAATGTGGTGGTGGCTCAGTACACCTCCACGGGTACAGCCCCGCTCAACCTCCGCTTCACGCTGCAGAGCGGCAATGTGCTTGGACGCACGACTTTCTACAACGACGCTTCGGGCTTCTTCTCGGGCAACACGTTCAACGGTGAAACCCAGACCATCAAGTATGCCCTCCGCTTCAAGGTGGTCAACCTCGACACCGAAGGAACTGTCACCACGACCGAAGAGGGTGTTACCGTGAGCGGCACGCACAACGTGATGGTGGTCATTGCCGGTGCTACGGACTTCGATCCTTACTCCACGACCTATACCAGCGGCACGGATAAGCTCACCACCAACCTCCGCAACCGCGTGAATACGGCTGCCGCAAAGAGCTACAATGACCTGTACAGCAGCCACCTCAACGACTTCCAGAAATACTGGAACCGCATGAGCCTCGACCTCAACGGCACTACCAACACCGTGCCTACGAACGTGCTTATCGACACCTACAACAGCGGCAACGGAGCCAACGCCCTGATGCTCGAACAGCTCTACTTCGCTTACGGACGCTATCTCGAAATCAGCTCTTCGCGCGGTGTGGACCTCCCGAACAACCTGCAGGGTATCTGGAGCAACATGGATAACCCCGCCTGGAACTCCGACATCCACTCCAACATCAACGTACAGATGAACTACTGGCCCGCCGAGCAGACCAACCTCAGCGAGATGCACCTGCCCTTCCTGAACTACATCATCAACATGGCCAACAGTCCGCAGTGGAAGGCTTATGCCACCGCTGCCCGTCAGGAACGCGGCTGGACGTGCTACACGGAGAACAACATCTTCGGCGGTTGCGGCAGCTTCATGCACAACTATGTCATCTCCAACGCTTGGTACTGCACCCACCTGTGGCAGCACTACCGCTATACGCTGGATGTGGACTACCTGAAGCGCGCCTTCCCCGCCATGCTCTCCGCCACGCAGTTCTGGCTTGACCGCCTCGTGCTCGACACCGACGGCACCTACGTCTGCCCCAACGAGTATTCGCCCGAACACGGACCCGGCAGCGAGAATGGTGTGGCTCATGCCCAGCAGCTCGTTTACGACCTCTTCAGCAACACCCTGGAAGCCATCCGCGTGCTGGGTCAGGCCGAAGCCGGCATTACCGATGATGACTATGCCGACCTGAAGAACAAGTTCAACAAACTTGACAAGGGACTTGCCACGGAAGTGTACGACGGTACGTGGGGCACGAACGAAAACGTGCAAACGCGCAACGGCGTGGCACCCAACACTACCATCCTCCGCGAATGGAAATACTCGCTCTATGATGCCGGTCAAGACGGCCACCGCCACATGAGCCACCTCATGTGCCTCTATCCGTTCAGCCAGGTAACTCCGGGCACCGACCTGTACACGGCTGCTGTCAACTCGCTGCGCCTGCGCGGTGACGGTGCTACCGGTTGGTCCATGGGTTGGAAGATCAATCTCTGGGCACGCGCCAAGGACGGCGACCACAGCCGCACCATCCTGAACAACGCGCTGCGCCACGCCAACGGCGGTGCCGGTGTGTTCTACAACCTGTTCGACTCGCACGCTCCCTTCCAGATTGACGGCAACTTCGGTGCTTGCGCCGGTATGGCCGAGATGATCATGCAGAGCCAGAGCGACACCATCGAAATCCTGCCCGCCTTGCCTACGGCTTGGAGCAATGGTACGATGCAGGGCTTGAAGGCTGTGGGCAACTTCACCGTCAGCATCAACTGGGAGAACAATGCCGCCACCACCGTCACCATCGTGTCGCACAAAGGCCAGCCGCTGATGGTCAAGGGCAAAGACATCGCCCAGGCCCGCTTCACCAAGAACGGCGAAGTTGTGGGTGTGGCAATCCTCTCGACCGATGTGGTACGCCTGCAGACTGCTGAGAACGATGTCATTGAGATTGACTTTACCCAGTCCGGCAGCCAGCCCGAAAAGGGTGTGATGGAAATCCTCACCGCCGAAGGCTACGGCACGTTCTACTCTGACCGCGCCATCGTGATGCCGGAAGGCGTAACGGGAGCCACGGTAGAGAATGTCTCCATCGAAGACGGCGAAACGGTAGGTACACTGGTTCCTGCATGGACCTATACCTCCGGAACGACAGTGCCCGCCAGAACGGCATTGCTCATCAAGGGCGATAAGGGCAACTACGAGTTTGCTTACTCCG
>SFQP01000112.1 GCA_004562975.1 bacterium
TTGGCTTAACGAAATCGTTCTTAAAAGTGCGATTTCTCGCCATGGCAAAGCTAAAACAAGTTTTGCTTTGCTCATTTGGCTTAACGAAATCGTTCCAGCCAGCGGGCATCGCGCTTTGCTGTCGTGGCCGTGGCAATGGCCGTCACAGCGTGGGAGTATTTTCTTTACACATGAGTTCTTATATTGATGCTCAGTTCTGCGTAGTGAACTGGTAATCAATGGGCAGGACCAGTTCCACGTGTGTACCGTGCTGAGGAGCGGCCAGGTTGGTGATATGGAACGAAGCCTCGCGCTTGTTGTATTGGTTCAGGATGTGCAGCGTGCGGTTGATGAGCAGCAGTCCCGTACCCGTGTCACGGTCAGAGTTCGGTACGCTGCCGGGCCGGTAACCCAGCCCGTTGTCCGTCACGCTCAGCACCAAGTCGTTTTCGCGTTTCATTACGGCTATGTGGATTGTGTCCTCCTTTTTCTGTTCCGGGAAAGCGTGTTTCAGCGCGTTCTCCACCGGAATTTGCAGTGCCATGGACAGAACGGGAATGTTGTGTTGCGTCAGTTCCTTGTCAACCTCCCAAGTGACGTTCGGGTGGTTTCCGTGGCTGTAGTGGTACAGCTCAATGTAGCGTTTCACCAGTTGCAGCTCGTCGTTCACCGGCACCGCTACTTTGTCCGATGCCAGCAGGCTGCCTCTCAGCACGTCAATCAGCATATCCACTGGCCCCACTGCGTCGGGATACCTTTGTAGTTTGGGCAGCACCGTACCCAACACATTGAATATATAGTGCGGCGACACCCTGTTGCGCACCACGTTCATGCGCAGTGCGGTGATCCGTTCCATCTGCTTCTTCAGTCGAGCCTCCGTGCGGCGCCGGTACATGAAGATCATCAGCGTGTAGGCCAGTGCCAGGGTCAGTGCCGCCGCCACGATGAAGAGAATAAGGTAGCGTTGCTTCGCTGCCTTCCCTTCGTAGTCTGACAGGGCGATTTTCTGCCGCAGCAGCGTAGTGTCGCGGGCATACCGTTCGCGCAGTTCCTGCACCTTGTTGCGGCTTTGCAGGCTGTTCAGCGAGTCGGCGTAAGCATTGCTTTTGCTCTGCATCTCGTAAGCCTCCTTCCATTGTCCCGCCCTCACGGCATAATGTTGCAGCCTGCGGTAGTGGAGCATCAGGTAGCGTGGCGACTGCGCCATGATAGAGTCCGCGTTTTGGTGCAGCAGGGTGCGTGCCTTGTCAAGACGGTTTTGTGCAATATCCAGATCCGCCTGCAGACTTTGGAAATAAAACTGGATTTGTGCAGGAAGCGACTCCATTTCCCGTTTCATTTGGAAACTCCGCCGCAGCATTTCGTCCGCCCGCTGCGTGCTGTCCTGCATGAGGTACACTTCGGCCATGTTGCCGTAACACAGCAGTTCGTGCGTACGGCTCTGAATTTGCCTGCTGATGTCCAGGGCCTGGCGGAAAACCCCGTTCGCCTCGTTGTACCGTGCTTCGTAGTAGAAACAGTTGCCCAATGACATATAGTAGAACAGTTGTTTGTCCTTCGGCATTTTGTCAAGGTCCTTGGCCGCCAGGTTAAAGTAGCGGTGCGCCATCCCGAAGTTCTCCAGCTCCATACTGACCTGCCCCAGTCCCGAGTAGATGGAGTAGCGCATATCCTTCAGTCCGAGCGAGTCGCAGAGGAACAGGGCATAGTGGTAATAGGCAGCCGATTTGCCCATCTGTCCCATCTGCATACAAGCGTCCGCCATGTTCAGGGCGATGTTCAGCGATTTCTTGTCTTTCGGCTTCGCCTCGTGACATTTGCGTGCCTTCTCGTAAAATTCCAGTGCCGGTTTCATGTTTCCCTTGATGTGCTCGTTCACGCCCATGTGGTTCCACAGTTCCCCTTCCAGCCACTCGTTCCCCTCGTGCGTCCGGCACCACCCCATCGCGGCGCGGTACATCCTGTTCGCCTCGTCCGTCTTCCCCATCAGGTGGTTGGCCGTGGCTTTGTACACCTCCAGCCGCCACCAGCAGGCGCTGTCGGTCAGTTCATTTTGGAGTGAAAGGAGCTTGGGATAAGCCTCTTGCGGCTTGTTGAGCAGCAGCGATTCGTATTGTGTCAGCAGACTGTCGGTCAATGCCACTTCGTCCTTCTCGGATGAATGGTGGCATCCGCAAAGCGGCAGGAGCATACAAATGAAAATCAGGATATGGGATAGGCGGTTCATGGCTTTGGGTTATTGCACCGCAAAAGTAGACATTTTATCCACGCAGAGCGACCGAAGCGTAAAGGTTTTTTAAGAAAACAGTCCGTATTTCCTTTGCGCCCGCCCGTCCGCTTCTTGCGGCGGCATGAACGCGCAGAGACAAAAAAGGGGAGCCGGAACGCATCAGGTGGGTTTCAGCAGCCGTGCCGCAGCGTGCGGTGTGCTGGCTTACCTGATACGTTCCGGCTCCCTATCGGGTTCCGGTTGGAGTGCCGGTTGTTACATCATGCCGCCCATGCCGGGGTTGCCCATCGGCATTTCGGGCTTGTCCTCTTTCTTGTCGCAGATGACGCATTCCGTGGTCAGGAACATGCCGGCCACCGATGCGGCGTTCTCCAGAGCCACACGCGTCACCTTGGCGGGGTCAACCACGCCGGCTTCGCGCAGGTCGCAGAACTCTTCCGTCTTGGCGTTGTAGCCGAAGTTGCCTTCGCCTTCGCGCACTTTGTTCACGATGACAGCACCTTCCAGGCCGGCGTTGCGGCAAATCTGGCGGAGCGGCTCTTCGATGGCGCGGCGTACAATGGCTATACCCGTCGTCTCGTCGGCGTTGTCACCGCAGAAGTCGTTGAGGGCTTCCTGGGCACGGATGTAGGCCACGCCGCCACCCGTCACGATGCCTTCTTCCACAGCTGCACGCGTGGCACAGAGTGCGTCATCGCAGCGGTCCTTCTTCTCCTTCTGCTCCGTTTCGCTGGCAGCACCCACTTCGAGCACGCACACACCGCCGGAGAGTTTGGCGAGGCGTTCCTGCAGCTTCTCCTTGTCGTAGGAGCTGGTGGAGTTGGCCATTTCGTTCTTGATCTGGGCGATGCGCTCCTGGATGTGTTCCTTGGCACCCTGACCGTCCACGATGGTCGTGTTCTCCTTGGAGATGGTCACCTTCTCTGCGCTGCCCAGCATATCGAGGGTAGCCTGTTCGAGCTTCAGGCCCTTCTCTTCGCTGATGACCACGCCACCCGTCAGCACGGCGATGTCCTCGAGCATGGCCTTGCGGCGGTCGCCGAAGCCTGGAGCCTTCACGGCGCAGATCTTGAGCTGCGTACGCAGACGGTTCACCACGAGCGTGGTGAGTGCTTCGCTGTCAACGTCCTCAGCGATGACGAGCAAGGGACGTCCGCTCTGCACGGCGGGTTCGAGGATGGGCAGGAAGTCCTTGATGTTGGAAATCTTCTTGTCGTAAATCAAGATGTAGGGGTTCTCCATCACGCACTGCATCTTTTCGGGGTCGGTCACGAAGTAAGCCGAGAGATAGCCACGGTCAAACTGCATACCCTCCACGGTCTTCAGCACCGTGTCGCGGCCTTTGGCATCTTCGATGGTGATGACACCGTTCACGCTCACGGCGCGCATACCGTCGGCGATGAGCTTACCGATTTCAGCGTCGTTGTTGGCGGAGATGGTAGCCACCTGTTCAATCTTGTCGTAGCTTTCGCCCACCTGTTCGCTCTGTTCGCGGATGCTTTCCACCACTTTGGCCACGGCCTTGTCAATGCCGCGTTTCACATCGAGCGGGTTGGCACCAGCAGCCACGTTCTTCATGCCTTCGGTCAGGATAGCCTGAGCCAGCACGGTGGCAGTGGTCGTACCGTCGCCAGCATCGTCGCCGGTTTTCGATGCCACGCTCTTCACCAGCTGTGCGCCGGCGTTTTGGAAAGCGTCTTCCAGTTCGATTTCCTTGGCCACGCTCACACCATCCTTGGTGATGCGGGGTGCGCCGAACTTCTTGTCGATCACCACGTTGCGGCCTTTCGGGCCGAGGGTTACTTTCACTGCGTTGGCCAGTGCGTCAGCACCTTCGCGCAGACGCTCGCGGGCGTCTACATCATATATGATTTCTTTTGCCATGGTTTTGTAGTTGTTTTATGTGGAGTTTCGGGCTTGGCTTCAGGTCCTGGGCTCCGGTTGTTGTTTTAAGCCAAAACGGCGAGCACGTCGCTTTGACGCATGATGATATATTTTTCTCCTTCCAGTTCCACTTCGTTTCCGGCGTACTTGCCATAGAGCACGTGGTCGCCCACTTTGAGCACCATTTCTTCGTCCTTGGTGCCGTTTCCGGTAGCCAAAACCTCGCCTTGCAGGGGTTTTTCTTTAGCTGTGTCGGGGATGATGATGCCTCCGGCGGTTCTTTCTTCAGCGGGTGCGGGTTTCACCAGCACGCGGTCTGCCAATGGTTTGATGTTCATAGTTTGAAAATTATTAAGTTTGGTTTGTTGCAATTATTCGGCCGCCTTTTTGCGGCGACGCTCCAAGGTATTGCCAAAAGCGTGCCAAAGCGTCCGCCGAAACCCGATTTTTCTTTCCGGAGCCCGCTCCGCCCGTTTTTGTCAGTTTTGTCAGTCCGTCCTTTCGGGTGTATAGATTCCTTGTTCCCTGCCTGTATTCATTCAGCCAAGTACCGGCAATCGGGCGGCGTGCCAGCCGCAGCATCCGCTTGGTACACCTGCTCGGAACGCCTCCTTAAGAAATTTTCAGATTGTTAATTCCGGAAATGCGGATTTGGTTTTTCGCGTTCCAATGCTTACCTTTGAGGTAACAAAAGGAAGGAGGCTTCGTCCAGGGCCTTCTTCCTTGTTTTTTAGCCCTGCTTTCGGCTTTACAAGTCC
>SFQP01000113.1 GCA_004562975.1 bacterium
ATGAAAAGAAAATCAAGGCTTTTCTTTTCATATCACTCGCCTTGCACTAACTTTTCATAACTTAGGCTGCGGCTCGGATATGAAAAGAAAATCAAAGCTTTTCTTTTCATATCACTCGCCTTGCACTAACTTTGCATCCGAAATGGCTTGCCATACAAACCGAAAATACAGGTCTACACTCTATTTTATGAACCAAAATCATACTGTCTCACTTGTTTTCCGCCTGATAACAGTGATTATTTTGCTTTGCTCCGCTAACAATCTGCCGGCCAAAGGGAAAGAAGAACAGAAAATCTGGGCTTTTGCTTATGGCACTTGTCTCAATGACTCCGTTGTATATGTTTCCGCCATATCGGCTATCCCTGAAGCATCTATCGACAAAAAGAACAACTTTCTCAATAACCGGGCGGCTTATTCCGCCCAGTTCCAACATTATCTCGGCAGCCTCGAAGGAAACAGTTCCAACGTGGCAGCCACCTGCACCGTATTCTACGACACAAAAAAGAGCCGACTGGAAAAGAAATTCGCCAAAATGCGGCAAAGAGCCCAAAAGGACAAGGACCAAAAATGGATGGAGCTGAACGCCGGCGATTTCAACTGGAGTCCGCTCACTGACTGATACACGGAAGGACTGGCTCAGTGTTCTATCTTTCATTCGTGCTGTGAACACACTGCTCCACCCTATTCTTACTTCTGTAACCCCGTTTATATAATTTATGGATACGCTCTATTTCAAAGTGGCGGATGTGTGCTTTGCCATACATGCAGCCCATGCTGACGAGGTTAAAGCGTTGTTGCCTTCATACGCCCCCTTTTATCTGAAAGAATGTTCCGAACCGATTATCCTGAACGCAGAACTGATGGCCGACTCTGTCAGCAGCGAACCCGAAGGAAAGGAGCTGGGACAATTTGACTGCGGCGGCACGAACCACGGCATTTACCAAATGGCCGACGGTTATAAAATCCTGATCAGTGACGCTGAGGGCAGACTGGCCTGCGCCATGCTGACGAAAGGCGATTTCAGCAGTTGCCGGATTTCATTGTTCGGCGATGCCGCCACACGCCAGTTCGGCATGGGCAACGCGATGATGATAGCCTTTGCCTTTGCTGCGGCTTCACACCAGATTTTGCTGATGCACGCTTCGGTGGTGATGTATGAGGGAAAGGCGTACCTCTTCCTCGGAAAAAGCGGCACGGGAAAAAGCACGCACTCGGGACTGTGGCTGAAACACATTCCACAAACGGATTTGCTGAACGATGACAACCCGGCCGTCAGGGTGAAGGCCAACGGCGAGGTATGGGTGTACGGCACGCCGTGGAGCGGAAAGACTCCCTGCTACCGCAACCTCAGCCTGCCGGCAGGTGCGTTTGTCCGTCTGGAGCAGCACAAAGAGAATGTCATTGCACGCGAAGCGAAGCTGGAAGCATACGCCTCCATCCTCTCATCGTGCTCCACCATGATGTGGGACAAATACACTTACCCGGCCATCACCCAAACGGTGGCGGGCGTTATCAGTGCGGTGCCGGCCTACTACCTGAAATGTCTTCCTGATGAAGCAGCAGCCCGCCTGTGCTGCCAAACCGTTGCTGGGTCATGATACAACAAAGAATTATCGAAGTGCCCAACCACCTGCTGATAGCGGAGGTGAAAAAGGCATTGAACAATGGCAAGAGTGCCACACTGCGCGTCAAAGGCTACAGTATGCGCCTCTTCCTGGACAGTGAACGCGACATCGTGAAACTGGAACCCATCAGCCCGGAAGCCGTCAAGGTGCGCGATGTAGTGTTGGCGGAAGTATCGCCCGAACATTATGTGCTGCACCGCGTCATCCGCCGAAACGGCAGCCAGCTGGTGCTGATGGGCGACGGAAACATCCGGGGCACCGAACGCTGCAAGGACTCCGATGTGGTGGGCATCGCCACAGCCTTTTACAGGAAAGGAAGGACAAAGCCCGATACCACTGACGGACTGAAATGGCGCATTTACTCTTCGATATGGCTGGCACTAAAGCCTTTCAGAAGGATTATACTTGGCGTTTACCGCCGAATTTGCTAATGGGGTGTTCCATGACAAAACCCCAAGTTCTCATCTGTAAACACCCCTAACAAATAACACCTGAATTATATGAAAAAGAAACCGGGATTTGAAATGCGCGACGTTTGCGGCGAAAAAGTCATTATTGCCACGGGCATTGAAAACGTGGACTTCTGCAAGATGATTGCGATGAATGAAAGCGCAGCTTATCTTTGGGAAACGCTGGCCGAAAATAAATTCGATGCCCAGACCTTGGCCGACCTGCTCTGCAGCGAATACCAAGTGGACAAGGCTACCGCGCTGGCGGATGCGAACAAGCTGGTCGAGAATTGGCTGGAATGCGGCATTATTGAAGACTGAAGACGGTGGCGCGGACTTTTATTTAGTGGGTCTTGTCAGAACCCACCCTAACGGTTATTAAGCAAACAACACTCATGAACGAACTGACACTGAAATACGGGTGTAACCCCAATCAGAAGCCCTCACGTATCTATATGGAAGAGGGCGAGTTGCCCATCGAAGTGCTCGGCGGACGGCCTGGCTACATCAATTTCCTGGATGCCCTGAACGGCTGGCAACTGGTGAAAGAACTGAAAGAGGCCACCGGACTGCCTGCCGCAGCATCTTTCAAGCACGTTTCACCGGCTGGTGCCGCCGTAGGCTTACCCTTGAGCGACACGCTGCGCAAAATCTATTTCGTGGATGATGTGCAAATTCCCCTTTCTCCCATAGCCACGGCCTATGCCCGTGCACGTGGTGCAGACCGTATGTCGTCCTACGGCGATTTTATCGCGCTCTCCGACATTTGCGACGAGGCGACGGCACTGCTCATCAAACGCGAAGTGAGCGACGGGGTAATCGCTCCGGGCTACACGCCGGAAGCACTGGAAATTCTCCGTGCCAAAAGAAAAGGCACTTACGTCATCCTGCAAATGGACACGCAATACCGCCCAGCTCCCACGGAACGCAAGCAGGTGTTCGGCGTGACCTTTGAACAGGGACGTAACGAAATTGACCTCAACAGCAACAACCTGTTTGACAATATTCCCACAGACAACAAGGAGTTCACCGAACAGGCACGCCGCGACCTGAAAATCGCGCTCATCACGCTGAAGTACACGCAGTCCAACTCGGTGTGCTACGTCAAGGATGGACAGGCCATCGGTATCGGCGCCGGACAGCAGAGCCGTATTCACTGCACACGTCTGGCGGGCAACAAGGCGGACATCTGGTGGTTACGCCAACACCCGAAGGTGATGGCCCTGCCCTGGGTGGAGAAAATCCGCCGTGCCGACCGCGACAATACCATCGATGTGTATATCTCCGATGACTACGAAGACGTGCTGGCCGACGGTGTATGGCAGCAGTTCTTCACGGAAAAGCCCGAACCGCTCACCCGCGAGGAGAAGAAGGTTTGGATTGCACAAAACACGGAGGTGGCACTGGGTTCCGACGCTTTCTTCCCCTTCGGCGACAACATTGAGCGGGCGCACAAAAGCGGCGTGAAATATGTGGCACAAGCCGGAGGAAGCGTGCGCGATGACCATGTCATTGCCACTTGCAACAAATATGGCATGGCCATGGCATTCACGGGCATCAGACTGTTCCATCACTAATCTCTTGCGAATGGACATTACGACAAGAAAGGCCTCCGATGAGGAAATTGAAAGAGCCATCATCGGAGGCATTACATTTAAAGGAGGTAAGGCCGCTCCGGCTGCCGGCAAAGGCAAAGTGAAGACGAAGGCCAAAAAGAAAGGATATGTCACGGGAGCTCACGGCTCGGGAGCAGCCAAGAAAAAAGCGGACATCCGTACCCGGCGCGCCAACAGGCACAAGGGGTGAGGCGGTAGTCAATGTATAATGTTTAAAGTTTGATTTATAAATTGCATGTCCTGCATATTACATATTGAAACATCGACAGACGTTTGTTCGGTGGCACTGTCGCAAGACGGTACTTGCCTGTATGAACAAACCTGCAACGAAGGCCCTTCGCATGCAGCCGTACTGGCCGGCTTCATTGACGAAACGCTGTCGTTTGCCGATAGCCACGCCATCCCGCTCGACGCGGTGGCTGTCAGCAAGGGGCCGGGTTCATACACAGGGCTGCGCATCGGCGTGTCGGCAGCCAAAGGGGTGGCTTACGGCAGGGATGTCAGGCTCCTGGCCGTGGATTCTCTCAAAATCATCACGGTACCCACGCTGCTCCATAACCCAGACCTTCCCGATGAAGCTCTCCTGGTGCCTATGATTGATGCACGCCGCATGGAGGTGTATTGCGCCGTGTACAACCGCGCCCTGCACGAAGTGGCTCCCATCCGGGCCGTGGTAGTGGAGGAAGACACCTTCCTGCCCTGGCTCAGCAAGGGGCCGGTTTATTTCATGGGCAACGGGGCGGCAAAATGCCAGGGGGTTATCTGCCACCCCAACGCGCACTTCATCACGGATGCCCAACCCTTGGCACGCAACATGATTCCCCTTGCCGAAATGGCAATGGCTCGCGGGGAATTTGCTGACGTGGCCTACTTTGAACCTTTTTACCTCAAAGAATTCGTGGCCATCAAAAGCAAGCCCAAGGGACTGGAGACAGGTAGCCTAAAGCGCAATTTATAATATGATTGATTATGGATATTCAGCAACCGAACCATACCGACGAATCTTTCGGATATAACAGTACACAATCTGCCTTGAAACTTCCTGAATATGGCCGGATGGTGCAGCACATGGTGGACTATGCCTTGACCATCGAGAACAAAGACGAAAGGCAACGTTATGCTGAAGCCATACTACAAGCTCGACATTGACTATCCCTTTGAAATCTGCGAGAAACAGCAGCAGCGCGTGCCGCCAAACAAACTGCCCTACCCTAAAGGGGAGATTCGTTTCCGCCACTACGGTAGATTGCTCGAACGTGCCCTTTCACAGCTGGCTGAGATGGAGGAGGGACCGTCACGCGACAGCCTTATACGCCTCATTGCCAACCGCATGAAACGTAACCTGGCCGACTGGAAAGGCGATGGTATTCAGGATGCCAAAGTGGCACACGACATTGCGCTCTATACCAACGGAAAGGTGGAACCGGACTTTGAACGGGACGGACAGGAACTCATGAACATCGGGGAGAACCGCTTCCGTACCCGTAAGAACAAGGGGTTGTTCTGACCCTTTGCCGGACACAAATACCTGATTGAACACCACACAAACAAATGCTATGAGTACGTTCATCATTGAAGGCGGACACAGGCTGAAAGGGGAAATCACTCCCCAAGGAGCCAAAAACGAAGCGTTGCAGGTGATCTGCGCCACACTCCTGACAGACGAAACGGTGCGCATACAAAACATTCCCGACATACTGGATGTCAACAATCTCATTTCGCTGTTGAAAGAGATGGGGGTGGAAGTGCAATGGAACGGGCCGGGCGACTGTACCTTCTGTGCCGCCCGGATTGACTTGGCATACCTGCAAAGCAAGGAATTTCTGGACCGTTGTGCTCGCCTCAGGGGTTCTGTATTGCTCATCGGCCCCCTGACCGCCCGCTTCGGCATTTCGCGCATCGCCAAGCCTGGTGGTGACAAAATCGGGCGCAGACGGCTCGACACGCATTTCTACGGTATGCAGAAGCTGGGGGCAAGATTCTTCTTCAACGAGGAGGAAGGCACTTACAACATTGAGGCAAAGAAACTGAAGGGTGCTTATATGCTCCTCGACGAAGCCTCTGTTACCGGCACAGCCAACCTGGTCATGGCGGCTGTGCTGGCACAAGGAACAACCACCATCTACAATGCCGCCTGCGAACCGTACATCCAGCAACTCTGCCATTTGCTGAACAAAATGGGAGCTCATATCGAAGGCATCGCCTCGAACCTGCTCACCATCACCGGTGTGGAAAAGCTGCACGGTAACGTGCAACACCGCATCTTGCCCGACATGATTGAAATCGGCTCTTTCATCGGTATGGGGGCAATGGTCGGCTCCGGACTGACCATCCGTGGAGCCGGCGTGAAATCATTGGGCATCATACCCGAATCGTTCCGTAGGCTGGGCATCAAGCTCTATATCAAGGGCGACGATATTCTCATTCCCCAGCAGAACCATTACCAAATAGAAACCTTTGTGGACGGGTCGTTCATGACCCTGGCTGACGCGCCATGGCCGGGACTTACCCCCGACCTTCTCAGCGTGCTCATCGTGGTGGCCACCCAGGCTCGTGGCTCGGTGCTCTTCCACCAGAAAATGTTTGAAAGCCGGCTCTTCTTTGTCGACAAACTCATTGAAATGGGGGCACAAATCATCCTTTGCGACCCGCACCGCGCCGTGGTGGTGGGTCACGACCACAAAGTCCGTTTGAGGGGTCGCCGCATGGTGTCGCCCGACATCCGTGCCGGCATAGCCCTGCTGATTGCCGCGCTCAGCGCAGAGGGTGTCAGCCAGATTGATAATGTTGAACAGATTGACCGGGGGTACGAATGTATTGAAGAAAGGCTCCGACGCTTGGGGGCCTGCATCACCCGAAAGCCTTAACTGACCATCCAGATGATCCGAAGAGAAGACGTTTTCAGCATAGGTTACATAGCCAAACACCGAGGGCTGAAAGGTGAAGTGGAACTTTGCTTCACCGATGACATTTTCGATACCGGCCATTCGCCATACCTCATACTTGACATGGACGGCATCCTCGTGCCTTTCTTCTGGGAGGAATACCGCTTCAAGAATGCAGACACTGCGATTTTCAAATTTGAGGACATCGATACCGAGCAACAGGCTCGCAGTCTGGTAGGCCATGCGGTATGCTATCCCAAAGCGGAAGTGTCGCAGCCGGAGGATGATGAGGCTGCACCCATGCTCCCCAGCTTCAAGGCACTCACGGGCTACACTGTGAGCGACACCGAGAGTGGTCATCTTGGCCAAGTGGTCAGTGTGGATGACTCCTCGGCCAACGTGTTGCTATACATTGAGGATGACTATGGACGAGAAACCATCATTCCCTTTCACCCAGACTTTTTGGTGCAATTTGATTATCCCGGCCGCTCGCTTTTGCTCCGCCTACCGGAAGGGCTTCTGAACCTCAACAATCCGGAGTAATGAACAGAAAAGCCTGAACTTTAACTCTCACCGCAAAAGATGAAACACATTGCGATATTAGGTTCTACAGGCTCCATCGGCACACAAGCGCTGGATGTCATCAAGAACCACCCCGACAGCTTCGAGGCAACCGTGCTCACGGCGGGCAACAACGCTGATTTGCTCATCAAGCAGGCTCGTGAGTTCCTTCCCGACTGCGTGGTCATTGCCAACGAGGCTCTTTATGAAAAAGTGCAGGATGCTTTGGCCAACCTGCCCATCAAGGTGTATGCGGGGCAGGATGCTATCTGCCAGGTGGTACAGCACAGCGAAGTAGACACCGTGCTCACTGCCATGGTGGGATTTGCCGGCCTGAAGCCCACCGTGGCTGCTCTGAAAGCCCGAAAGGCTATCGCCCTGGCCAACAAAGAGACTTTGGTAGTGGCAGGAGGCATCATCAAGCAGCTGGCCATCGAGAACCAAACGCCCATCCTGCCCGTTGACAGCGAACACTCTGCCATTTTCCAATGTATCAACGGCGAAGCCGAGAACCACATCCAGCGCATCCTACTTACGGCTTCGGGAGGTCCCTTCCGCCACTTCTCACATGAAGAACTGGAGCGGGTATCACCCTCACAGGCATTGCAACATCCCAACTGGAAAATGGGGGCAAAGATTACCATTGACTCGGCCACGATGATGAACAAAGGCTTTGAAATGATTGAGGCTCATTGGCTTTACGGAGTGAA
>SFQP01000114.1 GCA_004562975.1 bacterium
GCGCAAATTCGCATCGCCGGGCAACAGACGCTGCAACTCTACGGAGACGTTGCTGTTCATCTCTTCAGAGAACGATGTGCTCCGGTACAGCGAGCGCGAAACGGGCATCCCAGCCTCCTGGCCCGGATGGTCGGTGGCGAAAGCCGCGTCCAACGGATTACGGGCGAAGCCGTAGGGATCGGCATCGTAGGCCGCGCTGCGCTCCGTCTGTTCCTCGCGTTTCTTCTCGTAGTTCCATCCGCCCCGCACGTTCAGCCAGGTGATGCTGTCTAACTGAAATTTGCCTAAAAAGGAGAAGTCGGGCTTCAGCAGGTGGCTGTATTCCTTGCTGTCCGTAAGTCCGTAGGTGCGTCCCCCCGAAGTAAGATAGGTCTCATGGCTCTGCCGGCTGCTACCCCAGCCGTCGGTGTGCTGCCCCTGGACGTTGAAGGAGAAGGACTGGTTCAGTTCTTTCTCGCCTTGCCGCGTCTTCCACTGATGCTTGTAGCCCAGAGAACCAAACTGCTGCTTGCCGAAGGGGCTGGAAGAGCCGCTGGCCATGGAGCGGAAGGTCTTGTCGAATATCTGCTGGTTGATGTTGTTCACGTTGCCGTAGGCCATGAGGGGGTCGGAGGTGGAAAGGTACATGGCGTCGAGGCGAGCTAAGTAGCCGTCGTCAGTCTGGTAAGTGCCCTTGGCGGAGCCATACCACTTCTCCAAAAATCCGGGTTTCACCTGTATGTCGAGCACATGGTCTTCCTCGCCGTCATCGCGCCCCGTGTGTTCCTTGAGTTTGCTGGCTTTGTTGTACGCCTTGATGCGCTCCACGGCCTCGGCCGGTAGGCGTTCCTGCAAGATGGTGTTGTCGGCAAACATTTCCTCGCCGTTGACGAGGATGCGCACGGGCTTGTCCATCCAGAACAGCTTTCCGTCCTTCTCCGTCACGCCGGGCAACTGCTTGATGAGCTCGTCGAGCCGCGCTCCTTCGCTCAGGTTGAAGGCATCGGGGTTGAACACGACCGTGTCGCCGCGCATGACGAAACGCTTGGCACGCGCCGTGACGACTGCCGAACGCAGAAATACCTCTGAGGGCTTCAGCGCGATGTCGCCCAAGCGCAGCGTGTCGTTACCCTCGAAGGCGGAGAAATGCACCGTGCGGGGATGATAGCCGATGTACTTGGCCTCTATCCAGCAGTCATCGCCGCTCATCGAGAAGCTGAAGCAGCCTAAGCTGTCGGCAGTGAACGAACGGTAAGTCAAACTGTATTCATTGGGCCGGCTGTAGGCCGTGCTCTCCAAGTCGGACAACGGCTCGCCCGTGGCGGCGTCGACGAAACGACCCGTAACGATGTCGGCCCGCACGGGCAAGGCCGTGAGGAAAATGAGCAGGATGTAAAGAAAAGAATGCTTCATGATATAGGTGAAGGGTTTAACTTTCGGAGGTACCAAAAGTTAAAGGTTATAAGGTTATGGTCGCTTCGCTCCCAGGTTATAAGGTTATAAAGATTGTGCCAGCGCGAGCAGAGCCAAGCTTGCCCCAAGCTATGCCGAGCGCAGCTAAGCTTCTGCAAAAGTATGCATTACAATCCATTAACACCGAAACATACCTCCATATAACGAATTACCCCCCCCGATTACGTTTTTTTAAGATTTCAAAGAGCGGTTTAAGCCATTCCATCCCGATTTCGGGTATATTGTTTGCCTTACTTGCGCCCGAAGTCTGCCGGGACTTCGCCCCAGCGGGAGGTTTCCCATTTGAGCAGAGGGATGGCGGAAAAATCGTGGGTGTTGAGCCACCGCTCGGCCCGCTCGATGAGCCGGAAAAGCGGCTCGGTGCGCTCGGTGCGCTGCAAAGTGGTGCGGCAACGACGGGCACGCACCCACAACAGGGCGTTGCGGCTGTCGGAATAGACGGCCATGCGGCTGCCTTGGGCGGTAAGCAGGGCGAGGGCATGGACGATGGCGAGGAACTCGCCGATGTTGTTGGTGCCGTACAGGGGGCCGTAGTGGAACACGACGCGACCGGTGGCAAGGCTCACGCCTCGGTATTCCATGGGGCCGGGATTGCCACTGCACGCGGCATCGACGGCCAGGGCATCGAGGCGCACTTCGGGCGGAAGGTTGAGCAGGAGGTCGGACGGCTCACTCGCATGGCCGCCCGGAGCATTGTTCTCAAGACCTAACAGGGAGGGGGAAGCCGCTTGCAAGTTTTGGCCGGCATCAGAGGGCGTGGCAGCAGTCACTGTCTGAGAGGCGGACGGGGAAGTGCCGGCAGGTCTGGCCGGACGCTGCGGCGGCCCGGCTTCGAAGGCTTGCCGGGCCTCAGCCTCGGTGGCAAATGCTTTGAAGGCCGAGGAGGGGAATTGTTTCACCTGTTCCTCACACTCCTCCCAGGTGAGGTAGACACCGGGTATGCGGCCACGCCATACGACGTAGTATTTCTGTTTGGACATATCGCTTGGAAAGGAGAAAAAAGCCTGCCGGCCACATCCGGTCGGCAGGCTTGAAGAAAAAATGAACGGGAACGTCTTACATTCGTTCGGGCATCTCTATGCCGAGCAGTCCCATGCCCAAACGGACTACCTTGGCCACGTTGAGCGAAAGGACAAGACGGAAAGCTTGCTTGTCGGGGTCGGACTCGCGAAGGATGCTGAAGTCGTGGTAGAACTGGTTGTACTCTTTCACAAGCTCGTAGCAGTAGTTGGCCACGGCGGCGGGCTGGTATTCGGTGCCGGCCTGACGCACCACGGCGGCGAAGTCGGCAATGTGTTGCACGATTTCTTCTTCCTTCACGGACAGCCCGACCGCAGGCGAGAGTTTCTCGGGCAACTGGATTCCGGCATCAGCAGCCTTGCGCAGGATGGAACGGATGCGGGCGTAGGTGTACTGGATGAAGGGACCTGTATTGCCGTTGAAGTCGATGCTTTCCTCAGGATTGAAGAGCATGTTCTTGCGCGCGTCGACCTTGAGGAGGAAATATTTCAAAGCTCCCATGCCCACGATGCGTGCCACTTCGGCTTTTTCTTCCTCGGTCATGTCGTCGAACTTGCCGGCCTCTTCCACTGTCTGGCGGGCCTGGGCTATCATGCCGGCAATGAGGTCGTCGGCATCGACCACGGTGCCTTCGCGGCTCTTCATCTTTCCGTTGGGCAGCTCGACCATGCCGTAGGAGAAGTGGACCAGGCTCTTGCCCCACTCGAAGCCGAGCTTGTCGAGCAGGATGGAGAGCACCTGGAAGTGGTAGTTCTGCTCGTTGCCTACGACGTAAATCATTTTGTCAATGGGGAAGTCGCGGAAACGGAGCTTGGCGGTGCCGATGTCCTGCGTCATGTAAACGGAAGTGCCGTCGGCACGGAGCAGGAGCTTCTCGTCAAGTCCCTCGGCGGTGAGGTCGGCCCAGACGGAACCGTCTTCCTTGCGGAAGAAGATGCCTTTCCGCAAACCTTCGTCGACCTTTTCCTTGCCCTCCAGGTAGGTGTCGCTCTCGTAGTAAATCTTGTCAAAGCTGACACCGAGTGCCTTGTAGGTTTCGTCGAAGCCGGCGTAAACCCACTCGTTCATCTTGCGCCAAAGGGCACGCACTTCGGGGTCGCCCTGCTCCCACTTGACGAGCATGGCGTGGGCTTCCTGCATAAGGGGGCTTTCTTTCTTGGCCTTCTCCTCGGCAGCTTCGGCTTCCATGCCTTCGGCCACGAAACGCGCTTTGAGCTCAGCCACTTCGGCGCGGTAGTGCTTGTCGAAGGCTACGTAGTAGTCGCCTATCAGGTGGTCACCTTTCTTGCCGGCGGTCTGGGGCGTTTCGCCGTTGCCGTATTTCAACCAGGCCAGCATCGACTTGCAGATGTGGATGCCCCGGTCGTTCACGATGTTGGTCTTGACCACGCGGTTGCCGTTGGCTTCAATCACTCCGGCCAATGCCCAGCCCAAGAGGTTGTTGCGCACATGCCCCAGGTGGAGGGGTTTGTTGGTGTTGGGCGAGGAGTACTCTATCATGACAAGCGGACTGCTCTCGGTGGGGGCAGTGATGCCGAAACGAGGGTTGGCGTTGATTTCTTCCAAAAGGTCGACCCAACAGGCGGGAGCTATGACGAGATTGAGGAAGCCGCCCACGGCATTGTAGGAGGCTATGAGCCGGGTGTTGGCCTTTATCCATTCGCCAATCTCGGCAGCGGTGTCCTGAGGCTTCTTCTTGGAAATGCGGAGGAAAGGAAAAACGACGAGGGTGAGATGTCCCTCAAAATCTTTCTTGGTCTTTTGCAGCGTTACCTGACTGGCGGCGATTTCGTGCCCGTAAAGGGCTTGCACAGCGGCGGCTGCGGCGGAAGCGAGTTGCTTTTCTATTTTCATTATGCTTGATTTACTTGATTTCTGCGGGCAAAAGTACTATTTTTATTTGAGGATGGTTCGTCACGCCGTGGTGTTAAGGGGCAATGGGCTGGCTGTGGGATGCAGATAGAATGGATTGACGGGAAGATTGGGGTGTCAAAACGCCTGACACGACGACTGCTTTTTACAACCGCTCCACTTCACCGGCTGAAAGTTGCGTCATGGCACAAATGGAGGCGATGTCGATGCCAGCTTCCTTCATCTTGCGCGCGGATTGCCGGATGATGTCCTGTTGATGGGCGAGTTGCTGATCCTTGTTGGCAAGCTGCTGATTCTGGGCGGCGAGTTGCTGGTCTTGGGCGGCGAGCTGCTCTTCCATCATCATAATCTTGGTATCACGGTTCTCAATGGCCATGAAATACTCGTCCTCCACGTTCATGTCCTGGCGGAGCTTGGCATCGGAAGCGGCGGCCAAAAGGCGGTGGACAATGTGCTGCATCTCGGCA
>SFQP01000115.1 GCA_004562975.1 bacterium
TCCGTTGCGAGCGGACAGTTGGCGCAGCGTTGTCCGGTGAAGTCCTCTATGAGCACATTCTTCTTGGGCGTGATGTCCACGGGGCCGTTGAAGCGTTCGTTCTCGTCGACATTCTCACAGGCTGTGAGCGCGGCCATCGCCAAGCCCAGGGCTGCTATGAAAGGATATATTCTCATGGAATACAAATAATAGCTTGTGGTTGAAAAGAGTTAGAAAGTGAAAGTATAGTTGGCCTGCAGGCCCTTCGAGGCCGGCACGAAGCGGCAGACACCGCCCGAACAGTTATAGCCGGCGCGCGTCTTGCCGTAGCTCAGCTGGAGACGGTGTGCCCCCTGCGTATAGGCCACGGAGCCGAGCAGGTAGTGTTCCTTGTGCGTACCGCGTGAAGCGTCTTCCGAGCCGTTTGCCTTGAAGTAAGGCACGTGGCCGTTGTACTGGTCGCTGATGGAAATCATGAAGTGGGGCAGTATGGAAAGTTCCAGCAGGCCATACCACCAATCCTTCTGGTCCTGCTTGGTGTGCAGGTACTGCGCTTCGCCGCGCAGGGTGAATTTCGGTGAGAACTGGTATTTTCCTTCAGCCACAAAGATGTTGCTTTTGATGGCCTTCTCGCCGTGTCCTTCCACCACCTGCTGGTTGTAACGCTGGTTGGAGTACATGAAGTTCAGCTTCAGCTGTTTGTTCACCTTCTTCTCCAGTTGCACGTTGATGTCCTGGTAGTACGTTTCGGGACCCATCTTGAAGAATTTCGACTCCGCGCCGTTTCCGCCCGGCTCGTTGGTGTGCGTTTCGTCCGTGCTCTGGTCGATGCCGCGAACGTGCGAAAAGTTCACCTTCAGGTTGGTTCCGTATTTACCTCCGAGGAATGTCTTGCGCTTGAAGGTATATCCCAGTTCCCCTTGGAAGGCCCATTCGCCCGGAGCCATCTGTGTGGCGTAGGGATAGAGGGCCGCGAGGGTGTAAGTGTGCTGGTAGGAGAAAGCCGGCAGGTGGTTGATGTAGCAGGCCGACGATGCGTTGCTGATGGTGCGGCGCGAACGGTACGCCATGTCCTGGCTGCGCTTGGCCTGCAGGAGTACGCTCATGCCGCGCTTGGAATAAGAACCCGAAAGCAGGAGCGTCTTGCCCTTTTGGTAAGTGAAATTATTCGCCGTCGAGGGGTCGTGTCCCTTCCACGCATATTCTGCCAAGAAGCTGTAGTTTCCTTTTTGCAAGTTGGCGCGTACGTCGAACGCCCCCACGTTCTTGGGCATTTTCAGGGCATAAGGTTCCACTGTGGGCTCGCCTGTACTCTCGTTAGGCTCGCCTGTGGGCAGCGTGGTGTAGATGTCCGCTTCCTTCCCGGCGTGGTTGCTCACGGCGGAGAAGCCCAGCAAGAGGCGTGTGCCGCTTTCGTCCATCTTCTTGAACCATTGGTCCACGTTCACCTCCATGTCGCCGCCCCAAGTCCAGGGTGAGCAGTTGTCCAGGTTGCGGTGGTGCCAGTAATAGCGTTGTTGTCCGCCGAGGAGCTTGAGCGTCATACCCTTCACCGGCTTCAGCACCATTCGTGCACCGCGCAGCGAGTTGTCGATGCCCAGCGAGCGTTCCTCATAGCTGCGTAGCACGAGACCGGAGCCGAATTGTTCGTAGAAGTCGCCGAGTGTCAATTCCGCTCCCTTGTATGTACCTTTCAGGTAGAAGTAGGGCAATCCCCATCCCTTGAAGTCCGTTTCAAAACCCGGCAACGGGTGGTCCAGATACTCCAGTCGTGCGCCCGCCTGCACATATTTATTGAGCAGGTGCAGCTCGGCGTAGGTATTGGTCATGAAGTCGTCCTCATAAGTTCCGGTACCGATTTTATCGTCCTCATTGGGGAAGGTAAGGATGTCGCTCTGCACACTGCCGTGCAGGGTGAACTTCTTGCCATCGTCGGTCTGTGCTTGCAGGGGCAGCGCCGAGGTAAGTGCGATGGCCGCCATTGCGGCATATTTTCTCATGTGAGTAATGTTGTTGTGTGGGAAAATGAAAAAAATATGCGGACAGGACAGCTGGTCCGCACCACCGGAAACCAGCTATTCCTGTCCGCTACCAAACATGTTATTTCAAGAGTTCGCGAACCTTTTCGATCAGATGCTGTTCGCCGCCCTCGGTGTAGGAGCTGCGGCTTTCCACGATTTTGCCTTCGCCGTCAATGATGAAGACGTGGGGTATGAGGTTCACGCCCATGGCGCGGCGGAAATCGCTGTTGGGGTCGAGCAACACTTGGTATTCCCATCCGGCGGCATCGACCATGGGCTTCACCTTCTGGGCGTTCTGTGCCTCGTCGATGGAGATGGCAACCAAGCGAACGCCGGTTTCCTCCTGCCAATCGGGGTACACTTCGTGAATAGCCTTGAGCTCACGGTTGCAGGGCTTGCACCAAGTGGCGAAGAAGCTGATGATGAACGGTTTACCGTCGTTGGAGAGTTTGGCCGTGTCGACCACTTTACCGTTGATGTCCTTGAGTTTTACGGAAGGCAGCTGTGCGGAAGCCGTGGCCGCCATTGCGCAGAAAAGCACCAGGGTGCAAAGGATGGATTTGAAGTTCATGTTGACCAGAGTTTTCGGTTTGTTATATAGGTTGTCTCTGTTTGTGCGCCCGAATGCGGGTGCTTGGCGGCAAAAATACAATTATATCATCAATAAAAAAGAAAGTAGTGATGAATAATTATCGTTCGGTGCCGGTTGGGTGATATGTTTGAAGGTTCCAAGCCCTCGATGGGGTCATGAAAGATAAGGTTATGAGGGATAAGGTGATGAAGTTATAAAGTTACTGTCAGAAGGTTTTGCCAAGTAAAAAATACTGCGCTCCAAGACTAACTTTATAACCATATCCCTCATCCCTCATAACCTTATGCCCTTATATCCTCAATCCGGCCTTTATGCCAGGAAAATCATCAGCACGATTTGTGCCATGAGGATACGCAGGAACATGGCCAGCGGGTACACCGTGCTGTAGCCCACAGCCGGTGCGTCGTTTCCGGCGGTCTGGTTGGCGAAAGCCAGTGCGGGGGGATCGGTGTTCGAGCCGGCGATAAGGCCCATCAGCGTGAAGTAGTTCAGCTTGAGCACCTTGCGTGCCACAATGCCCATGATAAGGATAGGCACTACGGTGATGAGGAAGCCGGTCCATACGTAGTGGAGACCGCCGTTCATGATGGTGTCCCAGAACTTGGCTCCTGCCTGGATGCCCACGCTGCTGAGGAAGAGGAGCAAGCCCACCTCGCGCAGCATCAGGTTGGCCGAGGTCGAGGTGTAAGTGTTGATCTTGTAGCGGTAGCCGAATGCGCCGATGAGGATGGCCACAACCAGCGGGCCGCCGGCCAGTCCCAGCTTCACGCCGCCTCCGAAGTCTATTTGTCCGAAGATGATACCCAGCATGATGCCGAAGAAGATGGCACCCACGTTGGGGTGGTCGAGTCGTTTCACCGATGCACCAATGGCGCGCTTGAGGCGTTCGATGTTCTCCTCGCTACCCGTCACCAGGATGCGGTCGCCCACCTGCAGGCGCAGGTTGCGGTCGGCGAAGAGGTCCATGCCGTTACGCGTCACGCGGGTCACGTTCACGCCATAGATGGTGCTGAAGTGCAGCTGTCCGAACGTCTTGCCGTTGATTTCGGGTTTCGTGATGACCAGACGGTGGCTCACGTACTTCGACTTGTCGATGTCGTCCTTCCACTGGCGGTCGGTCAAGTGTTCGCCCATCAAGGCCGAAATAGGTTCGGCTTCGTCCTCGGCGCACACGAGGTGAACCTCCATGCCCAGCTCCAGTTTCGTTTCACCGTTGGGAATGAACATCTTGCCGTCCTGGATGCAGCGCGTGATGACGAACTGGCGGTTCAGGAAGGAGTGCAGTTCGTGGAGCGTACGGCCCACCACCGAGGAGTTCGTCACCTTGATGACCAGGTGAACGGGTGTGGCGTGCGGATTGCGCTCCTGTTCCAGGCGGATGGCCTCCTGTTCCTTTTCCAGCTTGATGTTGCACAGGAAGCGTATGAGGATGGTGGCCAGAATGATACCTACCACGCCCAAGGGGTAGGCGCAGGCGTAGCTCGAGGCGAGGTCAGGAATACCGCCGGGACCCCAGTCGCCAGCAAAGTCCTTCACGACCGTGTTGGCCGCACCCAAACCGGGCGTGTTGGTCACGGCACCGTACATGGTGCCCACCATCATGGCCAGGTTGAAGTTGTTGTGGTCAAACACCAGGAAGTAGAGGCCCAGCATCACCGCGATGTTCAGCAAGACTATGCCCACGGCTACCAGGTTCATGCCCACGCCGCCTTTCTTGAAGGTGGCGAAGAAACCCGGCCCCACCTGCAGGCCGATGCAGTAGACAAAGAGAATCAGGCCCAACTCCTTGACGAAGTCGATCACCTCCTTCTGCGCGGCGTGGGTGATGTAGTCGCTCGTGGCCGGGTCAATGATGTAGTGACTGTAGATGTGTCCTACGATAATCCCGACGAACAACACGAAGGTGACGCCCAGAGAAACGCCGCCGAACTTGATTTTTCCCAATTTCACGCCCAGACTGATGACCAGTGCATAAATCACCACCAGGTGGGCAATGGAAGCGGGGTTCGTAACGATTTTAAGTAGTGATTCCATTGTTTTATGATTGGTTATTGTACGTTTTTCGTCAAGTGATGAAGGGTTCGGGCAAAAGTAAGCATTTTTAATGAAAAAAGATAAATGATTCCGCTACAAAAAGTAGCATTTAAGTTAGACATTTCTGCTTCATCGGGAGGTAATCCCGAGTCTGCAGGTTAATTTGGGATGATGCAAGATT
>SFQP01000116.1 GCA_004562975.1 bacterium
TCCTCGGTGTCATCTTCGGTACACTCTCGTCCATCTTCCTCGCCGCTCCCATTGCCCTGAAAACGCTCAGCCGCAAGAACGTGGTAGTGAAGGAAGAGGAATAACAACCGCAAAGGGATTTTTCTTTCACATACATATTTCCCCGCAGTCCGCAAGGGTTGCGGGGATTTTTAGTGGAATCTAACGATGAGGCGCGGCAAACGGCGCAGAAAGTAGGTACGTTGTTACCGCAATTCCGCGCCCTTATCCATTGGGCCACGGATGACGGAGAAAGACACGTAAAATACGTATCCGAATCCCCTCACGCGCGCGTATTTATACGTAAATAAATCCCCCAAAAAACATTCACTCGTTCACAGACCGACCGTTTCCTTCTGATTTTCATAGGAAAAGCGTGTGAAGGTTTGCCTGTTCAAGTATTCACACCGCCCGTTCATGGTTTGCCATTCCATCATTCAGTTTCTTCGTGAATGCAGGAGCAGTAGAAATCCAGTCAAACAACGCGCATCATGTCATCTCTGTTTTCATTAAAGGTCAATATTTGTTAAACCTATGGCGTTGCACGGCCATAGCTTGTGTGAAGGCTTGGTGAATGCATGTGAACACTTGAAAGTGCCAAGTGTTCACACCTAAACAGTTGATTTTCAATAGTTTTACTTTCATCTGTGAATGGGTGAATACTTTTTGGGGGGAATTAAATACGTATATAAACGTGCGCGAATGCTTCAGACAGCGAGGTGAAGGATAGGAGGGGGTTCCAAGAAATTACAAAAATTCACATTCCGCGCTTCATCTAATCCATTCTTTCGCCAGTCCAACAAAACGGCGATGCCCGGCTCACAAGTCCAGGACTATTTTTTCCTACTCGGCGAGTAGACAAAACAAGTCCGGCTCTTGTAGGCATAAAGTCCGGGGGTAGGCTGCGCGGCTCGGCAGACAAAATGAAAATCCTTTGGCTTTTCATTTTTCTCTGCGCTCACCTTGCACTACTTTGCTTCGCGAAGATAGGCTGCGGCTCGGCAGATAAAATGAAAATCCTTTGGCTTTTCATTTTTCTCTGCGCTCGCCTTGCACTATCTTTGCCGCGTATAGCAGATTCCTTTACACCCTTCGCCATGCAACATATCAAATATTGGTTCATCCTCATCGTTTACAGTCTGTTCGCCGTATGTATCGGACGGGCACAGGGCTGCGTTACGGCAGAGATGCCCGATACGCTGACACTCCCCGCCACCTACGGCCACCACATGGTACTGCAACGCCAAATTCCCCTCGTGATGGAGGGACGCGTCAAGCCCGGCACCACTGTGCGCATTGTGCTGGGAAACCAACAGACAACGACCCAGACCGACGATGAAGGCACGTTCCGCGCCACCCTGAAACCCATGGAAGCCGGCGGGCCCTATGTGCTGCGCTTCGAGAGCGAAGCCGGCTGCCGTACCTTCACCGATGTCTACGTAGGGGAAGTGTGGATCTGCTCCGGACAATCGAACATGGAGCTGCGCGTAAGCGAATGCAGCACCGCCGAAAAAGACCTCAAATTGGCCGGACTCCTATCCCGTGTCCACTTCTACAATATGGAAAGCTGCTGGCCGCTCTATGCCGAGGTATGGAACGAAGAGCGCATGGACTCCGTGGATCAAGGGCTCTATATCCGCCGCGCCGAGTGGACGAAATGTGCTGCCGAAACGGCGCGCAACTTCTCCGCCATCGGCTTCCATTTCGCCAAAATGCTGTCCGACAGCCTGAAATGCCACGTGGGTATCATCAGCAACGCCGTGGGCGGTTCCACCACCGAGGGCTGGATTGACGAAACCACTCTCCGGGCAAAGCCGCCAAGAAGAAAAAACACCACCATCCCTTCGAGCCCACTTACCTCTTCAACGCCGCCATCCGACCCATCGCCGGCTACGCCGTGCGTGGCGTGCTGTGGTACCAAGGGGAGTCGAACGCCGATTTGGTGGAGATGCACGAGAAACTCTTCCCCGCCCTGGAAACCTCCTGGCGCAAGGCGTGGAACAACCCCCTGCTGCCCTTCTACTTCGTGCAACTTTCGAGCATCTCCACCCGCCCCTCTTGGCCCGAGTTCCGCGACAGCCAACGTCGCCTGGCCGACAGCCTGGACCATACCTACATGGTGGTGTCGAGCGATGTGGGCGATTCGCTCGACGTGCATCCCAGGCGCAAGAATGTGGTGGGCCGCCGCCTCGCCTCCGCTGTGCTCCACCACACCTACGGCTTCGCCCACATCGAACCCTGCGGCCCGCAGCCCCTCAGTGCCGAGGCCGAGGGTTATGGCACGGTGCGCATCCGTTTCTCCCACGCCGAAAAGCTGCGCTTCGCCGGTCCCTTGAAACCGGAATACTTCGAGATGTGCAGCCGCAACGGCATCTTCTTCCCTGCCCATGAAGCACGCATCGAAGGCTCCGACATCGTGCTGCGCCTGCCCCGTGTGGCCATCCCCACGCAGGTGCGCTACGCCTGGAAACCCTTCACCCCTGCCTGCCTTATCAATGCCGGCGGAATGCCCTGCTCCACCTTCCGGCTCGACGTGAAACCGGCACAAAAGAAGTAGATGCAGGACAAGAAAACGGACCTAATGACCACACTGTCCGAAGCACGCGGAAAGCCCGCCGCTAACTTTCACGGAAATTTATGGGGTGCAAAGCAGGAATAATCCCCAAGTTTTGTACTTTTGCATAAAAGCTCACGCGAGCTCCGGAAAAACCTTCCGACATCATTCTCTTAAATTCAAATACACTATGGCTTTTTTAACTGACGAAAAACTCGTGATTGTTGGTGCCGCCGGTATGATCGGCTCCAATATGGTACAAACTGCCCTGATGATGGGTCTGACGAGCAACATCTGCCTCTACGACGTATTCTCGCCCGAAGGTGTGGCCGAGGAAATGCGCCAGAGCGGTTTCGGCGACGTGAACATCGTGGCAACCACCGATGTGGCCGAAGCCTTCAAGGATGCCAAATATATCATCTCCTCCGGCGGTGCTCCGCGCAAGGAGGGCATGACCCGCGAGGACTTGCTGAAGGGCAACTGCGAGATAGCCGAACAGCTGGGCAAGAACATCAAGACTTACTGCCCCGATGTGAAACACGTGGTCATCATCTTCAACCCCGCCGACCTCACCGGTCTGGTAACGCTCCTTTACAGCGGACTGAAACCCTCGCAGGTTACCACGCTGGCTGCCCTTGACTCCACCCGTCTGCAAAGCGCGCTGGCCAAGAAGTTCGGCGTGATGCAGAGCGAAGTGAAGGGCTGCGCCACCTACGGCGGCCACGGCGAGCAGATGGCCGTATTCGGCAGCAAGGTTACCATCGACGGACGCAAGCTCACCGACATCATCGGCACAGCCGAATTCCCCGAAGAGGAATGGGCACAGATGCGCAAGGACGTTATCCAGGGTGGTGCCAAGATCATCGAGCTGCGTCGCCGTTCCTCGTTCCAGAGCCCGGCATACCTCTCTGTGGAAATGATACGTTCCGTGATGGGCGGCGAAACCTTCCGTTTCCCCGCAGGTACTTTCGTGAACAACGAAAAGTATAACCACATCATGATGGCCATGGACACCACGCTCGACAAGACGGGCTGCCACTACCAGATGCCCGAAGGCACGGCCGAGGAACTTGCTTCGCTCGATGCCAGTTACGCCCACCTCTGCAAGATGCGCGACGAGCTGGTTACGCTGAACATCGTGCCCGAAATCGAAAAGTGGGGCGAAATCAACCCGAACTTGAAGTAATCGGAAACACCCACATCGTTTTCCCGAAGACAAGAGGAGAGACCATCGCGGCCTCTCCTCTTTCTGTTTCCAAAGCGACAAAAAGAAATTCAAAAGCCATCATTTTTGTTTCATTTGATTGACAAAAACCATCTTTTTGACTTAAAAAACTGTCACATCTTACAAAAAGTAGGTACAAACTCTTGCATTTTTGCGTTCAGGCCGTATCTTTGCAACGTGTTTTTCATAGTATTAGATTTAAGGTTAACAAGGTTGGGATACAGTGGTATCCCTTTTTTTGTGCCCAGACGGTTGGGGGAGTCCGAGTGGGAAACTCGTGAACAGGTGAAAGACCAACAGCTAACAATTCTATAGAATGTCCTGAATTTTGATGGGTTGCATGGGCCGTAATTAACAAAAACACCTATATTTGTATCGACTTTCTTTCCCACGGGGGAACTGCAGCGTGCTGTAGTCACTCTGAGGATGCCCACGCCGAATGCTGACAAACGGTATATCCGGAGGCAGCCAAACGGTGGGATTGGTGGAAAGTCGCTATTTACGGGAAAGCGTTTATTGTGCGCTTTGTTCCTTGACACTCTGAAATCTGGCAGTTTCAAATCCAGTCATAGGACAATGCAACGATAGATGCTCATGGGATGTCTTTATAGCTTACCCAGGATGCTTTTATGCCTTGTCATGAGGTATAGGGGCTGATGGTGGTATGTATATAAACTCATCGGCGTGGGTTTCTGTGCGTTGCTCGTTCCTGACAGGATGGGCACATGCCAGCGTCTCAGAGTGTGGAGCGGGTGACCAGTAAGACTCTCCACGCTTTTTTCGTATGTAGGCCAAACTGTTACAGAACTGTTGCAGAACTACCTCAATCCTAAATTTTCAACAGCCGACACTTGGTGAGTCGATAGGCAGCAAACACTACAAAACCATGAAAAAGATTTTTTCAATGTTATTTGCTACGCTTCTCACAAGTGTATGCTTTGTTTCGTGCAGCGACGATGACGACAATGGAGGCTCTTCCTCTGTAGACAATCCGTTGCAAAACGAGGCGAAAGTGCAGATTTCTTCTGTCACGTGTAAATATTCGTCACAATGGGGTGGTGAAGAAGAGTACACCTACTTTTTCGAATACGATAGCAAATCCAGACCCACAGCAAGCTATCAGATATACGATGACCCGGATGAAGGCCCCGAGAAGGAATATGAATTCAAAATCAACTATAACAAAGGTACCATGAGCTGGGATGGCGATGAATTATTGCGCGTTACCTTCACAAACAAGGGGTACATCGCCTCATTAAAAGGGGAATATGATGAAAAAGATGATGGCGACAGATATATTGGCAAAACAGAAATGAACTGCAGTTATGACAAAGACGGACATCTGATCAAGCAAACTTTTTTATGGAAAGATGAATGCATATCTTCTACATATCCCGATGATAACTACAAAGAAACTGAGACAAATGAGTTTGAATTCACATGGGTAAACGGCAACCTGATTTCGAGCACGTGTAAGGGTGTGGTAATATATGAAAGGAATGGTGAGAAATCCACTGAACCATACACAGAGACATTATATTTCACTTATGGAAACCAGCCAAACAAATACAAACAATACATAGCATATATTGATGACGAAACTGGTACACTGGCATCCGGACTCTTTGGAGTATTCTCCCAAAATTTGCCAGTGACATACAAAGAAACTTATAAAGGAGAAGGATACGAGGGTACCAGTGAATCCAATGGAGAATTCACTTTAAATGATGACGGTAGTATAAAGACTGAAGCTTGGGTGGAAAATGGTGGTAGCCGCTACTATTATACTTACAATTATCAACCCATAGGCCAGCGCTCGACAATGGTACCGGCATTTGCAAAATCAGTTGTTCCTTCTAAGGCAACGTCTGTGAAGGAGAAGATAAACAAGATGCGCCGACTGGGCAGATTTCCCTTTATGTCGAAAAAGGGATTCGGACAAGCCAATGCCCAGGACTGATACATGGCAACATGACAGAGCATCTTTTCATAACATAGGCTGCGGCTCGGCAAAGGAAAATTAAAAACCTTCGGCTTTTCTTTGCTCTCGCCTTGCACTACTTTGCTTCGCGAAGATAGGCTGCGGCTCGGAAGAAGAAAGCAAAACTCGCGTTTTGCTTTCTTTCTTCTCTCGCCTTGCACTATCTTTCCATAACATAGGCTGCGGCTCGGCAAAGAAAACAAAATCCTTTGGCTTTTCTTTTCTTTGCTCTCGCCTTGCACTATCTTTGTCCCCAATATGAAGCATCTTTGGATTGAAACCTACGGCTGCCAGATGAATGTGGCTGACAGCGAAGTAGTGGCCTCCGTGATGCGGATGGCCGGCTACGAACCTTGCGATAACATCGACGAGGCGGATGCCGTGTTCCTCAACACGTGCTCCGTACGCGATAATGCGGAACAGAAAATCATTCACCGATTGGAAGCACTCAACGCCTTGCGACGAAAAGGACGGAAACTCATCGTGGGGGTGCTGGGATGTATGGCCGAACGGGTGAAGGAGGGTCTGCTCAACGAACACGGTGCCGACCTCGTGGCGGGACCGGACGCTTACCTCTCCCTGCCCGACCTCATCGCACAGGCCGAAGCCGGACAGAAGGCTATCAACATCGAAATGTGGTGCCGGAACGCTACTGCGGCAGCCGCATCTCGGGCTTCGTGAGCATCATGCGCGGATGCAACAACTTCTGCCATTACTGCATCGTGCCCTATACCCGGGGCCGCGAACGCTCGCGCGACGTGGAGAGCATCCTGCGTGAGGTGGCCGACCTCCAGACGCGGGGCTACAAGGAAGTGACGCTGCTGGGGCAGAATGTGAACTCTTACCGCTGGGAACCGGCCACGGCGGACGAACCGGCCATCACCTTTCCCGAACTGCTGCGCCGCGTGGCGCGGGCGGTGCCTGATATGCGCATCCGCTTCAGCACGTCGCACCCGAAGGACATGAGCGACGATACGTTGCGCGTCATCGCCGAGGAGCCGAACGTGTGCCGCCATATCCACTTGCCCGTACAAAGCGGCTCAAACCGTATTCTCAAACTCATGAACCGCAAATATACCCGCGAGTGGTACTTGGACCGCGTGGCAGCTATCCGGCGCATCGTGCCCGACTGCGGCCTGTCCACGGACATCTTTGCCGGCTACTGCTCGGAAACGGAGGAGGACCACCGGCTTTCGCTCTCGCTCATGCGCGAATGCGGGTACGACTCGGCCTTCATGTTCAAATACAGCGAACGGCCCGGCACTTATGCTTCGCGCCACCTGACGGACGACGTGCCGGAGGAGGAGAAGGTGCGGCGACTGGAGGAGCTGATTGCGTTGCAGAACGAGCTGAGCGCGGAGAGCAACGCGCGGTGCATCGGAAAGACTTACGAGGTGCTGGTGGAAGGGGTGAGCAAGCGCTCGCGCGAACAACTCTTCGGACGCACGGAGCAGAACAAGGTGGTGGTGTTCGACCGGGGGAACCACCGGCCGGGCGAACGGGTGTGGCTGCGCATCACCGAAGCCTCCAGCGCCACGCTCAAGGGTGTGGAGACCGCACCGGAAGCATAGCTCCCAACGCCAACTGACATAGCCGGGAGCACGCATTGGCCACCCGCACAGGCTTCTCTTCCTGTGGGTTTCCCATGCGTGCCCCCGGCCTTTTTCGTGCCTTTCCATATTGTAATTTCCATACCCCACTATCATACAACAAAAAAGGACAGCGCGAATTACTTCGAACTGTCCTAACAATGAAAAAAATGACGTTAAGTACTCGCGGGCTACCTACTTCCCGCAGATGGGGTAAAGGGTTGGAGCGGAACAAGATCCGTCCCAACCCTTTTATACCGCCGAAGGCGGTTTTCAGGGGGGTAGAAGGTGCAGAAAGGGGGTGCGGAAGGCGGAAAAGAGGGATGGGAAGCGGCGGGAGGGGAGGTAAAAGGGCGGAAAAGAAAAACAGTCCGGAACTGTTGGCGTACAGATTCCGGACTGTTTGGGATATGGGGAAAAATATGTTTTCCGAAGAAAGGATAAGATGCGCTGCGCCGTGGTGACGGCGGTCAGGAACGGCAGAACGTCAGTCCCTGCCGGCGCGCTTGCGGGCCAAGTGGTCGAGGATGATTTTGCGCATACGCATGGACTTGGGGGTAACCTCCACGTATTCGTCCTCCTTGATGTACTCCAATGCCTCTTCGAGAGAGAAGATGACGGGGGGCACGATGCGTGCCTTGTCGTCGGCGCCGGAGGCGCGCATATTGGTGAGCTGCTTAGCCTTGGTTACGTTCACCACGAGGTCGTTGTCGTGGACGTGTTCGCCCACCACCTGTCCGGCATAGACCTCGTCCTGCGGGTTGATGAAGAAGCGGCCACGGTCCTGCAGGTGGTCAATGGCATAGGCAAAGGCCGTACCGGCTTCGAGCGAAATCATGGAGCCGTTCTGCCGGCGGGTAATGTCTCCCTTGTAAGGCTGGTAGTTCTTGAAGCGGTGGGCCATGATGGCTTCGCCCTGCGAGGCGGTGAGCACGTTGGTACGAAGCCCGATGATGCCGCGCGAGGGAATGTCGAACTCGATGTCCACCCTTTCGCCCAGACTCTGCATGGAAGTCATCTCGCCCTTACGGCGCGTGACCATGTCAATCATCTTTGACGCAAATTCTTCGGGCACATTGATGGTGAGTTCTTCGATGGGTTCGCACTTCTGGCCGTCGATTTCCTTGTAAATCACCTGCGGCTGTCCCACTTGCAGCTCGTAGCCTTCGCGCCGCATGGTCTCCACGAGGATAGAGAGGTGCAGCACGCCGCGT
>SFQP01000117.1 GCA_004562975.1 bacterium
GAGTTCACGCAGATTGACTGCGAAATGTCATTCGTGACGCAGGACGACATCCTGAACACCTTTGAGGAAATGGCCAAGTATCTCTTCAAGGAGGTGAGAGGCTACGACCTGGGCAACGAGCCCTTCATCCGTATGCCTTGGCACGAGGCCATGCGCCGCTTCGGTTCGGACAAGCCCGATATGCGCTTCGGCATGGAATTTGTGGAACTGATGGACACGTTGCAAAACACCGGCTCTTTCGGTGTGTTCAACGAGGCTGCCTACATCGGCGGTATCTGCGCCGAAGGCTGCGCCCACTACACGCGCAAACAGCTTGACCAGCTGACTGACTTCGTGAAGACACCGCAAATCGGTGCCAAGGGGTTGGTTTACGCCCGTGTGGGCGACGACGGCTCGGTAAAGAGTTCCGTGGACAAGTTCTACTCGCCCGAAGTGCTGGCCCGGCTCAAAGAGAAGATGCAGGCCAAGCCCGGCGACCTCATCCTCATCCTCTCGGGTAGCGATGCCATGAAGACGCGCAAGCAGCTTTGCGAACTGCGCCTCGAAATGGGCAACCGCCTGGGACTGCGCGACAAGAACAAGTTTGCCCTGCTTTGGGTGGTCGACTTCCCCATGTTCGAATGGAGCGAAGAGGAAGGCCGATTGCTGGCCATGCACCATCCTTTCACCGCTCCCCGTCCGCAGGACATTCCGCTGCTGGACACCGACCCTGCCAATGTATTGGCCGACGCTTACGACATGGTGTGCAACGGTGTGGAAGTGGGTGGCGGTTCGATACGTATCCACGATGCCGTGTTGCAGGCCAAAATTTTCGATGTACTGGGCTTCACTCCCGAACGGGCACAGGAGCAGTTCGGCTTCCTGATGAATGCCTTCAAGTTTGGCGCTCCTCCTCACGGCGGCCTGGCCTACGGTCTGGACCGCTGGGTTTCGCTCTTCGCCGGCCTCGACAGCATCCGCGACTGCATTGCTTTCCCGAAAAACAACTCCGGACGCGATGTGATGCTCGACGCTCCCTCGGCTGTTGACCCGAAACAGCTGGACGAACTGCAAATCAGCCTGAATCCGGAAGCGTAAACACAAGTAGGATATTTAGCATACCGGCCATGAGGTCCTGCCTCGCTTGGAACCCATGGCCGGTACTTTTTCTTTTCCCTAAAGTTTTTCTTTCTCCATGAAATATTTTGCCACAGCCATCATGGCCGCTTTGCTGCTCTCGACGGCCTGCCGTAACCAAAGCAAACAGACAGGTTCCAACGCAGACAACGCCGCCCCCATGAATGACCAGACCGCCGAACACATGGCGGACTCTACCATCTACGGCACGTCCGACGAATTTGGCATGAGCACCTTTACCCTCATTTCCGACCAAGGGGACACGCTGTACGTTACGCGCACGGCCAACGACGGCACGGACGGGAAAATATACGGCGACCTGAAGGAAGGTGAACGCTATGCCATGACGACACGCGACGGCGGTGAGGCTATCGGCGTGCTCATCAACCTCACGCAGCTGGAACGCCATGTCAAGGACTACGAAATCTGCAACGGCAAGCTGATTGTACGGGGCGACACGGTGGTGATAGAAGAACTGGACGACAAGGCTTGCAAGTTCAAACAACAATAGCTCAAGCAAATCCCAACTTATTTTACAATAAACAGCATTATGTTTTCAGGAATAGTAGAAGCCATGGCGCGCGTGGTGGCCGTGGAACAGGACCGCGAGAACAAACACTTCACCCTGGAATGCGCCTTCGGACACGAACTACACATTGACCAAAGCGTGGCCCACAACGGGGTGTGCCTGACGGTGGTGAGTACGGACGGCAACCGCTACGTGGTGACCGCCATGGACGAAACGCTGCGCCGCTCGAACCTGGGCGAATGGCAGGAGGGGGACATGGTCAACGTGGAACGCTCCATGCTCATGAACGGACGGCTCGACGGACACATCGTGCAGGGACACGTGGACCAAACGGCCACGTGTGTTTCCATTGAAGATGCTGACGGAAGTTTCATCTATACCTTCTCCTACGAAAGCTCGCCGGAAATGATTGCGCGAGGCTACTTCACCGTGGACAAAGGCTCTGTGACGGTCAACGGGGTCAGCCTTACGGTTTGCGAACCTACCGCCGACACGTTCAAGGTGTGCATCATTCCCTACACTTACGAACACACGAACTTCCACGCGCTGAAGGTGGGGAGCAAGGTGAACATTGAGTTTGACATCTTGGGGAAGTACATCAGCCGACTGGCGCAGCTGCAACAGGAAGGGGCGTAAGCAGACGGGCTGCGCCGAGACTCTCCCTTTCGTTCCATTCACTCTTTATCCAGACCTTTCCATGCGCGAATTATTGTGTGTTTTCCTTGGGGGCGGCGTGGGAAGCCTGTGCCGTTACGCTTTGGGAATGTGGCTCTCAGCTCCTGCCGGAAGTCCTTGGCCTTGGGGCACTTATGCCGCCAACGTGTTGGGCTGTCTGGGCATCGGGCTGCTGATGGGCTACTTCAGCGGAAGGCCGGGCAGCTGGTGGCAACTGTTGCTCGTCACGGGGTTCTGCGGCGGCTTCACAACCTTTTCCACCCTGTCGAACGAGACATTCCAACTGCTCCGCCAAGGGCTGTACTTATGGAGCCTTGCCTACGCCTTTTCCTCTCTGCTGTCGGGCCTGTGCTGCGTGGCGGGCGGCTTTGCCCTGGGCAATCTGCTGTGGAAACCTGTTTGATTTTTCCTTCTTCCCCCTTCTTTTCCATGAGAAAAAAAGATTTATACGCCCACGTGCTGGCTTTCCTGGAGAGCACGATGGACTCCACCGAAACGGAGCTGCACTACTCCAACCCTTTTGAATTACTCGTTGCCGTGGTGCTCTCGGCGCAATGTACCGACAAACGGATCAACATGGTCACGCCGCGACTTTTTGCCGACTACCCCACGCCGGAGGCCATGGCCGCCGCTACGCCCGAAACGATTTTCTCCTATATAAGTTCCGTGAGTTATCCCAACAACAAGGCGAAGCACCTTGTGGGGCTGGCACAGAAATTGTGCAGCGAATTTCAGGGCGAAGTGCCCTCCACGCTGGAGGAACTTACCCGTTTGCCCGGCGTGGGACGCAAAACGGCCAACGTCATCCAGGCGGTGGCCTTCGGGAAGGCGGCCTTGGCGGTCGACACCCACGTGTTCCGCGTCAGCCACCGCCTGGGGCTCGTGCCGGCGCGGTGCACCACGCCTTATAGTGTAGAGATGGAACTGAGAAAACATATCCCGGAGGACAAGGTGGCCGCCTCGCACTACTGGCTGCTGCTCCATGGCCGCTACACTTGCACCGCACGCTCGCCGAAATGCGCGCAATGCGGCTTGCAGGAGGTTTGCGCCTACTTGAAAAGGGACAAAAGGTCGTCGGGGCTTTGAGCATAAGCGAAAGTGCCGGGCAGGGTGCGCAGGAATTCCTCATCCCGGAAGCCCCAACACACCAGGGCGCAGCGCAGTCCGGCGTTGCGAGCCGTTTCCCAATCTACTTCCGAATCGCCCACGTAGACGGCTTCTTCCGGCCTGCTTCCCATCTCCTTGAGTGCCCTCAGCACGCCGTCGGGATTTGGCTTGCGCCGCACGGTTTCGCTCTCGCCCACCGCCGAAGTCACGAGTTCCGCAAAGAAACGCCGGCTCAGCTCCTGCACCGCCGGATGCAGCTTGTTCGACACGATGGCCATCTTCACCCCTGCCTCACGGAGCTTTTCCATCATGGGCAATATGCCCGGATAGGGTTGCGTGGTGTCCAGACAATGCTCCAGATAATGCGAACGGAATGTTTGGAACACCTCCTCAAACGCCTCGCCCTGCACCGCATTCTTCACAGCTCCCTGCATCAAACGTACAATGCCGTTTCCCAAGAAGCTCCTTACCTCCTGCAACGAACATTCCGGCAACCCGTGTTTGCGAAGCGCGTAATTCACACTGCCGGCCAAATCGCCCAAGGTATCAAGCAAGGTGCCGTCTAAATCAAAAACTACTGTGTTCAGCATATACTTCTACTGTTTAGTTTATTTCAGCCGCGAAATTACGAATTGCCTCATGCAGACCCAACAACAAAGGCAAACATAATTCAAAAACCTGCGGTTTTATTTTTTCTCTGCGCTCGCCTTGCACTATCTTTGCCCTGTAAACCAACGGAATATGGAAATTAACGGAAAATTTGACCATTTCAACATCAATGTCACGAACCTCGAACGTAGCATTGAGTTTTATCGCCAAGCACTCGGCCTGACACCCTGCGGCGAAATTGACGGCCCGGAAGGTGCTTTTAAGATTGTCTATCTGAAGAACGCACAAAGCGACTTCAAGCTTGAACTAACCTGGCTCCGCGACCATCCGCAACCCTACAATCTGGGAGAGTGTGAGTTCCACCTTTGTCTTCGCGTACCCGGCGACTACGATGCCACCCGCGCCTTCCACAAGGAAATGGGTTGCGTCTGCTACGAAAACCACGACATGGGGCTTTACTTCATCAGCGACCCCGACGGTTACTGGATAGAGATACTTCCCCTTGACTGAGTTAAAAATTCTTCATCATCGTCATATTCTTTAAACGAACCATACTATGGACAATTCCCAACAGCTCATTGCTCAATGCGAGCAAGTGGCCAAGCAATGGATGACCTCCGATTGCTACGATGCCGAAACGCAAAAGGCCGTGAAGGCCATGGTTG
>SFQP01000118.1 GCA_004562975.1 bacterium
TCAATAGAAGACCAAGAGAAAAACTCAATTTCTCAACGCCAGTGAAGGAGTTCTTCAAACATTATTCTTAATATTGCACTTGCTTGTTGACTCTATACATATTTGCAAACTTTCTGGTTTAAGAGAGTATGTATCTTCTATTATAATTAGCAAAAATTATAACTTTGTCGGCCAACAAGGCGCACAGTCTGCGTTCTGCGTTCATCGCCCCACATCTCACCATGTCTGAAAACAACCGCATTGCCTTATCATGAAACGGAAATTCCTGTTTGCTCTTCTCCTTGCCGTCATCCTCCTGGCGGAATCGCTGCTCCTCTGGCAGTTCGTGCCTGGCAGCACGGCCTCACAACTGTCGGCGGTGTGCCGCATATCAGCCAAAAGCACCTATGCCCTCCCTCTCGGACCGAAAGATACGCTCTACCTCAGCGTGCCGGACGACAGTGTACACGTGGTGGCGTTCCGGGCGGACGATGTGGCGCACAGCGAGGAGCAGTCCGGGGCATTTGTTTCCGACGAAGGGCACGTGGTCACCACAGACAAGCTGATGGGGTGCGCCCCCGACACGCTGCCGGCTCATGCAACCCACCAGCGGTTGGAAGCGGCTGACAGCGTGCTGGAGCGGCAGCTAAAAAGGATGCGCCAAGAGCTGGCTGCTTTGGACGAATATGCCGAAATGCACAGTGTGGCGGACGATGGCTACAACGAGGTGATGGACTTTCGCGAACAGACGCTGCAACAGTTCCGCCAAACGGACTCGCTGCACCAATGCCTGCACCATGCCCTGGAGCACACGCTCGCACCAGCAATGCTGCACGCCACGGTGCGGGTTTGGACGAACTATACGACGGCCTATCCTGCCGCCGTAGTGCGCCGCCGCGATGGTTTGCTCTTGCTCCGCCTCAGCCACGGCGCACTGCCACGCGAGGCCGCACGCTTCTCCGTTTACCGTTTCGGGGCATACGCTTACAAAGCCAAGCTCTTTGCGCTCAACGACTATGGCGGGCTGACCCGTTCGGTGCAGGCGGAGAAGTTGAAGCGCGGGGCGACCCTCTTCCCCTGTTCAGAGGGTGGAGTTTGGGTCAATCCTTCGGGCAACCTGTGCGGCGTGCAGCAAGGGGGACAGCGCACCGGCTCTGGCGAGGTGGCGCGGCTGTTGGCCGAGGAAAGTACCTGGCCCGTGTGGTGGTGGAGAAATGGGAAAGCCCTCATCCGCCGGCTAACAGATGATGCTTCGGAACACACCCCGGGCACGCATATCCCCAACCCGGCGGATGCAAGGCGGGATGGCCTGCGCTGTGTGCGCCGACAGCTTGCCGACAGCTGTATGTACGAGGGGCTGATGCGCATCGGTGCTTCCGCCTCCGCTGCAGTGCGCGAAGGCTGGGGAGTGTTGCTGCGCCCGGACGGCACGCGCTTTGAGGGTATCTGGCAGGCCGACACCCTGGCCTTCGGCATCCGCACGGACTCGCTGGGACGCTACCGGGGGTATTTCAGCAACAAGCTGGAAGCGGAGGGACAAGGGGCGTTGTGGCGAAACGACGGGGAATACTATCAGGGAGAATGGAAGGACGGACGAAGGGAGGGCCACGGCTTCGCGCTCAAGGGGAACACGCTACTCCGCTGCGGAAGGTGGGACAATGGGCGTTTCAAGGGTGAACGTATGGTCTACACCCCCGACCGCGTCTACGGCATCGACATCTCGCGCTACCAGCACGAGATAGGCCGCAAGCGGTACGCCATTGATTGGAAGAAGTTGCGCATCACGGGGCTGGGGCCGGGGCGCAGGGTGGAAGGTAAGGTGGACTATCCCGTTTCGTTCATCTACATCAAGGCCACGGAGGGGCGCAGCGTGGTGAACCGCTACTATGCTGCCGATGCCCGGCAGGCACGCCGTCACGGCATTGCCACGGGGAGTTACCATTTCTTTGCCCCTGGCAGCACAGGTGAAGAGCAGGCAAAGTTTTTCCTGAAAAAAACCACCGGTCTGCGTTCAGACCTGCCGCCCGTGCTGGACCTGGAGCCTACGGAAAAACAGATTGCGCAGATGGGTGGCGAAGCGAAGATGTTTCGCGAGGTCATGGTGTGGATGCGCAGGGTGGAACAGGCTTGTGGCCGTAAGCCGGTGCTTTATGTGGGCCAACAGTTTGTCAACAACCACCTCGTCAATGCCCCGGCGGCCTTGCGCTCCCACGATGTTTGGGTGGCGCGCTACGGTGCCTATAAGCCTTACGTGCGTTTGCTTCATTGGCAACTGACTCCCTACGGACGGGTGAACGGCATCAAGGGGGAGGTGGACATCAATGTGTTCAACGGCACGCGCCGGCAATTTGAGGAGTACTTGAAGAAGGTGGATGTGAAGTGAGTCAAAGAGTTTGTGAGTTTAAAAGTCTATAGTTTTAAAGTCTACAGTTTATAAGTTTAGAGCCTAAAGTTTATGAGTTTAAGGTTGATACAAATGCTCTTGGAACGGCGGAGAACATCGCCGCATCAGGTAATCTTATAAACCCTAAACTCATAAACTTTCAACTCTAAACATAGGCACTACCTCAGAACAACACTTTCTTTTCTCCTAAAATATATACGCCTTTTCCCGGCTTCCCTTTCACCGGACGACCCGAGAGGTCGTACATGGGGACGGTGAGGTGGCTGCCGGGACAGCGCAGCAAGCTATTGAAGGATTTGCCCCGGTAGGTGGGAACCAGGCCGTATGGGTTGTGGATGGCCTGCCACACGCAAAAATGGGCTATCGGATAATTGGCGGAGTTGATAGGATAATAGGGCGTTTCGCCAGCATTGATGTCGCATACTTTTTGGGAAGGTGGCACGTTCAACAGCGAGACTCCGAACATGGGCTGGCACAAGGTTTCATACCAAGTCAGGGTCAGGATGTAACGCCCCATGCCGTAAACGATATGTGTACCGTCGCGTGTGAAAGCCATTATATCGTTCGGGTACAGGCTCCGCATATTCTGTATGGCGGTGCCGGAAGGGATTATCAGCGGAAGGTTGTACGTGTCACACAGCCGTCGCGTGGCAGCGGCGATGTCCTCCCATCCATTCTTGTGATAAGGTGGGCAATCAAAGAACACGGCATGCGACCACGTCATGTGCCAGGCCACGCGCACCTCCTTGTTTGGGCAAAGCCGGTAAATGGCCTCCAGCAGTTCTTCTGTATAAGGTACGTAATGGGCATAGTTGTCCGACTGTTTAGATGCCTGCTGCAAGACGATGATGTCCCACCGTTGCCCGAGCAGTTCTTCCAGTGTCCAGTCACGCTCCGGCAACTTCAACTGACCTCCCATGTGGTAAAGATATTCCACCTTTTGTCGGTTCTTCAGATGATTGCGCCAATATTCGAGCGATGCCCCGCCCTTCATCGCACAGTAAATGACGAACTGCCGGTTGCTCACCCCCGCATCGTTGAGCAGCTGGGGCAAACAGAGGGTGGCATCGAGACTGTAACTGTTGCCGATGGAGAGCAGCCGCAAGGTGTCTGTTGCGACGGGGACTTCCGCTCCGGCCTGGATACCACACTCACCGGCAGTCACTGTTTCCGACAGGGGGAACATGGACACCATCAATAACAGGAAGAGAAAGAAACGGTTCATGGCAAGAGATGATTATGAGTAGGTCAGTCAATCAGGCATCACCGGGCGCACCGTGTACTGAAGGTGATGCCCCATGCCATTACAGCCGGGCGACATCTTACAGCCGGGAGGCGTAAGCCTCGATGGCACGCTCCACTGTCTCGACAGCGGCGGAGAGGGGGAAAGGCAGTTCTCCGCCCGAAGCGTTCAGGTGACCGCCGCCGTTGAAAAACTCCTCGGCCATAAGGTTGCACGGAAAATCGTCGACCGACCGCAACGAAACGCGCACCACATCACGCTCCGTGTCCTCGCGCAGCGAGATGCTCAGCCGCATTCCCTTGACCTGCAAAGGCAGGTTGACCAAACCTTCGGCATCGCCCCGGATGAAATGGAAGCGTTGCATCTCCTCACGGGTCAGGGTGAAGAGAGCCGCTTTGCCACCGGCATAGAACCGCAGCTTTTCGTAGAGGATGTAGCCCGTGAGGCGCAACCTGTCAGGCGAATAAACGTGGAACACGTTACGGTATATTTTGTCCTTGTCGATGCCCTTGGTGAGGAGCATGGAGATGATTTCGTAAATTTCGGGCCGGGTGGAGTTGTAGGTGAAGCCGCCAGTATCGGTCATCATTCCGGCGTAGAGGCAGGCAGCGGCGGCTTTGCTCATCTGGTCGAAAGCTCCCAACTGCACGAGGATGCGGAACACGGCCTCGCACGTGGAACAGAGCTGCGGGAAGGAATACACCTGCGAAGCCATGGCAAGGTCGGGATCCAGGTGATGGTCTATCACGACGCGCTCGGCCTTCGAGGCCATCACGGCGTGCTGCATCTCCTGCAAACGGCCGGGCTGGCTGAAGTCAAGGCAGAACACCAAGTCGGCCCGGGCCAAGAGTGCCGTGGCCTGACTCTCGTGGTGCTGGTAGAACTGCACGGTGTG